>CAYMHO010000008.1:0-64501 GCA_964390195.1 uncultured Fimbriiglobus sp. | reverse complement strand
TCCCCCTGCCGCACCGCCACCCCGCAGTGCCCGAGGGTGTGGCCGAACAGCGGGACGAGCAGCACTTCGGACGTGAACCCGAGGTCGACCGGGCGGGCCTCCAGCCCGAACCAGCGGCGGACCGAGCGGCCATAAGTCTTCCAGGCCGGGCCGTGGGCGAACTGCGTCGACACGTACCGCCAGTGCCCACCGGCCACGTGAGCGTGTTCCTCCTCCGAGACATGCACCTGGGCGTGCGGGAAGTCGGCCAGGCCACCCGCGTGGTCGGGATCGGCGTGGGTCAGGAGGATGTGCTGAACGTCACCGGGGGACAGCCCGAGGGCCTCGATCCGCCTGACGGCGGTGTCGTCCGCGTGGAACTGGAAGCCGGCCAGGTCGATGAGTTGTTGCCCCAGCCGCCCGGCCGGGTTCTTCACGTCCTGGAGGCCGATGCCGGTATCGACGAGGGCGAGTCGCTGTCCTTCTTGCAGCAGCAAGCAGTGGCAGACGACCGTGGGGTACGGCGGCACCAGGAGCGTGCCGCAGTTGAGGTGGTGGACCGTCGTCACAGCTCTCCTCGCAGTCTTGGATAACCTGGACCGGGGTCACGTGCGGCTGCATGACCGTACGGCCACCGCGGGTGGATGCGGCTCAAGAGGTGGTATCGGCAGCCGTCATGAGGCGTTCGGGCAGCCCCACCGGGCGGGGATGGGCACCGGCCACAGACTCCGCTTCCGGCACCGGGTAGACAGGTAGCGTTTCCCCCGCCAGGACGACTTCGCTCGGACCCGCCTTCCTGACTTGTCCGGCTTCTCACCATCACGGTCGCCTTCCCTCGCACGGTCGAGACGAGATTTCAGTCGGCCGCTACACGCGTGTTGAGGGCGTTGACGCCAACGCGTCACCCGTCACCGGCTGCCCCTGGGAGCCCGTCATATTCCCCCCCGTCTGCCAACTGGCGGAGTGCCTTTAACACGACGGTTTTCCGCAACCTCACTCGCTTCCTCAGCGTCTCCGGCTTGGCCTGTCTCCCGCCCTCCGTCGCTCGAATCTCCTGCCTCAACTTCTTCACTGCGGCGGCGATCTGTTCGGCCGTGGACTTTGTCGGCCTCTTCCCCGGTGCGGCCGTCAGGGTCACCTGCTTGTGTAGTTGCCCGGCCAGGTCCACCCACTCGCCGACCGCCCGCCAGCCGTCGGCCAGAGACAATCTCGCCAGGCCGTCCTTCCTCCCACGCCCCGTTCGACCCTCGGCCCAGTGTCCCGAGTCCGTCAGCACGTCGGCCAGGCGATTTGACTCACGAGTCCACCGCAGGGCCGCCTTCTGGTCGAGTGCGTCACGCACCTCCTCCAGGCAGTTGACGTGTCGGTGGTACAGCGGTGGGTGCGGATCCCACACGGCCAGGCGGGCGAGTCTCGGCGGGGGCTCGTCGAGGGCGTCGGCCAGCCAACCCGCCTCGGCCGCGGTGAGCGGCCGGGGGGTGGCATCGCCATGAACCCCCGCCCACACGTGTTCGAGCAGCCGGCACTTCTGTTTTCGGACGTTGTCCGGTAGACCGTCTCGATCCTCCCAGTCCTGTCGCGAGGAGGCGAGGCTGGTCAGCTCCCACGCCACCCACCCCGGCAGATCCAGTTTCTCCCAAGCCCGGACTTGTTCTCTCCTCGTGCCTTCGGTCCTTTCGGTCCAGTTCGGGGGGCGGTGGTCGAGTTCTTCCAACACGTCTCGCAGCACTGTAACGGCGTGCTCCGACAATGCCACCCAGAACTTGAGCAGTTTCTCGCCCGCCATCGCACCGCCCTCGGGACTGCTGCCTCCAGGTTACGCCACCCACCCTGTGGCGTCCGCCCGGCAGGTCGTTTCACCGGTTCTCGGTTCCCAGGTTCCGGGAACCGACGCGTCGGGAGTAATTCCGTGGCGTGGGCGTCTGTCTGGGTAGAGGCGGGGAGATGACGGTGGGGCAGATGGGTGGTGACAAGGACGAGTGAGTGGCTCCCACCTCCCCCGGATGACGGTGACCGGGAGGGACACTGGTCGGAGTGAAAGAGACGGACGGTGAACGACGGTGGCCCACGGGCGGCCCACAAGCCCGCACTACACAGGAGATGCACATGGCGAAGACGAGCACGAAGAGCGGGATGAAGCAGGGGGAGGCGGTGACGCCCCACGACGAACAAGACACTACCCCAGTCCTGATCGTCAAGCCCACCAAGAAGGGAGGGGTGCTGACCGAGTGGCCCGGCACGACGAACGGGGCACAGACCACCGGCACGCTGGTGCCCGCCGCTCCACAACTGGTGCCCGCCGGCAAGTACCCGGTGCCGGCCCTATCGAACGGCCAGTGGTTCGCGTGCGACCTCGGACTGCCGGCCCAGATCCTGTACCCCCTGATCGGCTCCCGGCTCGCGGCGGTCGGCGACGTGTACCGCCACCCGGAGCGGGGGGCGGGGCTGATCGTCGTCCCCTCCCAGGCCGGCGACCTCCCGCAGTCAGTGACGAAGGGGGCCGACCTCGGGGTGGTCATCATCGACCGGCTGCCGATCGTGCTGTACAAAAACGCCAAACCGGCGGTGGATGGGTTCCCCCCCGCGACCCTGAACAAGATGGTGCGGTCGGAGCTGTTCCTCGGCCGTTTCCCGGTGCTCGACCGGGTGGCCGACCGGCCGGAGTTCCTTGGCGACTTCACGCTCACCCGGCCGGGCTACAACGACGGTGGCGACGGTCACCGGGTGTACTACCCCGGCCCCGAGCCGAAGGTGTTCCGGTCGCCGGACGCGATCAACAAGTTCCTGGAGGTGATGAACTTCGAGTCGAACGCCGACCGGACGAATGCGGTGGCCGCTGCCCTGACGGTCCAGATGCGGCACTACTGGCCGGGGAACAAGCCGTTCGTGCTGATCACCAGCACCAAGACGCACGGGGGCAAGGACACCACCCTCGACTTCGCAAAGGGGGAAACGGTGTCGGCGGCGGTCAGCTACGAGGACGCCGACTGGGCCTTCCAACGGGCGGTCGTCGCGGCCGTCAAGGGCGACCCGCGGGTCGGCCTGATCGACGTCGGCAACGTCCGCGTCGAACGGGGCCAGATCCGCTCGGCCTTCCTGGAGCGGTTCCTGACCGACCCGCACCCGGTCCTGCACGCCACCGGCACCGGCACCGGCCCCGACACCCGCCGCCCGAACCACTGGGTGGTGGCCATGACGACCAACGACGGGGTCGTGTCCACCGACTTGATGAACCGGTCACTGCCCATCCGCCTGGCACCGAAGGGCGACGTGGGCAACCGGGACAGCCCGATCGGCAACCCGCGGTACGAGTATCTGCCGGCCAACCGCGGGCCGATCGCCGCCGAACTGCGGGGGATGGTGGCCCGGTGGGTCGAGGCGGGCCGCCCGCTCGGCGGCACCTGCGGCCACAGCCGTACGGAATGGGCCAAGACGATGGGCGGCATCTTGGAGGTGAATGGGTACAAGGACTTTCTCGCCAACCTGTCCACGCGGCGGACCGCGGACGACCCGGTTCGCTCCGCCCTCGCCCTGCTCGCGGCCAAACTGCCCAAGGCGGAGCAGTGGATGGCGCCGACCTACCTGCTCGGGGCGGTGGTGGAACTCGGCCTGGTCGGCCGGCTCATCCCCAAGGACGATCGCGAGACTTCGGCCAGCCGGGAGCGGGCACTGGCCAAGAGGCTGAACGTCCACGCCGGCGAGACGTTCGAGGTCGAGGTCGAAGACGAGCCGGTCCGGTTCCGGCTGGAGCGGGGGCGAATCGAGGGTGACGACGGGCGATTGGTGTCCGGGTATCGGTTCGTCCGTCTCGACGGCCTGTCTCACGCGGCGAGGTAGTCTGCGGCACGCGGTCGGGTGCAGGTCGCACCCGACCGCCTGAACTGGTGAAGCCGGGATCTTGATCAACGATGCTTTCGCGTCTCGGTCGTAGCCGGTGATGACGTGCGGTGGTCTGGGGAGCGAGTTTCGACGCACGTCAGCGGCGTTCGCGGCTGACCGACGACCAACGCGTTCGAGTGACGTGGTATTCCCCGTCACTCGAACGCGACCGCCTTCAGCCGCTTCAGTTCCGCGTCGACGTCGGTGCCCTCGTAGAAGGACAGCCAGCCGCGGACCGCCCGCGTCTCGCCCGGCGGGCAGTCCTCGACCACCGGGTCGGCGTGCAGGCACGGGCACGGCGGGTTGCCCCACGCCCGCCCGCACCGCTCCCAGCCGGTGACCACCCACCGCTTCCCCGACGCGTCCTTGCAGGCCGCGAACGGGGACGCGAACACCTTGTTGTCGTTGGTCAGCTTGTCGAACCCGGTCAGCCCGGCCAGCATCACACACATCTGCACCCGCAGCCCGGTCAATTTCTCGGCCGAGCCGTTGGTGACCTTGAACTCCATCCGCACCCCGTCCTTGCCCGGCAAGACCTTCGATGCGAGCGTGACCTTGTTCGGCAGCATCCGCTCCAGCGTCAGCGAGCCGTCCTTGTTTCGCGTCCACTCCAGCGGGTCGAGCGTCACCTTCTGCTTGTCCCACGTCGTCGGCACGTGCGTGTGGGCGAGGTACAGCAGCTCCGGCTTCTTCGGGGTCGGCTCGAACCACACGGCTTCGGGCACGTCCGTCACCGCGTAACCGCCGCCGGCCCACGGGGCGAACACGCTCGCCTTCGTCTCCCGCTGCGGGCGGATGGCCCCGTCGCGAAACCCGGTCCGCGGGTGCCGCCCGCCCGGATACGGGAGTATGACAAGCGGATCATCGGCTTTCCGCTCGGGCTGCTTCGACGGATCGACCCCGAGTCGCTTGGCCGCGGCGGTCACCTCGTCGGCCGTCAGGCCGAGGGCCGCCCCGGTCTCGGTGGCCGTGAAGCGGTGCCGCACGAGGGCGTTGTCCAGCCAGTACCGCAGCTCGTCGCCCCTCGCCGGGCGGCCGTTGCCCCCGTCCCGTTTCGCCTCGACCAGCCTCTTCCGGTCCTCGATCACGCCGAACGGGTCCGACGGCACGACCGCCGGGTCGACGTACTTCGCCAGGTCGCGGAGGGCGATCACCGTATACTTCTCGTCCGCCAGGTACTTCACGAACGCCTCGAACTGCTCCTTCTTCGTCGTCACCCAGTCGTGGGCGGTGTCGGGGACGCCGTGGAACTGCAACACCGCGACCTTCCCGTGCCGGGCCTGCGAGACGGCCGCCTTCAGGTCGTCCAGGGTCCACGCCGGGCGGGCGTCCCCGGCGGTGGGGACGAGCAGCGGGTGGTCGAGGCCGGGCTCGTACGCGAACCCGCGGCCGTCCTTGTACGGGTGCTCGGGGCTGCCCCCGCGGCGGGCGAACTTGATGCCGAGGTCTTGCAGCACCGGCAACGCTTCCTTGGTGATGGCGTTGCCGGGGTAGGCGAAGCTGACCGGCTGCGGGATGCCGTGCTCCTTGCACCGGGCGTTGATCGCCTTGATCTGGGCCGACAGGTCGCCGACCGTCTTGTCGGTCACGCCCTTGTGGTCGATGGTGTGGTTGCCGATCTCGAACCCGTCCGTGTGCAACTCGGCGATCTCCGCCCACGTCATGTAGTCCTTCTTGTTGGTGGCGAAGTCCCACCCCTCGGTGACGAAGAAGGTGGCCCCGAACTTGTGCTTGAGCAGGAGCGGGCGGGCGACGGCGTGGTGCGACTTGCTCGCGTCGTCGAACGTGAGCACCACCAGCTTGTCCGGGATCGGCTCCAAGCCGGGGGCGTGAGCGGCGAGGGTGAGGATCAGGGTCAGGGCGGCGGTGCGTCGGATCACGGGTCACCGGGGCAGTGGGCCGGGCGGGAGGTGTGTTGACTATACCCAAGTCCCGTTGCCACCGCACTCGAGCAGTCGAATCCTCCTCGTAGGACCGCCGGGTCAACCCGGTAATTGAGCGGGTGCTCGCCCTTGTGCCTGCCGGCCACCACCGCCACCGAGTGGGGGCACCATCGACCTCGGCCTCTGACAGTTCCTTTGCCGCTACCGCCCCCTCGACGATAAACTCGGCCGTCCTCGCCTACTCCCCCTCAGCGAGCGGCACAGCACCAGTCCCCGGACTTCCGCCGATCTGCACCTGCGTCACGCAGGGCTGCTCGCCGTCAGGAGAGTGGTGTTCGCGATGGGGAGGGGTGGTCAGGCGTTCGGCTTGCGGGGTTTCGGCTTGCGGACGGGCTTCACCTCAGGGGCGGGCTGATTCGGCCCGGCACCCGTCTCGGTCAGGGCGTCGAACCGGAACAGGTCCGCCGGCGGCACCCCCAGCCCGTCGGCGATCTTCTGGATGTGCTCCAGACTCACGTTCCGCCGCCCCCGCTCGATGCTCCCGAAGTAGCTGCGGTCGATGCCGATCTGGTGGGCGAACGCCTCCTGGGCGACCCCCAGGGCGGTGCGGAGCTGCCGCACCCGGCGGCCGAACAGGGTCTTGATGTCGTCCGACGGCATGCGGCCACCATGGCCGCTTGCGTCCTTTTCATCCACGGGTTATAACAACACGGACTTTAACACCCAATCGCGTCACTGACCTCCCCGATCGAGAGCGGTTGATGCCCGACCACGCCGTCCGCTACTGGCTGCTCGCCGGCCCCACGCCGACCGGCCCGTTTTCCGTGGCCGAGGTGCACGCCGAGCTGGCCGCCGGCCGGGTCACCTGGGACACCCCGGCGTGCGTGGTCGGGGCGACCGCCTGGCAGCCGCTCCTCCGCACCCCCGGCGTCGGCCCGCACGCCGGGACCGCCCCAACTGCTTTGCCGCCCGCCGTCACCGGATCGACCACACCAGTTCCCGCCCCTCCACCGCCGCCAACACCCGCCCAACCCCCATCGGCGACGACAGCACCGCCGCCGCCGAGCCTCGGGGTGAAGGTGGCGATCATTGCCTTCTTCGCCGTCGGACTTTTCGCCCTGCTCGGGTGGGGGGCGTACAGCCTGTACGAGGCGGTGCGGCCGTACACCCCGACCGAGGTGTGCGAGAAACTCGGCGATGCGAAGACCGCGGCCGAGGCGAAGAAGTACGCCACCGCCCGCCTGCACGCCGTCCTCGACGCCACGTTCGCCGACAAGACGCCGGACGACCCGAACGACACGTTCGAGCTCACCGGTGGGGAGGTGGACGGGCCGACGCCGGGGACGAAGCGGGTGGGGTTCCGCGGGTCGTGGTTCGTCCCGGAGGCAGGCGAGCGGGTGCGGATGGAAGGGTACATCGCCCTGATCCAGTCGGGCGGGTGGAAGGCGGACGACCTGGTGGTGACCGGGGTGGAAGGGGCGGCACTGTCCGGCCCGGTGTCCCTGGCCGACGAGCACCGCAAGTCGGTCGTGCCGCCCGGCCGGGCGGGCGGCGGCGACTTCCCACTCAAGAGGCCGTCCGGCCCGAGTTTACCGACGAAGCCGGCGGGCCCGTCGGCCTGGGAGAAGTCCAAAATCGGGGGTGCGTTCACCGGCCTCAAGAACGCCATCGGCTGGGGCGGGGTCATCGTGTTGGCGGTGCTGGCGGCGGTCGTGTGGGGCGTTCGCGAGCACCTGAAGCACAAGAGGCGGTGAACGGCTGAGTGACTCCGGCATCCTGACGGCCGACGATTCCTGTCTCCGACCCGCGTCCGAGGACACCATGACCGACTCGAACGGCACGCCCGCGGACCGCTACTGGCTGCTCGCGGGCGAGACGCCGACCGGCCCGTTCACCGCGGGGCACCTGCACGCCGAACTCGCCGCCGGGCGGCTGAGCTGGCAGACGCCGGCCTGTCGGGTGGGTGAGAGCGTGTGGCAACCGCTGCTGCACACGCCGGGGTTCGGGCCGACCGCTCCGTCCGCCCCGGCCCCGTCCGGCGGCGTGCCGTTCTCGCCCCCGACCGGCCACACCCCCGCCGCCGAGCCGGACACCACCGCCCTCACGGCGGTCAAGCGGCCCATCCCCGCCGGTTGGAAATGGGGCGGCGGGGGTGGCGTGGCGGTGGCCGTCGTCGTCGCCATCCTCCGCCTGTCCGGGTGTGGCAAACCAACCTACCAGCCTATGCTCCCCCCCACCAAACCGCCACTGGGCCTGACGACCCCGTCCCAGAAAACGCCTCCCACGTCTCAACCCGTACCCCCGACCCCCGGCGGGATGGACCAGTGGGCGTCGGTGTTCGACACCCCCTCTCCGTCGGGCCGGGAGCCCGCCCCCGTCGCCCGGTTGACCGTCTCCTGCCGCGACGGCACGGCCGACCTCCAGGCCATGGCGAAGGAACTGTCGAAGCGGGAGTTGACCGCCCTCGGGCTGTCGGTCCTCCTCACCGGCACCGACGTGTACGGGGCGACGGTGACCATCACCAACAGCGGGACCGTCCCGGTCCGGGTGTACCCCGAGAACGTCCGGGTCCACTTCGGCAAGGAGTCCGCCGACGTGACGACCGCGGCCGACCCCCGCTTCCTCCGGGCGTGCGTCCTCCGGCCGAAGGAGTCCGCCAGCGGGCTGGTGATGTACCAGGCGGAGATCGAGATCGGGGCGGCCATGCGGCTCGGCCGCGGCCAGTTCTCGTACACCGACCCGTCGGTCGAGGTGGTCTACGGCCGGTGACGGCGGGCGGCGGACCGGAGGGCGAGGGAACCGAGGTCTGTCTGGTTCCGCTCCGCATAGCGGCACGTACGACCCGTGCGGCGGGCCGCAGTCGTGACCCGGCTCAACGGCAGCGGGCTGACATCCGCCCCGCCGACCGTGCGGCCGTTCACCCGGTGGCCGGTCGGCCGGGCGGGCGATGACGGGGTGGCCAGAGGTTCGGGCCGAGGGGCGACGACTGCGAGACGAACTCTCCCGTCGGCATCATCGGGCGTACTCCGCACCTCCGCTCAAAACCAGAGTCGGGGCAGGGCGAGTCCGCCCCCTTGACGTTGGCGGCTAATTACAAAACCACTTTTGCGAATCGTCCTTTCAGATCGCGACTCGGTCACGTTCCTGTGCACGTCGGGAGCGGGCTGGTCTGAAGGCCGTCCGACGCGGGACGAACCCACATCGGTCGGTACTCACCAGTCCGTCCACACACCCACCCCCGTCGCCCTGTCGTCCTCGGTGACCGTCAGCACCAGCCACTTCGACTCGTCGAACAGCCCCTTGGCGTGAAACCCCAGCAGCCACCGCACCCCCTCGTCGCCCGGCTTGCTGATGTCCGGCTCGCCCAGCATCTCGACCACTCCGGCACGGGTCTTCCCTTCGAGTGCGTTGGACTGCTCCAACCACGTCGCCATCGCCAACCTCTGGTTCCCGGAGCCGGACCGCCACCCTTTGGGGTCGAACGGGGCCGGATCGACGCCCGGCGTGACGTACCGCGGGTCGACCTGGGCGAGGAGCGGTCGGAGAAGGAGGGTGTTGCTCAATGGGGAGGCGGCACACAGGGAGATGATCAGAACGCTCGCCACCACTCCCAGCACGGCTCCGTGTATGAAGGGCTTACGCATTTCGGCTCCTTCCGGTGGAGATCAGGACTTGTTCAGAATGACATCGACCACCCAACAGCCGCGAACGTGCGGTCCGTCGCCTCGGCAGTGATGCAGTATGTCGGGAAGATCACATCCCGCCTCTTCCAAGGCGTCGGCCAGGATCGGAAGCCGGTCGAACGCACGGTCGGTGTATATGCCCGTAGCAAGGGCAACGACGGTTTCGGAGAACCAGCAGGGTTCGATGGTCACGGGGCGGAATGGGTTGCCGAAGATACAACGATACAAGTCACTCAGTCTACTTTTCTCCTCGTCGCGGTCTTTTGCTGCTTGGTACTCTTCTGAATTCCGAAGTCCTTCCGAAGCAAAGCAGAAACGAAAAGAGATGATCTTCTGTTGGCATTCGCGTGCCGCAACCCCAGGGGTGGGGTCAAAAAGGTCCACCAATGCCTGTCCCGCGTCCCACGCCCCTGAATGGCGTACCTGCGGCTGAAGTTGAGAGCGAATGTGTCGTCTCTTCCAATCGCCTACTTCACCATCCGCGAAACTCTCGGCGTCATCAATGACACGGGGAGCCGTGGGTTCCCCCATGAGGTGCCAAAACCTCCGGCAACAAGCGGCGGCAAGCAACCTGAGCTTTCGTGCACTACATGAACGTAGTTGAAACAGGTCTTCCAACATCAACTCTGGATCACCCGCATTCAGCCATTGCTGCTCAGTCATGGCCCCCCCGAAATCCGCTTGTTGCTTCCTACTGAGGGCGTGACAAGCGTACCAGATCTGGTCATCTGCACGAAGTCAGAGTGCCCAGGATTCATCGAGCGGGCCGAGTGCGTCAGGGAGTTGGATTCCTGGGTCCTTCTGGGGTGCCATTTACCCCGACAGGGGCCTTGGGAAATGCCGCTGGGGTTCATTCCCCTCATGAGTGGCTCCTTCCCAAGCCACCCGAGAGTCCGTTCAGCGGGTGCCGGCACCTGCTCAGCGAGTGGGCCGCCGAGAGCCGTCTGACCCGCGGGGAGGTCCCGTACGGGGGAGCCGAGGGGATCGTACGGGCGAGGAGCCGCTGAAGACGACTCTCCCGCCGGACCCGAAGCGGTCGCGGCCGAAACCGCGGCGGGTGTCACGCCCCTGGTCAACGCTTTACCTCCACCCCCAAGTGGTGGAACAGGAAGGCGTACACGTCGGTCAACTCCTCGATGCGGTCGGACAGTCCGGTGCCCAGCCCGTGCCCGGTGCCGGCACTCGTCCGCAGCAGCACCACACCCTCGGGGTTGGCCGCCTGCAACCGGGCGGTGAACTTCCGCGACTGCATCGGGTCCACCCGCGGGTCGTTCGCCCCGGTCAGCAGCAGCGTCGGCGGGTACTTGGTCCCGTCCGTCACCCGGTGGTACGGCGAGTAGGCGTGCAGTGCCTTAAACTGAGCCTCGTCCTTGACCGACCCGAACTCGGGGATGTTGAACGCCCCGTTCGACGACCGCTCCACCCGCAGCATGTCGTAGATGCCGACGTGCGACACCACGCACGCCATCCGGTCCGGGTGCTGGGTGAGTGCCGCCCCCATGAGCAGCCCGCCGTTGCTCCCCCCCTCGATCGCCAGTTTCGCTGCGGATGTGTACTTCTGGTCGCTCAGGTGCTTCATGACGGCGGCGAAGTCGTCGAACACGTTCTGCTTCTTCGTCAAGTTGCCGGCCGTGTGCCAGCCCTCGCCGTACTCCCCGCCGCCGCGGAGGTTCGCCACCGCCAGCACGAACCCGTGGTCGAACAGGATGCGGGAGGCCGGGTCGAACCCCGGCTCGATGCTCACCCCGTACCCGCCGTAGGCGGTGAGCAGGCACGGGTTGGTGCCGTCTCGCTTCGCCCCTTTCGGCAGCAGGATGGTCACCGGCACCTTCGTCCCGTCCTTGCTGGCGGCGAACTCGCGGACCACCGTCACGTCCGACAGGTCCACCGGCGGGTCGGAGGTGAGCGGCAGCCGCTTCGTCTCCTCGGCCGCCGGGCGGAAGCGGTGGACCGCCCCGGCCTGGGTGAACGATTCCGCCCGGAAGAGCACGTCGTCCCCGCCGGCCGGGGTCAGCCCGCCGACCGCCGCCACCTCCGGCTGCTTCGGCCCGGCGAGCGGCTTGCCGTCGTACCCGAAGCAGCGGATGACGCTCGGCCCGCCGAGCTGGTAGGTGACGTACAGCCGCTTGGCCGTCGGCAGCACCGTGGCCTCGTCCGGGGCCGTCCAGAAGTCGGTGACGACCGTGTCCTCCCCCTCGGGCACCACCGCCGTCGCCTTCGCCAGGTCGGTGTCGCCGGCCGCCAGCCGGAGGATCTTGCCCCGCGGGGCGTTCTTGCGTGACACCGCGTACAGGCTGCCGTCCGGCCCGAACGCCGCCTGCACCAGCCGGTCCTCGAACTTGGCGAACTGCTGCCACTGGCCCTCGGCCGACCGCAGGAAGAAGGCGAACTCGCCGCCGTCGCCGTTCTGCACCGTCGCCAGCAGCCGCCCGCTCTCGGCGTGCAGCGTCACCTTGATCTCGGCGATCCGCGGCAGGTCTTTGCCCAACTCGTACCGGTCCTTCTCCGACGGCGTGCCCAGGGCGTGGAAGTAGAGTTGCTGGTAGAAGTCGAGGTCTCCGGGCCGCCGCTCCTTCCCGCGGGGGTATCGGGTGTAGTAGAACCCCTTGCCGTCGGCCGCCCACGCCAGCCCGCCGCCGGCGGTGCCGTTGTTCACCCGCGGGATCACCTCGCCCGTCGGCTTGCCCGTCTCGACGTCGTAGACGTGAACGTCGCCCGCCTCGCTGCCGCCCTTCGACAGCGACACCGCCACCAGCTTGCCGTCCGGCGACGGCACGAACCAGTCGATGGCCGTGCCCCCCTTCTTGTCCAGTTCCGTCGGGTCGAGCAACACTTTCGCGTCGTCCGGCTTGTCGGCGGCCGGCAGCACCACCAGAAACGGCTGCTCCTTCGGCGGTTGCCGGCGGAGGGCGAACACCTTGTCGCCCCGGACGGCCAGGGAGGAGTGGCCGGTGGTCTTCGCGGCGATGATCTTGGTCAGCTTCTGGCGGAGGGCGTCGGCACCGGGCAGTTTGTCGAGCACCCCGCGGGCGTGGGTGTTCTGGTCCTCGCTCCACTTCTTCACGGTCTTGTTGTCCCAGTCCTCCAGCCAGCGGTAGTTCTCGGTGACTGTGACGCCGTGGTAGGTGTCGACGGCGGCCCTCTTGGGGGTGGCCGGCGGTGCGGCGACGGCGAACGAGGCCAGCAGGAGGGCGACGGCGGCGGTGCGGACCATGGGTGCTCCCGGACGGTGGGGACGGCGAACAGTGTACCCGTTTCCGCACGGCGGTTGTGCGGCGGAGTAGCCACTCACTTCCATGCCACTGCGTCGGCCGCCTTGTGGACGAGCGGGTCGATGACTTCGGCCAGGTACTTGCCGTCCGGGTCGTGGCTGGCGTTGAACAGCACCGCCCACACCAGCCCGTCGTGCCGGCGTACGAGTAACGCCGCCGTGCCCGCGATCAGCCCGGTGTGCCACACGTTGATGCCTTTCCCCGCCGACCGCACCTGCCACCCGCACCCGTAGTACGCACCCTTCTCGGTCACCTTCGGCCGCTCCCACATCGTTTCGATGCTCTTCTCGCTGAGCAGCTTGCACGCCGCCGGGTCGTGGAACGCGTTGGCGAAGCGGACCAGGTCCGGGGCGGACGCGATCCACCCGCCGTGGGCCTCGAACCCCTCCAGGTTGAACTGCCCGTCCGGCAGCGGCACCTGCTCGCCCGCCCGCGGCGGGTACACGCACGGCCCCGTCCGCTTCTTCGGGTCGAAGTAGCCCACCTCGCCCTTCGCCCGGTTCTCCGGCAGTGCCCGCCCGAGGGCCGCCCGTGTCACCCCGAGCGGCTTGAGCACTTCCTTCCGGATGTACTCCTCGTACTTCTGCCCGCCGGCCGACTCGATGGCCCGGCCGAGCAGCAGGTAGCCGACGTTCGAGTAGGCGTACCTCGTGCCCGGATCGGAGTCGAGCGGGCGGCCGAGGGTGTACCGGACCACGGCTTCGGGCGGCACCGGCAGGTCGATCTTGAGGGCGTCGGCGATCTTCTTCGGAATGGCGATCGGGTCGCCCGACTTGCCCCGGTCCCACCCGCCGGTGTGTTGCAGGCAGTGCCGCACGGTCACGTCGTCGAGCCGCGGGTCGGCCTTGTCGCCGGGGGCCAGGTGCGGCTTGAGGGGGACGTGTTTCAGGATCGGGTCGTCGAGTTTGATCTTCCCCTTCTCGACCAGTTGGAGGACGCCGACGGCGGTGAGCGGCTTGGACACGCTGGCGATGCGGAACAGGGCGTCCGGCTCCACCTTCACCGTCCGGTCGGCGTCGGCGTACCCGAACCCGCGGGAGTAAACGAGCTTGCCGTCCCGCCCGACGGCGAGGGCCGCCCCCGGCACCTGGTGGTCGGCGAGGAAGGTGGTCATCAGCGTGTCGAACGGCGTGAACCGGTCGTCGGCGGTGCCGGTGACCGGCGTGTCGGCGGCCACCCGCGAGGCGGCGACCGCGACCGCGGCGGACCGGAGGAATGCGCGACGGGTGAGCATGGTGACTTCTTCTCGGACCACTCGGGCGGGGTGAGCAAATTCAGTTTGGGGTGTTCCTTCTCGGCAAACTCTACGAACTCCCACAGGTCGGCGAACTGGCGGGCGGAGGTGAACTCGGGATACTCTCCAAATCCACTTTTGAAATCAGTGTCAGTGACCTCGACCGTTCCCGGACTTGCACAGCTTCCGGCCCCAACCATAAAGCAGGCGGACCAAGGTGTTGGCGGAGGTGATCAACTCGTAGACCGCGTTCAAGACTTTGTGGCGTGACGGACGTGTTAGCACCGTGTACTCTCTCTTTGTCACCCACACGTAGGTCTGAGATGACACGATTCGCCCGTCGTGCCGCCAGTTCGCTGTTCGTCCTGCGGGACCGCATCTGCGATTGGGCTTCTCCTGCCCCTCCCTGCCGCCGCGGGCGGTGGCTGGCGGTCGAGCGGCTGGAAGACCGCACCACCCCGACGACGATCACCTGGGCAAACGCGGCCGGCGGGTCGTGGCACACGCCCGGCAACTGGGATCTGAACCGCGTACCCGCCGCCGGAGATGACGTGGTCATCCCCGACCTCACTGGGGCACAGACGATCACGTTCAGCACGGGCAGCACCAGCGTGACGAGCGTGGAGTCGGCCGAGGAGTTCACTCTGAGCGGAGGGGTGTTGGACGTTGTCGGAAACGTGACCGCCACTTCGGGCATCAACCTCGGCGGGGGTACTCTCAAGAACGCCCGCGTCACGGCCGGCACCAGCATGATCGCCGGGGGCACCCTGGACGGGGTGACGGTGGACGGGGACATCCAGGTCCGCGGGAACAACACGCTGACGGTGCGGAACGGGCTGACCCTGAACGGCATAGCGTGGGTAGGTGACGGGGTGAGCACGGGGCGGATCAGCGTCGAGGGGGCCGGACCGCTGGGTGGAACCGGGACGGTCTGGTTCACCGGCCCGTTCACCGGCGTCCTGGCGGCGAGTGCCCCAGGGGGGGTGTTGACCATCGGTCCGGGGGTGACGGTACGGGGCGGGTCAGGCACAGTCGGCCGGTCCGACGCCGGGGTGGACATCCGCGGCACTGTGCTCGCCGAGACCACCGCCATCACCGTCCAGGGCACCAACTGGACCTCCTCCGGTACCCTCCGGGCCACCAGCGGTGGCCAGATCGTCGTGAGCGGGACGGTGGCCAACGCCGGCAACACCATGACCCTGGACGGCGGCGGGGCATTCAGTCTCGGAGGGACCGTCACCGGAGGGAAGATCCGTGTGACCGGCGGGGCGGCGGTGGCCGTGGGTGCGACCCTGGACGGGGTGACGGTGGACGGGGACATCCAGGTCCGCGGGAACAACACGCTGACGGTGCGGAACGGGCTGACCCTGAACGGCATAGCGTGGGTAGGTGACGGGGTGAGCACGGGGCGGATCAGCGTCGAGGGGGCCGGACCGCTGGGTGGAACCGGGACGGTCTGGTTCACCGGCCCGTTCACCGGTGTCCTGTCGGCGAGCGGCATCGCGGACGTGCTCACTGTTGGGCCTGGGGTGACAGTGCGAGGGGGGTCGGGCATCCTCGGCAGTAACACCACTGGGCTTGACATCCGCGGCACCGTCCTCGCTGAAACCGCCACCGCCCTCACCATCCAGGGCACCAACTGGACATCCTCCGGCACCCTCCGGGCCACTGGGAACGGTTCCATCTCGCTGGCCGGGACGGTCGCCAACACCGGGAGAGTGCTGGCCCTGGACGGCAACGGGGCGTTCGGTCTCGGGGCAAACGTCACCGGCGGAACGATACGTGTGACCGGCGGGGCGTCGGTGGCCGTGGGTGCGACCCTGGACGGGGTGACGGTGGACGGGGACATCCAGGTCCGCGGGAACAACACGCTGACGGTGCGGAACGGGCTGACCCTGAACGGCATAGCGTGGGTAGGTGACGGGGTGAGCACGGGGCGGATCAGCGTCGAGGGGGCCGGACCGCTGGGTGGAACCGGGACGGTCTGGTTCACCGGCCCGTTCACCGGCGTCCTGGCGGCGAGTGCCCCAGGGGGCGTGCTCACCATCGGGCATGGGGTGACAGTACGAGGGGGCTCGGGCATCGTCGGCCGGGCCGACGCCGGGCTGGACATCCGCGGCACCGTCCTCGCCGAGACCACCGCCGTCACCGTCCAGGGCACCAACTGGACCTCCTCCGGCACCCTCCGGGCTATTACCGGCGGCACGATCGTCGGCTCAGGTGCTCTCTCCAATTACTCCGCTGGTGCACTCGTTGGCGGCACCTACGAAGTCGGTACGAACTCGACCATCCAACTCCCGATCGGTACGGTGTCGGTTCTCGGTGCAACCGTTCGCCTCAATGGGCTGAATGCTCGTTTCGACCGCGGTGACGGGCAGGCCGTACTTCAGGGTGCTCTCGCGGTCAGCGTTGGTGGCAACCTCTCACTTGCCACCGGCGGCACGTTATCCCTGTCATCTCTTCAGATCGACGGGACAGTGGTGGTCGCCGCGGGCAACTCGATCGCGGTGGCGGGCGGGTTCCATCAGACCGGGAGCGGGACTCTTGAGCTGGCCGTCGGCGGCACACCCGCGAGCGGGCTCTTCGGGCGAGTAACCACTGGCACTGCCAACCTGGGTGGTCGCGTCCGGACTCGCTTCGTGAACGGGTTCGGGCCGACGACCGGGCAGGCGTTTGCGGTCCTCACATACGGCACCCGCACCGGCACGTTCGCCACCGCCGAGACGCCCTTCTTCGGCGTCGGGTACGAGCCGACCGCCGTCGTGCTGAACGCCACCACCACCGCCGGCGACCTGGCCGTCACGAACGTGTCCGGCCCGCCGGCCGCCGCCCCCGGTCAGGCGATCACCGTCACGTACACCGTCGTGAACCAGAGTTCCGCCCCACTCAGCGGCTCCTGGCAAGATTCCGTCTACCTGTCGGCCGACGGGGTGTACGACTCGTCTGACCTGTTGCTGCGGCGGGTGGTGCAGTCGCGGACTCTGACAGTCGGGGGCAGCTATACCGAGACGTTCACCGTCACCCTACCGGCGACCGCGGCCGGGCCGTACCGCCTGCTGGTGGTGACCGACAGCCGCGGGCAGGTGACCGACACCGACCGGGCGAACAACACCCGTGCCGCGGCGGCGGTGACGACCCTGGCCGTGCCCTCGCTCACCCTCGGTACGCCGCGGATGGGAACAATTCGGAACGGCGAGAGTCTGCTCTACCGTCTGGACCTGGACGCCGGGCGGAGCGTGACCGTCACCGGAACGTTCGGGGGGGTGAACCAGGCCGAGTTCTATGTGCGGTACGGGCAAGCCCCGACCCGGAGCGTGTTCGACTTCGCCGCCAACTCGCTCGCCGAACTCCGGCGGGAGATCCTCATCCGTGGGCCACAAGCTGGCACCTACTACATCCTTCTGTACGGCCGCGAGGGGGCGTTCACGCCCGTACCGTTTACGCTCCTGGCCGACTACGAAGCACTCCGAGTCACGGCCACCAGCCCGAATGCCGTATGGATCGGAGGCAACGCGACGGTCACCCTGTCTGGGGCGGCGTTCCCGACCAACGCTCGTGTGTTCCTTACTCTCGGCGGGGGGGAGCGGGAGGCGGTGCGGGTGAACGTGCGGGATTCGGGCACCCTGTTCGCCACCTTTGACACCCGCGGGTGGACGCCGGGCAGCTATTCGGTGCGAGTGTTCGACCCCTCCGCCAACACCTCCGCCGCACTGCCCGCCGCTGTCGCAGTCAGTTCCCCACCGCTTTCCGCGGGATTCGTGTTGGCAGGCCAGCCTGCCCCCAGCCCGCGGCCGGCGGTCCGCATCAGCAGTCCTTCGGCCATCCGTGGCGGTAGTAGCGGTCTCGTGACCGTCGACATCAGCAACGAGTCCGGTTTTGATCAGCCCGCCCCGCTCATCCTGGTGTCGGCCGACAACGCCGACCTCCGCCTGCCGGGTGACACCCAGTACGTCGGGCAGTCGGTCCAGGTACTCGGCATCAACACCACCGGCGAGGCGGGCACGCTGCCGCCAGGCTACAGGGGCACCATTCAAATCGAGTTCCGCCCGCGGAACGTGAACGCCATCACCTTCACAGCCTCACGGCCATTAGCCGATAGTTCGCTCATCGACTGGGGTGCAATCAAGCCCGACCTGCGGCCGGCCAACATCGCCCCCGACGCCTGGGACGCCATCTACTCCGTGTTTCTGGCCCAGGTGGGCACCACCGCCGGGCAGTACACGCGGGTGCTGGCCGAGAACGCCACCGCCCTGAGCAACCTGGGCGTGTACACCGCCGACGTGGCCCGCCTGCTGGCGTTCGAGTTGCAACAGGCGTCGGCCCAGTTGCCCGCCTCCTCACTCGCGTCGGCGGTGGACGCCTCCGCCCCGGTGCCCGGCCTGCCGCTCGCTTTCGCCCGCACCTACGCCCAGCCGATCGCCGGGCGGTACGCCGTGGGTGCCCTCGGCCGCGGGTGGTCGCACGCCTGGGAGTTGACCGCTGCCACCGACGCGGCCGGGAACGTCACCTTGCAGAATGCCGGGGCGGCCCGCTTCTTCCGCAAGTCGGGTAGCACTTTCGTCCCGACCGCCGGCGACTACGCCACACTCACCCTCACCGGGGGTGCGTACCGGCTGCGGGAGACGGACGGCAGCGTGTTCCAGTTCCGGCCCGACGGCAAACTGGACTCCGTCGAGGACGCGAACGGCAACCGGGTGACGGCCACCTACACCGGGGGGCGGCTCACCCAACTCGCCCACTCCAGCGGGGCGGCGTTCGCCCTCGCGTACAACGCCTTCGGTCGCCTGGCCACGCTCACCGACCAGGCCGGGCGGGTGACCAGCTACGCCTACGACGGCACCGGCCAGTACCTGCTGAGCGTGACCGGCCCGCGAGGCACCACCGCCTACACCTACGAGACCGCGGGCACCCTCCCGCAGCGGCACGCCCTCCGGACCATCACCGACCCAACCGGGGCGTCCGTCGCCTTCACCTACGACGCCGCCGGCCGGCTGGTCCGCCAGGCCCAAACGAACGGCACCCAGGCTGTCACATTCACCTACGACTCGGCCGCCGGCCTGACCGTCCGCGACCAGACCGGGTCCGAGGTGAAACTGCTGTTCGACGACGCCGGGCAGGTGCGGAAGGTGATCGACCCGCTGGGCAACGCCTCCCGGTTCGGGTTCGACGCGGCGGGCAACCTGACCGCGGCGAACGCCCCGCAGGGGCTGTCGTCTACCTTCGCCTACGACGCCCGTGGCAACCCGACAACCTCCACCGACCCACTCGGCAGTGCCATCGGCACCACCTTCGACCCCTCTAACGACCGCCTGACCAGCCTGACCAACCCGAACGGCGGGCGGCTGGCCTACGGGTACGACGCTCGCGGCAACCTGACGAGCATCACCTACGCCGACGGCAGTCGTGAGACGTTCACCTACGACGGCGTGGGGAACGTGCTGACCTCCACCAACCGCCGCGGACAGACCGTCGGCTACGCTTACGACGCCCGCGGTCTGCTCACCCAGAAGGTGACGCCGGAGGGGACGACCACCTACGCCTACGATGCCCGCGGGCATCTGACTGCGGCCACCAGTTTGCTCGGCACCTGGACGCTCGCCTACGACACCGCCGACCGGCTCACCCGGTACGAGCAGCCGGGCGGGCGGTTCCTCCAGTTCACCTACGACGCCGCCGGGCGGCGGACGCGGAGTGTGGACCAGGACGGGGTGGCGGTGAACTACCGCTACGACGCCCAGGGGCGGCTGGCCGAACTGACCGACGCGGCGAACGCCCGCATCGTGCTGTACGCCTACGACACCGCCGGCCTGCTGGCCCGCAAGGACAACGGCAACGGCACGTACACCGCGTACGGGTACGACGCGGCCGGGCGGCTCACGTCGCTTGCGAACCACCAACCGGACGGGGACGTGAACTCGTCGTTCGCCTACGCCTACGACTTGCTCGGCCGCCAGACGGCGGTGACGGACGAGACGGGCGGCGTCACCCGCTACGGGTATGACGCCAACGGCCAACTGACGCGGGTGGAACTGCCCACCGGCCGGGTGATCGAGTACCGCTACGACCGCAACGGCAACCGCACCAGCGTGATCGACAACGGAGTAGCGACCGACTACGCGACCGACACCCTCGACCAGTACACGGCCGTGGGCACCAACACCCTGGGGTACGACCGCGACGGCAACCTGACGAGCGAGGTCGGGCCGGGCACCGCCCGCGGCTACCAGTACAGCAGCGAGAACCGGCTGATCGGGCTGATTGACGCGGCGGCGGTGTCGACGTTCGAGTACGACCCGTTCGGCAACCGGGTAGCGGCGGTGCTGAACGGGGTGCGGACGGAGTACCAGATCGACCCGGCCGGGCTGGGCAACGTGGTAGCCGAGTTCGGGGCCGGCGGGGCGGTGACGCGGTACACGCACGGCATCGGGCTGACCCGCCGCACCGCGGCCGGCGGCACCAGTTACTTCGACTTTAACTACGTCGGCTCGACGGTCGGCCTGACGGACGCGGCCGGCGGGTACGTGAACCGCTACGCCTACCTGCCGTTCGGGGAGCGGCTGACGGTGACCGAAGGCGTGGCGAACGACTTCGAGTACGTGGGCCAGTGGGGGGTGATGAAGAGCGGTGGTACGGAATACATGCGTGCAAGGCAATATCAAACCGCGTCCGGCAGATTCAGTCAGATGGATCCTATCGGTCTTCAAGGAGAGTCGATAAACCTCCAAGGTTATGGAAACAATTCGCCTCTGCATTACATTGATCCGTTAGGCTTGGCGATCACACCCATCATCTTCTATTTCCCTCCTCAGCCAGAAAGCAAGCCACTTCTTGACTGCCCGCCGAATATCAGAGGCATGGTATCAATTCCGACAGGGTGGAAAGAATATCATGGCAAGCCAGAGGCTTTTCACTGCAATCTCTTCGGTATTCTTGAAGACAGATTGCCTACTCGTTACTCGCCGCAGAACGAGTGCTTCTATGACCACGCGGGTGATTTGGTGACAACAAGGCACATTTTACGAGGCTGTAGAGGCACTCCGAATTACTATGACTCTGAGAAGAACCCGTGGCTTCATGGCTTCGTTGATGTCGCAAGAGATGGATTGTTCGCGTTAATCACTAGTGGACTATATGCCGGGGTGACTCGTATACAAGCGACAACACGCCAGCTCTTCTCTTTCGACCCAAACGACATCCTGCACCCTTATGGCGTCGGCCCCGGCCTCCACGTCGCGGCGGGGCAGACGCTCGCATACACCATCCGGTTCGAGAACCTCGCTTCGGCGACCGCGGCGGCGGCCCAGGTGGTCGTCACGCACACGCTCGACGACGACCTCGACCTGCATTCGTTCGCCCTCGGTGAGATCGGCTTCGGCGGGGCGTACGGTCTCGCCACGTTCACCGTCACGGTCCCCGGCGGTCGGGCGGTGTACTCCGCCCGGCTCGACCTGCGGGCCACCCTCGGCATCTTCGCCGACGTGTCGGCCGAGCTGAACCTGGCCACCCGCGTGGTCACCTGGACGCTCACCGCCATCGACCCGCTCACCGGCGACATCCCGGCCGACCCCGCCCGCGGGCTGCTCCCGCCGAACGACGCCACCGGCCGCGGCGAGGGGTACGTCACCTTCATCGTGAGGGCCAAACCGGGCACGCCGAGCGGCAGCCGCATCGACGCCCAGGCCCGCATCGTGTTCGACAACAACGCCCCCATCGACACGCCGGCCGTGTTCAACACCGTCGACGCCGGCCCGCCGACCAGTGCGGTCAACCCGCTCCCGACCCAGACCACCACGCCGGCGTTCGTCGTCTCGTGGGCCGGGCAGGACGAACCGGGCGGCTCAGGGCTGGCGACGTACGACGTGTACGTGTCGGTGGACGGCGGGGCGTACACCCTCTGGCTGGACAACACCACCCTCACCTCGGCGGTCTACGCCGGGGATGTCGGCCGCACCTACCGCTTCTTCTCCACCGCCACCGACCTCGTGGGGTACGAGGAACTGCCGCCGGCCATGGAGGACGCGATCGTCACGGTGGTCAGCTCGCCGCCGGTGTCCCCGCCGCCCCCCGCCACACCGCCGATCGTGGTGCGATACTTGCCCGTCGGCGGTCGGGGCAGTTCGGTCGTCCGGCTAACGGACGTGCAGACGGGGGCGGAGGTGCTGGCGTTCGACGCCTTCCCTGGGTTCGGCGGCGGGGCCAACGTCGCCACCGGCGACGTGACCGGGGACGGGGTGGCGGACTTCTTCGTCGGGGCGGCGGCCGGCGGCGGCCCGCACGTCAAGCTGTTCGACGGGGCGAAGTTGCTCGCCGGCTTCACCCCCGACGCGGCCCTCGTCTACACCTTCTACGCCTACGACGTGGCCTTCGCCGGCGGGGTGAACGTGGCCCTGGGCGACGTGACCGGCGATGGGTTGGCCGACATGATCACCGGGGCCGGGGCCGGCGGCGGCCCGCACGTCAAAGTGTTCGACGGCCGAACCGGGGCCGAGGTGGCCAGCTTCTACGCCTACGACGAGGCGTTCCGCGGCGGGGTGCACGTGGCCGCGGCCGACTTCAATGGCGACGGGAAGGCGGACGTGGTGACCGGGGCGGGGCTTGGCGGCGGGCCGCACGTGAAGGTGATCGACGCCACCCGCCTGTGGGAGCAGCGGTCCGACGGAGTGATCGCCGACTCCGCCCTGCTGGCCAACTTCTTCGCCTACGACACGGCGTTCGCCGGCGGGGTGAGCGTGACCGCCGGGGACGTGAACGGCGACGGCCAGCCCGAAGTCATCACCGGGGCGGGTACGGGCGGCGGGCCGCACGTGAAGGCGTTCGACACCTCGTCGGCCGAACAGGCGAGCTTCTTCGCCTTCGACGCGGACGACCGCGGCGGGGTCAACGTGGCGTTCCACCACACCCAGGTCGGTCCTCGGCTGCTCGTCGGCTCCCTCGGCGGCCGGGGCGTCCGCCTGTTCTCGCCGCCCACCCTCGACCTCGTCCAAGAGTGGGACGAGGAGAGTGGGGTGTACGTGGGCTGAGCCTGTCAACCGGCAGGTGGGGCAGGTCATTGGCCGACTGCTAAAGAAAAGCACCCCGATCGGCGAATCCGACCGTCCGAATACTCACCCGCCCCGCACCCCGTCTCCCGATGGAGGAGTCGAGGGCGGGAGCGGGTGTGAGTCAACGGGCGACGATCAACCGCACCGGCTTCAACGCGGGTCGCTTGTTCATCTCAACCAGCACCGCCCGGCGGACGGCGGCGGTGAACGCCTTCCCGGTCAACACCTGGCGGATCGACCGCACCTCACGTTCGGGCAAGGCGGCCGGGATGCGTAGCGTCAGGTGCAATTCATCCAATACGACGGTGACGGGCATGGGCTCCTCGATCAGGGATGCTCAGATGCCGAACATGGCCAGCACGCCGAGGACGAGCAGGCGGGTGATCAGGGAGCCGGCCGCCAGGTAGCAGAACAGGACGGAGGCCCGGCCGGCGGGCAACCCCGAGCCGGCGAACGCCGCCACGCCCCACACCAGCAGACCGGCGGCCCAGCCGAGCGGGAACGGCAGGAACGACGTCAGGGAGATGAAGCCGATGGCGACCAAAGCGGTCATCGGGCGGTGCGGCACCGCCGCCGCGTCGGCCTCGCCGGCCGTACCGCGGAGGCAGGCGATGGACACGTACCAACACGCGGTCGCGAGGGCGACGAAGATGACCCAGGCGATCAGGTAGACCATGGCGAACGCTTCCAAGAGGTGAGGTCGGCGTCACAGCACGAAGGCCGCGAGCAGGAAAAAGGCGAGGGCGAAGAGCACGGGCATGACGGCTCCAGAAAGCGGTTGAGAGACGCCGACACGACCGAGGAGGAGAGGGGAACATTTTCGCCGCACGGGCTGACGCACCCTCGTGGGGTGCTTGACCGGCCGGAGGGTTCACACCCCGCTCCCACTCGAACCGTCAGTCCGCGGCCGGGGCGAGCACCCCGTGCCGGCGGAGCATCCCGCCCACCTGGGCCGAGGCCGAGGCGACCGCCCCGCCGACGGCGGTGACGGCGGCGGCCACCAGCGGCGGGCACACCAGGCTGATCACGCCGACCGTCAGCCCGACCGCCCCGGCCACCAGGGCGATCCGTTTGAGCGGCAGCACCGCGGTCAGCGTGCGGGCGGTGAGGGTGAGGGTGACGGCCGCCGACCGGGTGCGGGCGACCACGACCTCCTTCAGCTCCCGCACCTTCGCCTTCGCCCGCTCCCACCAGGTGGGCCTCGGGTCGGCCGCGAGCGGCGTGGGGGTGGGCGGCGGCGGAGGGGCCACCCCGCCGGCGAGCAGGGCCCGCACGTCCGGGTTGCCGAGCAGTTCCAGCAGGGCGTCCTTCACCGCCTGCTTGGCCCCCTCCTTGCACGCGTCGGCCACCGCCTGCGGGAGGGCGTCGGCCAGCACGTCGATGATCCCGTCCAGGCGGTCCAACTGGTCGCCGAGTTGCTTGCGGGGCGGTTTGCCGTTCAGGGTCGCTGTCATCGAAGGTCTCCTGGGAAACGACGAACCGCCGGGTGTTCGACCCGGCGGTTCTGGGGTGGAGGGAACGGTGGGGTTACTGCTCGGGGCGGTGCGGTCGCAGGGCCCGACTCACCGCGGACAGGTCGGCGGCGGCGGTGAGGGCGGCGGCGGCGGCGTGGGTGGCCGCCCCGCCGAACAGCACCGCCAACGCCACCAGCCCGCCGACGGCCAGGGCGACCGGCAGCGAGCCGCGGGCCAACACCCACCGCCCGGCGGCGACCCCGGCGGCCACCGCCAGCCGGGTGCGGTCGGCGGCACTCAGGTTCGGCTCGGGCACCGGGGGTGGCGGCACGTCGTCGGCGTCCACCCACTCGCCCGCATCCGCCCAGCGGTCGGCGTGCGGGTCGTCCCACGGGTCGGGCGGCGGGCGGTGACGGCTCGGGGCGGGTTCGTCCGACAGGTCGCTGGCGAGGGCGTGGGCGACGGCCAGCTTGACCGCCTCGGCCACCGCCTTCCCGGTCTCCCCGGCGATCGCTTCTCGCACCTTTTCTTTCAACTCGCCCAGCGTGTCAGTCAATCGCCGGGCGGCGGCGGACAGCAGGTGGGACATGGCTACTCCCCGCCGTTCAGGTTCAAGCTTTTCAAACTCGCAAACACGCCGGCCAACGCCTTCTGTTCCTTCCGCCTGCCCTTCAACGCCGCGACCAGTTTGGCGGCGGCGGCGTGGGCGTCGGCGAGCGACTGCCGCAGGCTCTCGGCCAGGGCGAGCGGGTCGGGCGACTCCGGCGGCGGGTGCGGGCGGGGTGGCGGGTCGGTCTTCACGGCAGTCCTCCGCGGTACGGGGTGGGTGGGGGTGTCGTCGGGTGTGGGTGGTGTGGCGGGTGTGACGGCTTCGATGCGATCCCGGACGACGGCGTCCTCGCCGAGCGGGGCGGCCACGAGAGTGCACGTGTCGCCCTCGAACACCACCGGCTTGTCCGCCGCCCACACCTTCGCGGTCAGGCAGCCGAGTTTGAGGGCACGGCCCAGGGCGGTGCGGTTGAGAGCCACTCGCATCTCGGGTCCGGCCGCCGGCGATCGGGACAGTTTCGCCCGCTCGGTCCGCGTGTCGTCCGCGGCCAGCACGCACACCCCGCCGTCGAGCACCAGGGTGACGGGCAGGTCCGGGTCGTCGCCAGCCGGCAGGGCCTTCAGCTTCGATAACAGGTCGCGGGCGTCGGTCTCGTCGATCCCGCCGACGCTCGGCCGGCTCTTCGGGATGACCGCCGCCACGTCGGGGTAGCGGCCGGGCACCACCGGCAGCCGCACGCACCACGGCCCGGCCTTCACTCCCACGAACCCTTCGACGTACCCCACGCTCAGGGTCGTCTGGGTGGTCCATTCCAGGTTTCCGAAGACCGGAATTGCCGGAATCAACTTGTCGTCGGTGAACGGCAGGGGGAACGGGCCGGAGAGCAGGGCGACCTTGCCGTCCGACCCGACCACCCGCTTCGACGACCCGGCGAGGCACAGCCGCTCCAGGGCGTACCGCGGGGAACCGACGCGGGCGGCGGCCTGCCCGCACGCGTGCAGGGCGGCGAGCACCTTGGCCGGGCACGGCACCCACTCGCGGACTTCGGACGGCGGGTCGTGTTGGCGGCCCGGCTTGAGGGCGGCGAACGGGTGCGACCTCGGCCCGGTGGGGTCGGTCCAACGAGCTTCGGCTTGGAGTCCGCGGGTGAGCCGCAGTTCGATGCGTTCACACACCGGCGAGAGGGCGGTGAGCACCTCGAACGGGACGACGAGCACGGCCTCGGTGGTGGTGTCGGTGTCGGCGGTGAACGACAGGATCACTCCGTTCGGCAGGCGGGTGTGAACGGTCAGCTCGCCGCCCGCCGAGCGGCACACCACGGCGGGTGGCGGGCCGGCCGGCTTGCCGACGACGCACCGGGCGGCGACGGCGGCGAACCGCTTCGGCAGGCCGGGGGGCAGGACGATCACAGTCTTCACCTCCTTCGGGTGCGAGGGGTCAGTCCACCCGCCAGCCTGCCGCCACCAGCTCGTCGGCGGTGTCGAACACCTCCTTCGGCAGGGCGAGCAACTCGGGCAGGGTCGGGGGGAGGGTGAACAGGTTGGTGAACCAGACGGTCGCCGAGTGACCGGGCAGGCGGAGCGAGCCCAAGGCGTCGAACAGCACGCCCAGCTCCTCCTCCCCGGTCGTGCGGCGGACGACCGGCAGGAACGGCCACACCGGCCAGGCGGCGGGCGTAGCCATGACGAGGCGGTGCCGGACCAGCGGGTCCGGCGGCTTGGTGGCGATCACAAGTCCTCCGTGCGTGATCAGGCGAGAGCCGGGGAGGTGGAGAGGTGCTCGACCTTGGCCCGCAGGTCGTCGCGGGCGGCGGCCAGCTCGCGGTCGAGCCCGGCCTTGGCGTCGAGCAGGTACTCGGCGTAGGCGGCCACCTTGAACTGCGTCGAGCGAATCTTCTCGGCCGCCCGCTCCAGGGTGCCCTCGCGGGTGTCCTCGCCGAACCGGGCGACGGCCTGGCGGTGTTCGTCGATCAGGGCGGCGAGTCCGGCGGCGACGGCGGCCTTCACGCTCCGGTCGCCCTCACCCGTCCCCGCCGGCACCGGGAACCGCAACACCTGCCCGCCCAGCCGGCCGAGCAGGGACTGCACCCGGTCCACGAACCCGAGGTGCCGCTCCGGGGTGAAGTACACCCCACCCTGGGGCCGCACCGGGAACAGGTCGGCGTGCCGCTCGAAGAGTTTCTGGACGACGCGGGTGACGTCGGCCCCGGTGCGGGCGGTCACGGCCCGGTCTAGCTCCTCCTGGGCCACAGTCGCCAGGCCGGGCAGGTCGCAGGACACCTTCCCCGTCTGCTTGTCCAGGGTGAGCATGGTTTCGAGCACGTACTCCAGACGGTCGGTGGAGCGGGTCTCCTGGGTGAACTGGAAGGTGAGGGTGGCGTCGTCCTCGGCCACCCGGCGGATGATGCGGGCGTCGGACAGCTTCTTGCACGCCCGCGTGAACGCGTGCCGCGGGGCCAGTTCGCGGGCCACCGCCGGGTCGAGGGCGGCGTCGGTCAGGGCCGCCACCAGGGCGGCGTGGGTGACGGCCACGCCGGAACAGGTCCACGAGATCACCTCGCCGAGCAGCTTGGTGCCGGCGGGCAGGGACACGGGCACGGGGGCACGGGCCGCGGTCACCGCGGACATGGGGGCACCTCCTTCGGATGGGACGAAACGAAACCGCTCGGTCGGCTCACGCTCGCGGCGAACCGACCGGGCGGGGGAAAGTGGGGCGGGACTACAGGGACAACACCCGGCCGACGGCGTCGGCCTCGGGGTCGAGGGTGCGGACGAAATGCACCTCGTCACTCACCGCGGTCAGGTCGCCGGCGTCGTGGTCGAGGACGAGGGTGATCAGCCGGGCCCGCACGGACCGCTTCCAATCGCAAAAGTGCTTTTGTAATTCGGCCGGCAGGCGGCAGCGGGCGTCGGTGACGAACACCACGTCCGTGACGCCGGGCGGGGCGTTCAGCTGGCGGTACATGCGGGGGAGTTCCCTCACGGGGACGTCGATCTCGGAGCCCTTGCCGAGGAACGCCGTCAACCAGTCGAGCAGTCTGGCTTCGTCCCACCGGCCGGGCGGCAGCGGGAGGAGGCGTTCGCCCGAGTCGCCGCTGTACGCCACCAGTGCACACCACCGCCGCTGGTGGCGGGCGACCCAGGCGAGGGCAAGGGCCAACGCCTTGGCCGTGTGGATGCGGTCCCCGCCCATGCTGCCCGACTCGTCCAAACACACAATGACCGGCCCTTTGCCCACGGGTTCGACGGCATGGTGTTCCCGGCACAGGGCCTGCCGCTCGGCGATCCGCCGCAGGGTGTCGAGCTCCAGTTCGGGCACCATCAGCCTGCCCAACTCGACCGGCAGCAGGCGACCGACGTCCCCGCCGGGTTCGACGCCGACCACGTCGTCCAGCCCGTGGCTCACCTTCTGCCGCTGCTTCGACTGGGCGACACGCCTGAACCGCCCGGCCAGCTCGCAGATCCGCTTCAGGGCCGGGTCCGCCCGCACTCGCCGGAACAGGGCGGCCACCGCCTTGGGGTCGTTGGATCCGGCCGTGCCCGGCCCCATCCCCAGGGCGGCGGACGCCTCGTGCATCTCCGACACCTCTTTGCCGGCCTCAGCCACGGCCTTGCCCACTGCCCGCAGGGTGGCCATCTCGTCGCCCAGGTCGTCGCCGGCGGTCGCCCCGGCCTCACCGGGTTTCGAGTCCTCCTTTTCGAGTCGTGCGAACTCCTCGGCGAAGTGCGTGGCGGCGATGGCGGAGGCCGTGTCGTCCAGCCGGGTGGCCGCGTGCAATGAGCGGTATTCCGGGGTGTCGAGCAGCTGGGTGAGGAACTGGTGCCGCCGCGGGTCGGCACAGGATTCACACAGCCGCGGGTCTGAGTCGAAGGCGGCCTGGAAGAAGTCGGCTGCGGCGAACGCGTCCGTGCCCGACTGCTTCAGCCGGTCGCTCTCCGCCACCAGATCCCGCCCGCGGCGGAGGCCCCAGGCGTCGATCTCCAGTGCCGTGGGGCTGGTCGGAGTTGGAGAGGGTTCTACGGGTGCGGAACTGATGACACCTGCGGATGAGTCGTCTGGCGGTTTGCCGTCCAGGTCGAGCAGCTTGAGTAGGTCGTTCGTGACGAGTCCTCCTCGGAGTGGGGGTGAGGTGGGGTGGGTCAGATCGCCTCGATGCTGGCCAGCTTGAGTTTCTTCAGCTCGCCCTTCAGATACGCCCGAGCCTTCTCGACCCGGCCGTTCCCCTTCAGCCCGGCGAACTGCTTGTCGATTTCCGCCAACTTGGCCGCCGCCTTCGCGGCGTCGGCCAGGTTCCGCACGTCCGCCGACGCCAGCACTTGCTCGGCTTCGAGAAGCAGTTGCGACACCCGCATGCCGGTCGGGTTGGCGACCCTGGCGATCACCTGGGCCGCTTTCAACGGTTGCTCGGCCGGGTCGTCCCACAGGGTGTGCTGGGCCACCTCCAGGTGCTCCGGCTGCACCTCGTCCGCCCCGTTCAGGAAGGCGAACGCCCGCACCGCGCTGACCGTCTTGAACTGCCGCCGGTCGCCCGGCTGAATGCCCTCGCGAGCGAGTTCCCGCAAGACGGTTTCGAGGGCGTCCTTCGCCGCCACCGACCACGGCAGTTCGACCGCCCGCTTCCGGGCCTGGTCCACCTCCGCCGGGGTGATGGTGCCGGCGAACGTGGGGGTGTGATCGCGGGCCCAGAGCAGTCGCTGCCGTCCCGACTGGGAGCGGATGGGGGTAACCGCCTTCCTGAGAACGAACCGGTCGAACAGGGCGGACAGCTCCTTCCCGGTGTCCGGCGACGGCCACTCGTTCGACGCGGCCACGCACAGCCGGAGCGGCACCGGGCGTGCCACCCCGTCGCCGCGGTCGAACGTGCCCTCGTTCAGGATCCGGAGGAGGGTGTTCAGGATGGCCGAGCTGCCCTTGAACACCTCGTCCAGGAAGCAGGCGTCGGCCTCGGGCAACTTGCCGGTCGTCACCCGCACGTACCTGTCCTCCTTGAGCGAGGTCAGGCTGACCGGGCCGACGAGCTCCTCCGGGGTGGTGAACTTGGTGAGCAGGATCGAAAACTTGCTCCCGCCGGTCCAGCGGAGCACGCTGTCCAGGAGCAGACTTTTCGCACTCCCTGGAGGACCGACGAGCAGCACGTGCTCGCCGGCGACGAGGGCGGTGAGCACGAGGTCCACCTCGTCGTCCCGCTCGATCAGGGCGGCGGACAGCTCCTGGCGGGCGAGGGCGAACTTGTCGCGGACTCGGTCGGGGGCATCGCGAACGGTCGTCATCGCTGGACTCCTGCGTTTGGGGTGGGCGTGTTTGCGGCGATGAGTGCCACTGGCGGGTCAGCCGGATGAACGCCTCACCTCCGGAAAAGAGGAGACCCCGGCCGCACAGCCCTCTTGAGCGGCGTGGCGGGGGCCGATTCGGACGGCCGAGTGGTAAGCCCGGCCTTCGTGTATGGTGACACGATTCGGCCGGATCTTTAGCCGGTCCACCCGCTCAAGACATTCACCACTTCGGTCCAAGTTCGGGGCACGTCTGCTCCGGGATGGCGGTGGACTGCTGGAGACCGACATCAACCTTACCCGTCGAAGGAGAGGGGTGCATGTGTCACCCCAACTCGACTGCACTTGTGGGAGGGGTCGGTGCGGACGCTTTCTTCCAAGAACCGGGTGGATGACCGAATGGGTCGGAATGATAATGGTCGCAGCGACGATCATCGGTAATGAGTTCGTGGGTGCCGCGAGCGTGCTGCGACACGCAGCCCAGCCTCTGCGTACCCGTTTTGGGAGTCTGACGTGTCCCCGCCCCAGACGCCACAGTCTCCGAACTTCGGCTTCCTCGCCGCCCACTCGCCGCTCCTCGTGCGGTACGCGGCGTCGGCCGAGCGGTACGTGTTCGACGACCCCAACACCGCCCTCTTCAAACTCCGCCAGTTCGCCGAACTGCTCGCCCAAGAGGCGGCGGCCCATGTGGGGCTGGCGGTTGAACCCAACGCCGAGTTCCTCCAAGTCATCCACCGCCTGCGGGACGCCAACGCGGCCTCGCGGGAGGTGATCGACCTGTTCCACGGCCTGCGACGGGCCGGGAACGCCGCTGCCCACGAGCACGCCGGCGAGCGGTCCGAAGCCCTTCACCAACTCCGCATGGCCCGTCAACTGGCGGTCTGGTTCCACCGCTCGTTCGGCAACGCCAAGCACCCGTTCGGGCCGTTCGTCCCGCCCCCCGACCCGCAGGCCGCATCGACAGCCCTCGCGGCCGAACTGGAGCGGCTCCGCCAGGAGGGGGCGGCTCAGACGCAACAACTGGAACACCTGAAGACGACCGCCGACGAGGCGGCGACCCGGCGGGAACAGGCGGTCGCCGACGCCGAACGGGCTTACGGTGACCTGCGGGCGGCCCTGGAGTTGGCCGACGAGACCGAATCGCGGCTGACCCAGGAGAGGGCGGAGTTCGAGCAACGACTGGCGGAGGTACAGGCCGCCGCGACCGGGCAACCGCCCGCCGAGGTGCAGGCGGTACTCGACCGCATTCGGGCAGCGTCGGCCCTGGTCGAGTTGGACGAGGCGGCCACCCGCCGCCGCATCGACCAGCAGTTGCGGGACGCCGGCTGGGAGGCCGACAGCGAGACCCTGCGGCACTCCCTCGGCACCCGCCCCCAGAAGGGCAAGTACCTCGCCATCGCCGAGTGGCCGACGAAGGAAGGCCCGGCCGACTACATGCTGTTCCTCGGCCTTTCTCCGGTGGCCGCCGTCGAGGCGAAGAAGCTGAACACCGACGCGGCCGGGAAGATCGGGCAGGCGAAGCGGTACAGCACCGGCTTCCGCCCGGACCCGGATCACGCGACGACGGGCGGGCCGTGGGGCGAGTACCGGCTGCCGTTCTGCTTCTCGACGAACGGGCGGCCGTACCTCCGCCAACTCGAAACGCAGTCCGGGGTGTGGTTCTGGGACGCCCGGCGGGCCACCAACCTGTCGCGGGCGTTGGAGGGGTGGTACTCCCCGGCGGGGCTGGAGGGGCTGCTCAAGACCGACCAGCAGGCCGCCGACGCCAAGCTGGTGGCCGAGCCGACCGACTACCTGCCCCTGCGGGACTACCAGTTTAAGGCGGTGCGGGCGGTGGAGCAGGCGATCGCCGCGGGCCGGCGGACCGCCCTCGTGGCGATGGCGACGGGCACGGGCAAGACCGTCACCTGCCTCGGACTGATCTACCGGCTGCTCAAGGCCGGGCGGTTCCGCCGCATCCTGTTCCTCGTCGACCGCACCTCGCTCGAAGAGCAGGCGTTCACCAAGTTCGAGGCGGTCAAACTCGAAGGGCTGCGGTCCGTCACCGAGATCTACGACGTGAAGCGGCTCGGCGACCTCACCCCCGACCCGGCCACCCGGCTGCACTTCGGGACCGTGCAGGGGATGGTGAAGCGGCTCCTGTTCGCCGCCGACCCGGCCGCGATCCCCCCGGTGGACGCCTACGACTGCGTCATCGTGGACGAGTGCCACCGCGGGTACACCATCGACCGCGAGCTGTCCGACACCGAACTGACGTTCCGGGACGAGGCCGACTACGTGTCCAAATACCGCCGCGTGCTCGACCACTTCGACGCGGTGAAGGTGGGCCTGACCGCCACCCCGGCCCAGCACACTGTCGAGATCTTCGGCGAGCCGCTACCGGACGCCCAGTACACCTACCGCCAGGCGGTGATCGACGGTTGGCTGAACGACCACGAGCCGCCGCTCCAGATCGTCACCCGACTGGCCGTGGACGGCATCAACTGGCAGCCGGGCGAGGTGATCGAGTACGTCATCCCCCGCCGCGACCCGACCGAGGTCCAACGCACCACCGCCCCGGACGCCGTCAACGTCGAGATCGACGAGTTCCACAAGCGGGTCATCACCCAGCCCTACAACCAGGTCGTGTGCGAGTGCCTCGCCTCCCACATCGACCCCTCCCTGCCGGGGAAGACCATCATCTTCTGCGTGAACGACAAGCACGCGGACCTGGTGGTGGACCTGCTCAAGAAGGCGTTCCGGCAGCAGTACGGGGAGGTCGAAGAGGACGCGGTGCTGAAGATCACCGGCCAGTCCGACAAACCCCTGCGGCTCATCAAACGGTTCCAGAACGAGCGGCTGCCGAGTGTGGCCGTCACCGTCGACCTGCTCACCACCGGCATCGACGTGCCGGAGGTGACGAACCTCGTATTCCTGCGGCGGGTCCGGAGTCGCATCCTGTACGAGCAGATGCTCGGCCGCGGAACCCGCCTGTGCCCGGACCTGTTCGGGCCGAAGGAGGACAAGACCGCGTTCCGCGTGTTCGACGCGGTCAACCTATACGCCGCCCTGCTCAACCACACCGACATGCGGCCGGTGGTCACCCGACCGAAGCTGTCGTTCCAGACGCTCGCCGCCGAACTCCGCACCCTGACCGACGCCGACGCCCGAGCGGAGGTGTTCGACCAGTTCGTGGCCAAGCTGCGGGCGAAGGGCCGGGTGCTCGCCTCGAACGACGAGAACGCCGACGCCTGCCGGCGGCTGACCGGCCTGGAGCCGGCCGCGTTCGTCCACCACCTGGCGGGCCTGACCCCGGAGGACGCCCGCGACTGGCTGGCCGCCCGGCCGAAGGTGCCCGAGTTCCTCGACCTCGCCCGCATCGAGCCGGAGCGGGTGCTGCTGTCGTCCCACGCCGACGAGGTGATCCGGCAGGAGCGGGGGTACGGCACGGACGGGAAGCGGCCGGCCGACTACCTCGACTCGTTCCGCCAGTACATCGCCGACCACCGCGACACCGTCGCCGCCATGCTCGTCGTCGCCCGCCGGCCCCGCGACCTCACCCGCCAGCAGTTGAAGGAACTCAAGCTGGCCCTCGACGAGGCCGGGTTCACCGAGACGCAACTCCAGACGGCCTGGCGGGAAACGAGGAACGAGGACATCGCGGCCACCATCATCGGGTACGTCCGCCACGTGCTCACCGGCGAACCGCTCCGCCCGTACAAAGAGCGGGTCGCCGCGGCGATGAAGACGATCCTGGCGTCCCGCCCGTGGACGGTGCCGCAGCGGAAGTGGCTGGAGAAGATCGGCAAGCAGTTGGAGACCGAAACGGTGGTGGATCGCGAGGCGTTCGACAAGGGCCAGTTCCAGGCCGACGGTGGGTTCAACCGGCTGAACAAGGTGTTCAACGGCGAACTGGAGTCGATCCTCGGCGAGATCGTCGAGGCCATCTGGCCAGTGGCCGCTTGATGGAGCGATGCCGCTGATGCGAAACTTCCGGCTGTTCGGGAAGCTTGGCGATATGGTGTATTGCCTCGCGGCAGCTCGCGGCTGGGCAAAAACACATCATGAACAGGTACGCATTACGCTCGCTCCCACTCGGCAGAAAAATTTCGAGGTGACGCTCGCGACTCTGCGTCAGATCGAGCCGCTGATCGCTGAGCAGGAGTACGTCGACCGGGTCGAAATCGTGGAAGCATCCCAGGTTAAGCAAGATTCCAAGTCTTTCGACTGGTGGTTTCTTTGGAGGGAAAAGTATGCCCTCAACCTGCCTTTATCCGCATGCCGCTTTCTCGATGTGGCCGATCAATTCGCAGCCGAACCTTGGCTCTCCGTCGCACCGAGGCGGGAACACCCAATCCTGTTCAACTTCACAAACCGTTGGCCGAGTGCCGATTCCGCCAGCTTCTGGCGTACGGCAATTGAACGGTATCCGAACGCCGGGTTCCTCGGCCTCGACACTGACTACTCGGAGTTTCGAAACTTGGCAGGCACTGACATCGCCCGGACACACGCGGATAACCTGTTGGAAGTTGCCCGGCTCATCCGCGGTTGTGACCGGTTGGTCTGCACTCAGTCCTCACCGCTCTCCATCGCACACGGGCTGGGGACACCTGTTACAGTCGAGGCATCTCATACACGCCCTGATTGCATCCTGATACGACGTGGGGCCGAATACCCCGGCGTTTCACAGAAGGTCATTGAGGAACGGGGGGTTTACTGTGTTGCCCCCGGCGGGGCGGAGTAAATGGCTACCACCCAAGACATCGTTGCCAAGCTGTGGAACCTGTGCAATATCCTGCGGGATGACGGGGTCCACTACTCGCACTACGTCACCGAGCTGACGTACCTGCTCTTCCTGAAGATGCTCAAGGAGACCGGGCAGGAGACGCTGTTGCCGGCCGGCTACCGCTGGGACGACGTGACCGGCAAGAGCGGCATCGAGCAGTACAACTTCTACCGCACCCTGCTCGTCCACCTCGGCAACGAGGGCCGCGGGCTGGTGCAGGCAGTGTTCGCCAACTCGTCCACCCACCTGCGGCAGCCGAAAGACCTCGCCAAACTCGTCACCGACATCGACGCCCTCGACTGGTACGACGCCAAGTCCGACCCGGATGGCCTCGGCAAGCTGTACGAGGGGCTGCTGGAGAAGAACGCCGCCGAGAAGAAGAGCGGGGCCGGGCAATACTTCACCCCGCGGGCACTCATCCAGTGCGTCGTGTCGGTGGTGAAGCCGCGGGCCGGCGAGGTGATCCAAGACCCGGCGGCGGGAACCGGCGGGTTCCTCATCGCCGCCCACGAGCACGTGAAGGCCCACACCAACGACCTGTACGACCTGACCGAGAAGCAGCAGACGTTCCAGCGGAAGCAGGCGTACCAGGGCCTCGAACTGGTGCAGGAGACGCACCGCCTGCTGCTCATGAACGCCATGCTGCACGGCATCGAAAGCCCGCTCGTGCTCGGCGACGCCCTCGGCGACACAGGGGCCAAACTGCCGAAGGCCGATGTCATCCTCACCAACCCGCCGTTCGGCACCAAGAAGGGCGGCGGCCTGCCCACCCGCTCCGACCTCATCTACGCCACCAGCAACAAACAACTCGCCTTCCTCCAGCACATCTACCGCAACCTGAAGCCCGGCGGGCGAGCGGCGGTGGTGCTGCCGGACAACGTGCTGTTCGAGGAAGGCACCGGCGTCGAGGTCCGCCGCGACCTGATGGACAAATGCGAACTGCACACCGTTTTGCGGCTGCCCACCGGCATCTTCTACGCCCAGGGGGTGAAGACGAACGTGCTCTTCTTCCGCAAGGGGGAGGCCAAGGACATCGGCAACACGAAGGCGGTGTGGGTGTTCGACCTACGGACCAACATGCCGCAGTTCGGCAAGCGGACGCCGCTCACCCCTGCCACGTTCAAGGACTTCGAGCACGCGTTCGGCACGGACCCGCACGGCCAGAGCCGGCGGAAGGACCAGGGCGAGGAGGGACGGTTCCGTAAGTTCACCCGCGAGCAGATCGCCGCCCGCGGCGACAACCTCGACATCACCTGGCTGCGGGACGAGAACGCCACCAACGCCGCCGACCTGCCCGAACCGGACGAGATCGCCGCCCGCATCATCGACCGCCTGCGGACGGCTCTTGCCGAAATGCAGAAGCTGACTGCCGATGTCGTGAGTCTTGAGGCAAATCGATGAGGCACTGGGCGGCTGCGAAGCTATCGGAGATAACCACCAAAGTGGGCAGCGGTGCCACGCCACTTGGTGGGGAGAAGGTGTATCAGTCGTCGGGGATACCGCTAATCCGTTCGATGAACGTTCACTTCGATGGATTCCGAAATGACGGGCTCGTGTACTTGGATGCCAAGCAAGCGAGGCAGTTAGATGGTGTCATCGTCGAGGCCGAGGATGTGCTGCTCAATATTACTGGTGCGTCCATCGGCCGGGTGACTGTTGCTCCAGCAAACTTGGCGGGTGCGAGAGTCAATCAGCACGTGTGCATTCTCCGGCCCAATTCAGCAGTCGAACCGCGTTTCCTCAGTTATTTGTTAGCCACGCCAGCGATGCAGGAGGAGATACTCGATGAAGAGTCAGGGGCAACCCGCCAAGCACTGACCAAGGCCAAGATTCTAGATTTCGACATCCCAATTCCTCCTCTCGCAGAGCAGCGGCGGATTGTGGCGAAGGTCGAGGAGTTGACGGCCCGCAGTCGGGCGGCACGGGCGGCCTTGGCCGAGGTGCCGACGCTGCTAGAGCAGTTCCGGCAGAGCGTGCTGGCCTCCGCCTTCCGTGGCGACCTCACAGCCGACTGGCGGGCGAAGAACCCCACCGCCGAACCCGCGTCCGTGCTGCTGGACCGCATCCGGGCTGAACGCCGCAAGCATTGGGAGACCAAATACCCAAAGAAGAAGTACGCCGCACCGGAACCCGTTGATGACAGCGAACTGCCCGAACTGCCTGAGGGCTGGTGCTGGGCGAGTGTGGATGAACTCGCAGAAGTTCAATTGGGCCAGCGACGAGCCCCGGAGTACATCGGAAAAGCGGAGTACGCATACATCCGCTCAGCGAACATCACCTGGGAAGGGCTCGACCTCACCGACGTGAAACGGATGGGCTTCGATGACGCGGACCCCCTCCTGTTGCGGCGAGGGGACATTCTGCTCAACGAGGCATCCGGCAGCCCTACCGAGGTCGGCAAGCCTGCACTCTGGAATGACGAGATCCCGGCCTGCTGCCTTCAGGCGACAGTCCTTCGGTTGAGGGGCAACTCAACTGAGGTAAGCCCTTTGTGGCTCTTCTACCACAGTCTGCGGGATGCCCTTCTCGCAGAGTATGCTGCAAAGTGTCCCGGCTTGGGGATTATCCACCTGACTGCAAAGCTTCTGAGGAAATGGCCGGTGCCGTTGGCACCTCTGGCTGAGCAGACGGAAATCATTCGTCGGTTGGATTTGGCCGAACAGCAGCGGCGTTCCACCGCTTCAGCAGTTTCAGTTGCTTTGCAGGACAATGACGCCCTCGATCAGTCCATCCTCGCCAAAGCCTTCCGCGGGGAGTTGGTGCCGCAAGACCCGGCCGAAGAGCCGGCCACCGCGTTGCTCGCCCGCATCAAGGCGGGGGTAGACGAGGCCACGCTAGGTCTGCTTGGGTTCGCCGTCGCCGGCACCACACACCTGAGCCAGTGGAGCCGCACGAAGTCCCAGAAGTTCGGCTACCTCGCAGTCACGCACCTCGGCTACCCGGCCGAGTTGGAGTTCGGGCCGGGGAAGGCCGGGCCTTACGCCGACGAGCTTCGGCGGGCAGAAGAGTTCGCCGCCCAACGCGGCTACTTCACCGTGTCCACGGAACCGAAGGACGATCCTAGCCTGTCAGCGGCCACCCGCTTCACCCCCGGCCCCCACCGGCAAGCCGGCCGTGACCTCGGACAACAGCACTTCGGTACGAGGGCCGACGATGGCGAGCGTCTGCTCGAACAGATCGTTGCGATGACGACACCAGACGCGGAACTCTTCGGCACCGTCTACGCCGTGTGGAGCAACCTGCTCGCGGCCACAGGCACTGCGGACGATGCGGCCATTGTGGCGGGCGTCCATGCCTGGCACGAGGAGAAGGCGAAGAAGTTCCCTGCCGAGGTAATCCACGAGAGGCTGGCCTGGATGCGGGAAAATGGCTACATCCCCACCGACGGCGGCAAGCCCACCGCACCAGGTGCGAAGCCGAAGCCACCCCGCAAGCGGAAGGCGTGAGCCTTCGAGGGCCGCAATCCCACGCCGCCGCGTTGCCTACCCGTCCCCCGTTCGACCGACCACACAAAGTCAGCCACGGCCATTCGCCGTCGTACGAAGCCGGCATAATCGGAACGTGCGTCCACTCCCTTGGCCCTCCCCGCTCAAAGGCTTACTTGGATTGTGTGGCGAAAGTGGTTAGGGTTGGTTCTTCCGATGAGGGATGCGACCGATGGGGCCGTTCAGTGAGTACATCGTCTATGTGGACGAGAGCGGAGACCACAACCTCGCCAAGTTCGACCCGACGTTCCCGGTGTTCGTCCTGACCTTCTGCATCTTCCGCAAGGCGGACTACACGAACCAGATCGTGCCGGCCCTCCAACAGATCAAGTTCAAGCACTTCGGCCACGACATGGTCGTCTTCCACGAGCGGGAGATTCACAAAGCCCTGCCGCCGTTCACCTTCCTGATCGACGCCGCCCGCCGAAGCGTGTTCATGACCGACCTGAACGAGTGGGTGTCGTCGAGTCCGTTCGTGATGATCGCCGCGGCGATCCGCAAGCCAGAGTTCATTCAGCGGCACGGTTCAGACGGGGCCAACCCGTATACCGTGGCCATGCGACTGGGGTTGGAGAGGGTGGCCAAACATCTCGAACGGCGGGAGGCCAAGGATCGAACGGTCCACTTCGTCTTCGAGGCACGGGGTAAGAAAGAGGACACTGAGTTGGAGTTGGAATTCCGGCGAGTGTGCGATGGGTCGAACTATCGGGGCGAACGCTTCCCGTTCGAGATCATTTTTGCCGGAAAGCAGGCCCACTCGACCGGCCTTCAGTTGGCCGACCTGACGGCCCGGCCAATTGGCCGTAAGGTGATCAAACCGGACCAGCCAAACCGTGCGTATGACACCTTGGCAGCCAAATTCGACCGCCACCCAACTCGTGGAACGATCGACGGTTACGGTTTGAAAACATACCCATAAAAAGCCGATGGCCCCGGTGTTTCCACCGAGGCCACTTGCCGACCGGGATTCCCCAGTCCTTCTACGACGAATGATACCCCACAGTCGGTCCGAGTCAATACGCGTAGGCGGCAATGATGCAAACCATGACCGACGCAGGAGTTGGGCTATGCGATTCCTGCTGAGATAGAGAAGCGGCTGGTCTACATTGCGACTCGTCGTACTGATCGGCTCGAATGAGTGAGGGGTGATCAGGCGGGATGCCTGCGGGCGGCACCCCGAGGCCGACGAGGTGGCCGCCCCGCGTTCTGGTGCGGCTGGAGCAGTTCTTCGAGACACACCCGCTCACCGGCCGGGCCGGGTTCTGCCACCTCCGGCCCGCGAAACACCTCGAAACGAGCATCGGTACGCTAAAGAAGGGGCTGTCGTCTGCCACGCTGGAGCGGTTCGAGAAGCTGTTCGCCAAGCTCAACGCCCTGCTTCCTTGACCCCGGAGCCGCCCGTGCCCATCCCCGACTACCAGGACTGCATGCTGCCGCTGCTGGAGGCCGTGGCGGACGGCACGGACTATCACCTGCGGGCCGTCACCCAGCGGGTCGCCGACCGTTTCGGGTTGACCGACGCCGAGCGGGCCGAATCCCTCCCGAGCGGCCAGCAACCGGTGATCGCCAATCGGGTGGCGTGGGCCAAGACCTACCTCAAGAAAGCCGGCCTCATCACCCAGCCGGCCCGCGGCGTCGTCCGCATCACCGCCGAGGGCAAGGCCGTCTTGGCGAGCAAGCCGCCCCGCATCGACAACGCGTTCCTCCGACAGTACCCGACGTTCGCCGACTTCTACGGCCGAACCGCTCCCGAGCCGGAGGGCACCGAACCGCCGGCCGACGTCGCCACACCGGAGGAGACGTTGGAGGCGGCGGCCTTGGCACTGCGGAACGCCCTGGCCGACGAGTTGATCGACAAGCTGAAAGCCTGCTCCCCGTCGTTCTTCGAGCGGCTGGTGGTCGACCTGCTGGTGGCGATGGGGTACGGCGGGTCGCTGGCCGACGCCGGGCACGCCATCGGCAAGTCCGGGGACGGCGGGATCGACGGCATCATCAAGGAGGACAAACTCGGTCTGGACGTGGTGTGCGTTCAGGCCAAGCGGTGGGAGGGCACGGTGGGCAGCCGGGAGGTGCGGGACTTCGTGGGCGGGATGGAGACGTACCGCTCCCGGAAGGGGGTGTTGATCACCACCTCCGGGTTCTCGAAGGACGCCAGGGAGTACGTCACCCAGATCGAGCGGCGGGTGGTGCTGATCGACGGCCGGCGGCTGGCCGAGCTGATGATCGACCACGGCGTCGGGGTGGCGACCGCCCGCACGTTCGCCGTCCAGAAGCTCGACCTGGACTACTTCGACGAGGAGGCCGGCTAGAAAGGTCTGAGCCGGTTCTGAGAACGCGAGGTGGTGCGTGGCCAAACTCTACTCCTACGTCGTCCACCACGACCTCGGGTTCGCCCCAAACCCGTTCGGCGGGTTCTGCACTCTGGCGAAGTGCAAGTTCGGGTCGGGCGGCAAGCGGAACATCGTCGAGCTGGCCGAGGAGGGCGACTGGATCGCCGGGACGGGCGGGGCCGACCTGAAGCAGAGTGCCGGACACGGCAAACTCGTCTACGCCATGCGGATCGATGATGTAGTCCCACTCGACGACTACTGCGAGGCCCACCGTGGCGACCGTGTCGACTCCGAGCCGGAGGCCGACGGGGCCGACCGCCTCGCCCTGATCTCGCACCACTTCTACTACTTCGGCCGGAACGCGATCCCCATTTCCGGCATCCCACGGCGGCACCTGGGCCACCCGTTCGAGAAGGCCGGACCGGGGCACAGGTGCGACTTCAGTGAGGAATACGTCGGGGCGTTCGCCGCGTGGCTGAGGGCCAACTACAAGGTCGGCGTCCACGGCCCGCCGTGCCGGCCGCACCCTAACCTCAAGTTGCCTCGGTGCCCCACCCAGGTGAGGCGAATTGCCACGACGGCGAAGAAGCCATGACCACAAACTTGTTCGCCGACCTTCCTCCGAGCCTCCCCGACGAACTCGTCCAGACCCTCACCGCCACTCCTCGCGTCCGCATCGAGCGGATCGTGTCGCACGGCCACGCCTCGCCGCCCGACTTCTGGTACGACCAGGACGAGACCGAGTGGGTGACGGTCGTGCGAGGGGCCGCACGGCTCCGGTTCGAGGACGGAACGGTCGAGATGCGGCCGGGCGACCACGTCACCATCCCGGCCCATCGGCGGCACCGGGTCGAGTGGACGACGCCCGACGAGCCGACCGTCTGGCTGGCCGTGTTCTACCAGGAGTGACGGGATGCGACCCCAACCCTTGATCTGCGTGCGGGATGTCGAGGCGAGCAGCCGGTGGTATCAGCGGCTCCTCGGCTGCGACAGTGCCCACGGCGGGCCGAACTACGAACGCCTCGTGTCCGACGGGCGACTCGTCCTGCAACTGCACCGCTGGGAGGAGGAACACCACCACGGCAGGATCGGCGACCCGAACGACCTGCCGCCGGGGAACGGCCTGCTCCTGTGGTTCGAGGTTGACGACTTCGACGCTGCCGTCGCACGGGCCGAGTCATTGGGGGCCGAGGTCGTCCTGCCCCGGCATCGCAACCCGCCGGACGGGGACGGCGGGCCGAATCATTGGGAGGTCTGGTTGCGTGACCTGGACGGCTACAAGGTCGTGCTGGCGAGTCCCGACGGCACGGCCGACGGCGGCTGGCAACCCGGATGACCTTCAGCGATACCCTCTCGTGCCCCGACAGGCGGCGGCTTGATCTCGACCCCGTACCTCGGGGCGGCGGCGAGCAGCCTGCCGATCTCCTCCGGGGTCGGGGGCGGGGCGGTCGTCGATCCGGGCGGGAGCGGAACCCCAACCTCGAAGAACATGTCCTCAAGCCCGGCCGGGGCGACCGAGATCAGCACCCTCGCCGTCTCGCCTGACTCGTTCTTGAAGGAGTGGAGGCTGCCGACGGGCATGTTGGCGAACGTCCCAGGCCCGGCCACGATCCGTTCGCCGATTACGGTGAAGGTGATCTCGCCCTCCAGGATGTAGAAGCTCTCTTCCTCCCGGCTGTGGGTGTGCGGCGGCGGGCCACCGCCCGGCGGCACCACCGCCTCGATGGTGGCGTACTTGCCGCCCGTCTCGGCCCCGGTCGCCAGGAACCGATACACGTCGCCGACGACGGCGACCACCCGGCCCTCGCCGGGCGGACGCAGGACCGGAGGGTGGGAACTCGTGGGCATGTTGCTCTCCTTCTACTCCAACCGGGACGACCTGGGGATGGGTTATCGGGGCTGCCGGGCGGACACCTTCATCTGCCGCAGGTGGCGGGCGACGGCCCGCCGCAGCAAGAACGAGATCAGCCACACCGCCGGGCGGGTCAGCCCGGACTTCGGGTAGAGCCGGAGGGTGCGGGCAACGAGGGTGGCCTCCCCGGCCCGCTCGAACCCCCACTCCTCCTCGAACCGGGTCGCCAGCCGGGACAGCGGGGGCGAGAAGTCGGCCATGTGCAGCACCAGCCGGGCGTCCGGCTGCCACTCAACGATCTCCTCGACGTGGGTCGAGCCGTCGGTGTTCGTCACCCGGATGCGGGTGCCGACGACCTCGGGGGTGCGGGCCTCGAACTCGGCCGACTTGATGCCCGGCAGCGGTCCGTACCCGGTGAACTCGGGCCACTTCGCCAGGTCGAGAATCTGCCCGGCGATGTCGGCCGGGGCGACGGCCAGCGTCTCCCGGCGGGTGAAGGTGATCGGCCTCATGACGCAGCGTTCCGCAAGGCGTCCAGATCGGCCCCGACGATGGCGGGCAAGTTCTTCGTAACCTTCTCGACGGGCCAGTCCCACCAACTGATCGTCAGTAGCTCGCCGACAACCTCGTCCGAGAACCGCTGCTTCACCACGCTCGCCGGGTTTCCACCGACGACTGAGTACGGCGGCACGTCCTTCGTCACGACCGATCGGGCGGCGACGATGGCCCCGTCCCCGATCTTCACCCCCGGCATGACCAGGGCGTCGTACCCGACCCACACGTCGTTCCCGACCACCGTGTCCCCCTTGTACGGCAGGTCGCCGGGCGTCGGCATGACGGCCTCCCAGCCTGTCCCGAAGATTTGGAAGGGGTACGTCGAGAACCCGCTGACCTTGTGGTTGGCCCCGTTCATGATGAACCTGACACCGCGGGCCAGGGCAGAGAACTTCCCGATGACGAGTTTGTCGCCGATGAAGTCGAAGTGGTACAGGACGCACTTGGCCTCGAACTGTTCCGGGCCGTCGGGGTCGTCGTAGTAGGTGTACTCCCCGACCACCACGTTCGGGTTCTTGACCAGGGGCTTCAGGAACCCGACCTGCGGGAACCCCTTCATCGGGTGCGGCGTCATCGGGTCGGGGCCGTGCATGGTGTTCGCTTCTGGGCGGTGTGATGAAGGCTTGAAGCCGGCGGGTGCCGGAACCGACGAGTACCGGATGGACATGCCCAATGCCATGACTTACGCTCCCTTCACGTCCCCGGACACCCTCCAGTCCGACGCACGACGCGAAGAGCACCCAGCCCACCGATCCTAACCGGAGACATCTCGTGCAGACCAATTCGCACACGGGGACGCGGATCGACGAGGTGGCACCGGGCGTCTACCGGATCAACACCCCGCTGCGGGTCGACGCCATCCCCGGCGGGTTCAACCTCAGCCAGTACCTCGTCATGGACGACGAGCCGGTGGTCTTCCACACCGGCTGGCGGCGGTGGTTCCCCTACGTGTCCGAAGCGATCTCCAAGGTCGTCCCGCTCGACCGCATCCGGCACGTCGGCTACTCCCACTTCGAGGGGGACGAGGCCGGGGCGATGAACGAGTTCCTGGCCGCCGCCCCGCACGCCGTCCCGTTCGCCAGCCGCGTCGGGGTGATGACCTCGCTGAACGACTTCGCCGACCGACCCGGCCGGGGGCTGGCGGACGGGGAGACGTTCTCGACCGGCCGGAAGACGTGGCGGTGGATCGACACCCCGCACGTCCCGCACGGGTGGGACTGCGGGGTACTGTTCGACCAGACGACCGGCACGCTCCTGTGCGGCGACCTGTTCACCCAGGCCGGGGCGGAAACGGCCCCCGTCACCGAGTCGGAAATCCTCACGGCCAGCGAGGCGATGAGGAAGCCGATGGACTACTACGCCCACTCCACCAAGACCGGCCCGATCCTGGAGCGGCTGGCGGCCCTCAACCCCACGACGCTCGCCTGCCAGCACGGCAGTGCGTTCCGGGGCGACGGTGCCGGGTTGCTCCGCGACCTCGCCGAGATTCTCGCCGCCGAGCAGCGAGCCGCCCTCGCGTGAGAGGTGCCGACTCCCCGACTCCGGTCGGCCGTTCCCCCTACCCCATCAGCCGGGAGGAGGCGTGAGCACGAACCTGAATCGGGATCTGTACGACCGCGGCCGGGTCATCGCGGGAGCGGTGCGTCGGCGGGTGAACGGCGGTGCGAACCTGGAGGCGGCTCTGAAGGCCGTGGCCGCACACGAGGGGTGCGGGCTGAAAGAGGCACGGCTCGCGTTCGACTTCTTCCGCGACGTGGAGGGGGTGGCCGGTGTGGTCCCCTCGGCCCGCACGCTCGTCCTGGGCGGCCGGAACCCGCACCTCACCCCGAGCCTGTTCGTCCAACTCCGCCGGCGGTCCACCGCCGCCGTCGAGCGGGCGATGGCCCGAGCCGCCGCCGGACTGCACCCGTTCGCACGCCCGTCCCCGCCGGACCTGCCCGCCGACCTCGCCCTCTGGCACTTCGACCTCGACCGCCTCAGACGGGCGGCGGCAGAGTTGACTACCTTGGAGACGGCCATCACCGGCCAATCACAATCTCTCCCGAACGGCGTGGCCGACGACCTGGCCGTCCACGCCCTCGCCGTGCGGGTGGCCGTCGCCGCCCTCGGCACGCTCATCCCGGTCGGGCCGCCGCCCCGATTCACCACCAACACGACTCCTGTTCAGATCGAACCCGCCGCCCTGGTCAAGCACGCCCGTGTCGCCCGCGAACTGGTCGACGCGGTGGCCGGCGACCTGCCGCGGGCCGCTCACGCCTACCCGCCATCTCCCGCCTCAGCGGCCGAACTCGCCGCGGCCGTCGGTGCCGTCGCCGCCCTGTCCCGACGGATCGAACGCCGCCTGCCGTCCGTCACCGCTGCCGTACCGCCACCGGCGGTCCGAATGCTACCCGACGGCCCCCTGGTGGCAGGCGGCACCTACGTCGTCCTGCTGCACGCCCCGGCCGCCGGGGTGATGCGGCTCGGCCGGCACGGGACGTTCCGCCTGCCGGCCGGCCACCTGCTGTACGTGGGCACGGCGTTCGGGGCGGGCGGGGTGCTCAGCCGCACCGACCGGCACGTGTTGGGGACGGGCCCGCGGTTGTGGCAGCTGGACGACCTGCGGGGGTTCGCCGCCCCGGTCGCCCGCTGGTGGACTCACCACCCGTCCCCGCTGGAGCACGCCTGGGCTCGGGCGGCGGCAGACCTGCCGGGCTGTCTGGGAGTGGCCCCCGGAGCCGGTGGCACCGACTGCCACTCCACGGGCGACCGCAGAGTTTGCCCGGCCCACCTGTTCGCCTTCGCCGCTCCGCCAACACCGCGTGCCTTCGCCCGCCGGCTCGGGCAAGCTGGGTCCGGCGGGTACGAGATCGGGGTGCAGGAGTTGACCGCGGGGGCGAGCCCGGCCGACGGGTGACGGCGACCCGCGGCTCACCCGGCCTTCATGGTGCGGCGGTGATCGCCGTCGATCGACGGCGTCCCAGGCACATGCGTCCGAGGTTGAGGCCGGCCTGCGACCCAACCCCGGTCGCATGTGCCGGCGTCAGCGGAACAGGCCCCGCCTCTTCTTCCCGCTCCCGCCGGAGGAGACGTACACCACCGGCGGGGTGTATCCTCCGCTCGACCCGAATGCAGTCCCCCCGACAGACCCACCGAACTGCCCGCCAGCGGAGCCCGGCAGAACTCCGGACTGGGTGGGGTACACACTCCCAACGGAGTAGACCGGTTGGGAGCCGGTGGAATAGGCCGGACGGGAGCTGCCATACCCGCCGGGGTAGACCGGTTGGGAGCCGCCATACCCGCTGGTGAAGCTCCGCTGGTATCCACCATGCCCGCCGGGGGAGACCGGTGTGTACCCGCTCGTGTTGCCCGTCGTGGACCCGCCCGAGGAACCGGGATACCCGCCGCCGTAAGGCGGCGACCCGATGCTGGGATAGCCCCCGCCGTAGAACGCCCCACCGTTCCCCCCGCCCGGAGACCACGCGGGCGGAGGGGCCACACCGGGTGCCCTCGGCGGGGCCGTAGTCGTGGTCTGGGCGAGGGCGGCGGTCGTCATCCCGACGGCGACGAGGCCGGCCATTAGCAATCGGGTCATCCGGATGCTCCTCGGGTGAACGGGTCGCGGGCCAACCGCCCGGCGGTCACTCGCCGCGAACGCCAGCGGCGGGAATCAATCTACACACGGCGTGCCGCGGGAGAGTGGACCACGGCCGATCGGGCGGATTGGGCGACATGAACTGCCGTCTGGCGGATTTTCTGGGCGGCAGTGACGAAACCCGTCGCACCCGCCGGCTCAGGTCACACACCAGTACGGGCATCGCCCACAAGAAGCTGATACGGCGGTGTTGGAAGGCGACCGGCGGGTCACCCGGCCTTCAGGGTGCGGCGGTGGTAGCCGTCGAGCCACCTCCGCATCGCCCGGTAGACACCGGCGTCCGTCGGGTGTGCTGCCTTGGCTTCGGTTAAAGCCTGGTGGAAGCCGCCCCGCTTGCTCTCCGCGTACTCGTCCTTGTACCGCCCGCGGGCCTTGACCGAATCGCCCGCGAACACCACGTCCACCAGCGACCGCAGGTGCCGCACCGGCCGGCCGAGTGCGACCAAGTGATCCCAGACCAGCCCGGCGGCACACGCCGCGTGCCGGTCGGCGTATGCCGGCAGCTTGTGGTCGAAGAACCCGTTCGCCGGGTCGTGGGTGTTGCCCACGTCCGCCAGCACGTCCCCCGCCCGCCACGCCCCCAGAGCCCGCTCCCGCGGGACAAACAGCACTTCCACGGGCTCGCCGGGGTACAAGAATCGTTCCGCCAGCCAGGCCGCCGCCACCGCATCCCCGTCCACCGCGGCATGGGTGATCACCCGCCGGGTCGGTCGACTCCGCGGACGCACCCGCACGGCGTCGTCGGCCCGTCCGAACGCCCGGCGAGCGGCATCCCGTGCGACGACAGCCACCCGGTGTGCTTCCGCCGTCAGCCGCACGGCCTCGGCCTTCGCCGCCGGCGTCGGGCGGTGAGCGGTCTGGAGCACGCTGACGTTGCGGACGTTCTTGGCGATCAGCCCTAGACCGCCGGCCGCGTGCAAACGGGCGGCCGGTGATGGTGCCGCCCGCTGGACCGACAGCCGGGACGGTTCGCCCGCCGCGGGCACCGTCTCCAGTTCGGCGAGCAGGGCACTCAGCCGGGAGGCGGCCTCGGCGATCAGGTCGAGGGTGAGCAGGCGGTCGGGGAGGCGGTCGGGCGGGGTGCCCTGATGGACCGCCTTCGCCAACAGGGCCGCCTCGCCCCGCACCATCCCGGCCGCCCGGTGCAGGCGGCTGGTCACCTCGCGGAAGGCGACGGTGTCGTACACGAGCAGGGTGGCGGCCACCGGGCGGAGCGGGTTCGGGTCGCCGGCCGCCGCCCGGCCCGTCACGTGCCGCTGGTAGTCCGGGGCGGTGCGGGCGAGCGTGCACACGTCCGGTTCCGAAAACCGCGGGTTGTCGGCCAGCAGCCGGCGGACGTTCGCACCGCAGTTCGCGACGAGTTCCACCACCGCCCGCCGGTACGCCTCGCTCGCGGTCGTTCGGGACATGATCACCCCCAGGTCGGTCGCCACCCCCACACGATTATCCACGGACGGACCGAATCACAAAAGTGGTTTTGGATTTATGCCAGACACCTGGTGCGTCGGGTGTCCCACTCACCCCTCGTCGAACAGCCCCGGCGTCGGCCGCACCCACCCCGGCAGGCGGTAGCCCCGCTTGTCGAGCATGTTCACCAGCTCACCCGAGCGGGTCAGGTCGGCCAACGCCTTGGCCACCGTCCCCGCCCCGTGCTGGTGCCCGGCCGCCCGCAACGCCCGCACCACCTGCTTGCGGGTGAGCGGCCGGCCCGCCGCCCGCACCACCGCCAGCACGTCCGCCCGACACGCGTCCCGCCCGCCCGACGCCACCGCCCTCGCCCTCTCCGCCCCGGCGGTTGGCAGTTTCGCCCCGGCCGCCCACACCTGCACCAGGCAGGCCAGACCGCCGGCCGCGTCCGTCACCCGCACCGGCCCGGCTCCGGCCGGCATCTCGGCCAGTTCCCGCAGCAGGGCGGCGGCGTGGCGGGCCACGAGCGAGCGGGCGTCGGCGTCCGACGGCGGCATGGCCCCCCCTCCCGCGGAACAGACCGGAACAGACCGGAACACGTCCCCCGGTTGAACTACTAGGTGTTCGGGTGTACAGATTCAAGGACGGGCACGCCGGACCCCCGCCCGGCCCGCCCGCACCGCCCGGAGAACCGGCATGAGCGGGTTTGTCGCACATTTGGACGCCGACTGTTTCTATGTGAGTGCCGAGCGAGTCAGGCATCCCGACCTGGTCGGCAAGCCGGTCGGCGTACTGGGGAACAACGGGGCGTGCGTCATCGCCAAGAGCTACGAGATGAAGGCCAGGGGGGTGAAGACCGGCACCCCCATCTGGGACGCCAAGGCCCTGTGCCCGGACGGGGTGTACGTGAAGCGGGACTTCCACTGGTACGAGGTGCTTTCCCGAAAGATGCTCGCCATCGTCGGGGAGGTGTCCCCGCGGGCGGAGTATTTTTCGATCGACGAGTTCTTCTTCCACGCCGAGCCGCTCGCCCCCGGCCGCTCCCTCCACGACTCGGCCCGGCACATCCGCGACCGCATCCTGCGGGAGGCCGGGCTGCCGGTGACCGTGGGTGTCGGTCGCACCCGCACCCTGGCCAAGCTGTTCTCCGACACGGCCAAGCCGTTCGGGTGCGTGGCCGTGCTCACCCGCGAGCACGAACGCGAGCGGCTGGCGAAGCTGCCCGTCACCGAGATCTCCGGCATTGCCGGCCGGCGGGCGGCCCGCCTCGCCCCGTACGGCATCCGCACCTGCCTCGACCTGGCCGACGCCGACGGCCTGCTGGTCAAGCGGCTGCTCACGTCCACCGGGTTCGACCTGTGGCTGGAGCTGAACGGCTCCCCGGTCACCCCGGGACGACCGTCCCGAATACACTCCCCCTGAGACCCGCGCCTCACTTTTACCCCGCCCCACGTCTCACGATCTCACTGCCCTCAGCACCATGAGCTTCTTGAGCAACCAGGGGTAGCCTTGGCACTGATCCGTAAGACGCCCGCGTAATGCTGGGTTCAGCATTACGCCCGTCTCCTTCCCCGCTCGCGTCAACAGTCGAGCAATGTCGCCGGTCCCGAAACGGCGGATTGGAATGTCGAGCCGACGGTCCTTGAGTTCGTGCCAGAGGTGATAAGCCGGGTGCTGCTGGGGATGAGAGATGTCCGTCTTCCAGGCGAATCCAAGGACGAGTGGTGCCTGCTTACTATCCAGATCGAGGCTCAACTCGCGGACAGCACTGAATATCCCGAACAGTGGCTCCTTTGCGAACAACTCTTCAAACTGATCGAAGATCAATACCACCACGGCTTTCCTTGCACGGAGGCTATCAAACGAATCGGACACGTCCGGTGAGTCGAGCGGGTGGGTCAAGCTGGAAATGGTCGGTGAAAAACCCTTTGCGAGGAGTCCTGCCTTGGCGGCGTCCTGTAGGGCCGTTCGAATGGCCCCACCAACGAAGGCCAAGTTGGTCGCGGAGCGGGTATCTACGGCGGTTATGGAACAGTTACTGATCCGTCTTCCCTGGCTGGCCATATCCACCAGCTTCAACATGAGGCTGCTCTTCCCCCATCCGCTCGGCCCCTGCACTGCAAAGGTCCGGGTGGTCGTTCCTTCCAACTGCACGCTGCTCACGAACTGGAGGATCTGGTTCAGAACATCGTCACGCCCCACAAAGTCTGCGGGGCGGGCGGGACGCAGGTCGTCCCACGCTTCGCCAGCCACAACCCGAGCCACCTGAAACCGTGGTGCACTGGATAGCTGCTCGACAGGCCGTCCTTGAGTCTGAGGCAGATGCTTGAGAGCACTAAACCTGTCCGATGCCTTTGCGACTTCGACCGCCGCTTCCTCTCCGACGGGGACTCCAGTCGTCGCGTCAAACACTGTGAAGTAGGCCGGGACCCCCTGCTCGAGAATTTCTACTAACCACCATCGGCCCGCAGGGTTCACCACAAGTGTGGCGTCACCCGCGATCACTGCAGGCCGATTTGGAATCGCAGGCGGGGGCTGTATGGCTTTTTGGTCGAGCAGAATGTCGATCAGCCGGTCAGGCGGATACCACACAAACTTCCTGCTGAGTTCAGCGTCGTTCTGGATCTCCTGCCACTGTCCCCGCCCGTCTTTACTCAGGTCACATGTCGAAAAAAGCCACCCTGCGTCAGCCCGCCGAATTGCGACATTCCCGATGAGTTTGGAGATGGTGTCTGCCGGCAGAGCGTCCCGCTGTGCCTTGCACTCGACGAGCACCGTACGCGGCTCGTCGAGTGCACGGGCAAGGAGGTCGATTTCCATGCCGGTCACGCGGATGCGATTTTGGACGGAGAAACGGAGCGGTTTCAAAATGTCCGAAACGAATCTCTCAAAAAACTGCCCTTTTTGGTCGTTTGACCAGCCTTCGGGGACTGAAAGTAGCAGGTGGCGGGCACTGATCGCCATGCGGTGGAACTCGAGTTTTTACTTAATCCCTCACTCTGATTATAGGCATAGCCACAGATTTCGGAAGGTCGGTAGTCGAGTCACGATCCAACCAGCTGCCAGCTTGCCTCTGGGTTACCCGACCAGCATGATCTCTCCACCTCCGCCCGCCGCCTCTCGGCCAGTTTCTATCGCCCGCTCGCTTCCAGCACCCGGTACAGGTCCAGCCGGCGGTGCAACCCGTTGGGCTGCTGCGGCAGTCCAGCGGGGTGGATGAACGGGGGTAGTGGAGGACCCAGCAACGCCACCTGCTGATCCCGCCACCACTGCCAATGAATCTCCGAATGCAACAGGTCGAACAACTCCCAGCCCCGCTGGAACGTCGTCACCAGGAACACGCGGGTGGTGTGCACCCCGGCCGGGGAGAGCACCTCCGAGCGAACTAATTCTTTGATGCTGTAGGCCATGCGGCCGAGTCCTCCGGGGGAGATTCGCCCGGAGGACTCGGCCGAGTCAGGCGGCCATCGGCTTGGGGACGGTCGTGTCCAACGCCCAGCACAGGCGGACGGCGGTGTCCTCGGAGGGCAGGCTTTCGCCGGCCTCGGCCTCGGCCACGTCAGGCACGGACAGCCCGGCGTACCGGGCCAACTCCTCCTGGGTGAGGGAGAGGGCCTGCCGCCGCTGCCGCACGCCGGCCGCGAACTTCCGCCGGTTGTCACGGGCCACGCCCGCCTGCCAGCGGCGGGTGATCTCCAGCGGCTCCCCGGAGGACGGTTGTTTGGCCCGCTCCGCGTACTTGCTGGCGAGTGAGAACGTGCGGAACAACTTGGTGGCCGGGGTGAGCAGGGCTGAGCGAGACATTGGGAGTCCCCAGTGGGTGAACAGGCCCAATGTTACCCCAGCCTACAGTGAACAGAAAGCCAGTAGTGCGATTCTGACCCTGCCGGATCGGACGCGAACCGTTACGGACCGACTACCCCTAACTCCCGCTTCACCCCGTCGAACCCGTTCGCCCCGCTGGATGGGGATGGGCGTGACCTCTGGATCACCCGCGGAAACGAACGGTCCTGCTATTTCTTTCCTTCGCACTCAGCGTCGATTGTTGGGTCAGTAAATTTTTCTTCGTCGCTGGTGAACCCCGTAGCCGCCGGAGGTAGCAGTGGCCCGCCAAAAGAAGTCCAGCCAGATCGACTTTGCGGTTCACGAAGATGACAAGCGGAACGCCGAACTTGATGCCCAGCCGGGGATGAATCCCTCTGGGGGAACTCCGCTCTGCGGCAACGCTGAGGCGATGGAAGACATGCTCGTGATTGCCACCGCTAACTGGTTCGCCGAAAAGCTGAAGAAGCCCATTCAGGACGTGGTGTACGCACCGAACCGGCGTACCGAGTTGAAGTGTGGCTTTGATCTGTCCGTCGCTCCGGCGAACAGCAAAGAACTACGGCTCCGGATCCAGAACAAGGCCAGCACAACCTGGTGCGACTTGGCCAACACGATCGTCTTCAAGGCCAAGGATCGCCCGGATGGTCGTGAAACGCAGACTGAAGAGGAGAGGTTCCGGCATCAAGTGCGTCTGCTCTGCTCACTCCACGAACAGACCAAAGGTGTCTCTTACCCCTACCTCCTCGTCCAGCAGTGCTTCTGCCTGCACGACTACCGGCGGATGGATCGCGAAGTGTTGGACGTCGCCGTGCCGCCAATCGACAGTAATCTCCGGTCGATAGCTGTGGACTTGGCAGACAAGACCTTCGTCAAAGCCTGCTGGAAGTACGACACGTGGGAACTTCGGATCGTCACAGACCCTGCGGCGAACAAGGCCACTTGTCAGGCGATCATGCCGAAGGGAGATCCGATTACCCTGAATGTTAGGAATCTGGGGTATCTCGTAAGCCAGTTGGGATGACTATCCCCATTTCAGCTGTTACTTTGCCTGTTCGCGTAGCCAGTCAAAGAGCAGCGAGCCGGACGCTTCGTTTCCCACGACTTCCTGCCATTTCCGCTCGGCGTCGTCCTCCCGTGTCGCACGGGCGGCAGCTGGGCTTCATGCCGCAAACGAGGTATTGACCAAAGGGTGACCACTGGTCGTCTACCCCAACAAAGGTAGCCGCCGGGAACACCGGTGGCCGATGACTGAACCGTATTGGCTGGACTGAGACTTGCCCACGCCGCTGACCTGACCACTTACTCCGGGCTCATGAACTCCAGCACATACGTGCTGGAGTCCGCCGAACTGTGGTCCCGGACGTTATTGGGCGGTCACACCACCGCCCGGTACGACACCGGGGCGAGCCGGCACACCTGCCGCAGCGACCCGTGCAGGATGAACACCCGCGGCCCCCGCCCGAAGTCGAACACCCGGAACAGCTGGAACAGGTCCGGGGCGTCCTCCGAGCACCGCACCTCGGTGTCGGTCACGTAGAACGGGAAGAACTTGCCCAGAGCGGTGGTCTTCACCTCCACCCGCCGCTCCCCGTCATCCCCCGCGTCGAACGACAGGACGTCGAACCCCAGCCCGTCGCCCACGTCCCGCGACACCCACTCCACCATCGCGGCCAGGTCGTCCCGCCCGGCTGCCCGCAGCCGCTGCCGCTCCAGGTCGAACACGAACTGCTCGCCCAGCTGTCCGAGACGCCGGTTGGCCACGTCCCGCTCGGCGAAGTCCACCCGCCGCCCCCGCCAGGACACCCACGGCTTGGCGGTCGATACCGGGGCGACCGCCGTCGGCTCCGGCGGGTCTTCGATGACCGTCTGGGGGTCGAACATCCCGGCGGTGGGAGCCACGTCCGGATTGAGTGCGGAGGCGGTTGCCAGCCGGTCGAGCAGGTCGGGGTGCCGGTCGTGGAACGTCTCGACCTCCTCGGCCAGCAGCGTCTGGTAGTTGCCCCGCGGCTTGTACCCGCCGACGTACGGCAGCCCCTGGCCGGCCAGGACGGCGGAGATGTTGGCGTGCTTGAACTCGATGGACGGGTCCGACCGACCCGTAAGTTGCGGGGCGAGGGCCCGGCGGTGTTCGCTCTTGTTCAGCGGCCGGCCGAGCAGCTCCTTCTCCAGCATGGCGAAGTAGTCGGCCACCACCAGCCGCACCTCGCCCTCGGACCAGTGCGGCCGCGGGGACTTCTCGTCATTCGGGTCGGCCGCATCGTTCTTGGACATCACCGCGAACCCGAGTCGCCGCAGGACGAAGTTGGCCTGCCCCGGAGCCTCCCCCCCGCTGAACTCGTCGGGCGTCAGGACGCGGCCGAGGGAGTACCGGCAGGCCAATCCGACCACCGCCTTCGGGGCGTACTGCCGGCCCGCGTGCAACAGCTCGTACCCGGTGGGCGGGCCGAACGGGTGGTCAAGGCCGTCGTCCAGTTCCGCCAGGGTGCGGAGGACGTGGTCCGGCGTCAGCCCTGGGGGGATGGCCTTCGGCACGGGCCCGATTCTACCCGCCACGCCGGCCGACACAAGCAAGAGGGCCAGAAAGACGCAGTTGATACACTAGCCCGGCCGTCAGCAGGTTCTGCCGCCGCACGCGAGGGTGGGATGCACGCCCCGGACTCGCCCGACTGCCCGTTCTGCCACCCGGCCGCCGGCCGCGTCTGGCGGGAGACCCCGCACGCCGTGGCGTTGCTCGACGGGTTCCCGGTCACCCCCGGACACACCCTCGTCGTTCCCAAGAGGCACTTGGTAAGTCTGTTCGACCTGCCGGAGGCGGAGCGGGCGGCGGTCTGGGCCCTGGTCGCCGAGGTGCGGGGCTTGCTCGCCGCCGAACTCGGGCCGGACGGGTTCACCGTCGGGCTGAACGACGGGCCGGCGGCCGGGCAGACGGTGCCGCACGCCCACGTGCACATCATCCCCCGCCGCACCGGGGATGTGCCCGACCCGCGGGGCGGGGTGCGGTGGGTGGTGCCCCACACGGCGGCGTACTGGGCGGGGGCGTAGCGTGGACTGGTCGCCCCCGACCCCCGAGGAGCAGGTGCGGTTCCTGCGGAACGTGCAGCGGCTGCTGGCCGAGGGGCAGTTCACCGCCAGTTACAAGTTCGCCCTGGTGCACGCCCTGGCCGACCTCGCCGTGCTGAAGGGCGACGACACCGGGGCTCCGCTCCGGGTCGAGACGCGGGAGATCGCCGCCCGGTTCGTCGAGCTGTACTGGCGGCAGGCCCGCCCGTTCCCGGCCGGCGGGGCGGCCGAGGTGGTCCTCGCCCAGAACGCCGGCCGGCAAGCGGCGATCGTTTCCCAGGTGGCCGCCGCCCAGGCGGCGAGCGGCGGGTCGCTGTTCCGCTTCCGGCAGGAGGCGGGGCGGTGGGACGCCCTGGTGTCGGAGGCGGAGCGGGTGGTCCGGACCATGCCGCTGTGGAAGTTGCAGACGGTCGGGCGGGAGCCGCTCCCCTTCCTGTACGAGAACGTCGGCCGGGGCACGAGCGTCACCCTCCTGCCCGGCGTGGCGTACTGCCTGCGGGCGTTCTACGGGCTGGTCCGCGACCTGATCGAGGGGGCGTGGGTGCGGTTCGTGCAGCGGCTGAACGCCGACCGGCTGGGCGGGGTGGTCGACCTGGGCACGTTCCTGTTCGGCGAGGGGCGGGCGAGTCTGGAAGCGTACAGACCCACCTTGGCCGACGTGCAGGACGACCGGTGCCTGTACTGCGGGGTGGAGTTGACAGGGCCGACGCAGGTGGACCACTTCGTCCCCTGGTCCCGCTACCCGGCCGACGACGGGCACAACTTGGTGCTCGCCCACGACCGGTGCAACGCCGCCAAGTCCGACTTCCTGGCAGCCGAGGTGCACCTGGCGGCGTGGGTGCGGCGGAACCGGGACCGAAGGGCCGATTTAGACATCCAATTGGCCGCGGCCGGACTGGCGAGCGACCCGTCGTCGGCCGAGCGGATCGCCCGGTGGGTGTACCGGCAGACGGCGACGGCGAACGGGCAGGTGTGGGTGGCGGGCAAGGAATTGACGCCGCTCGCGGCCGACTGGGAGTTGTGCTTCGACGGTGCCCCCCGGCCGGGTCCACCCTCCTGACGATGGCACGTCGGATGAGCAGCGAGCGTGCTGGCGGCAGCGGCCGAGTCGGTCACAGCCGCGGGCGACCCGGCGTGATATTGTCGTTCATACACCCCCATCCCTGCGGCCGTCACCGGTTCCCCGTTTCCGAGGTTTGGTTCATGAGTGGCATGTTCGTACTCCAGGGTGACGGCGGGCTGGTGGAGATGACCGAGCAGCCGTATGGGACGGAGGCCATGCTCCAGGAGTTGCTCGCCCGGTATCCGAATCTGCTGGCCGGTGACCAGATGGACGCGGCTGCCCCGCGGCGGTGGCTGCTCGTGTGCCGCGAGATGGGGGTGCCCGGCGAGGAGGACGGGGGCGACCGCTGGTCCCTCGACCACCTGTTCCTCGACCAGGACGCCATCCCCACCCTCGTCGAGGTGAAGCGGTCGAGCGACACCCGCATCCGCCGTGAAGTGGTCGGCCAGCTTCTCGACTACGCCGCCAACGCTGTCGCCCACTGGCCGGTGGAGACGCTCCGGGCCAAGTTCGAGCTGGGGTGCACGGGGCGGGGGGAAGACCCGTCCGCGGTGCTGGGGTCGTTCCTCGGGCCAGCGGCGGACATCGAGCAATTCTGGCTGAGTGTGAAGACGAACCTCCAGGCCGGGCGGGTAAGGCTGGTGTTCGTAGCCGACGTCATCCCGCCCGAGCTGCGGCGGGTGGTGGAGTTCTTGAACGGGCAGATGAACCCGGCCGAGGTGCTGGCCGTCGAGGTGCGGCAGTTCGTCGGCCAGGGCCTGAAGACGCTCGTCCCGCGGGTGGTGGGCCAAACCGTCGAAGCCGAGCGGGCGAAGGGCAAGGCGTCGGAGAAGCAGTGGGACGAGGCCGGGTTCCTCGCCGAACTCGGCCGGCGGCGGGGCGATGGCGAAGTTGACACCGCCCGTGCCCTGATGAAGTGGGCAAAGGAGAGTGGCCTCCGGTTGTGGTGGGGCAAGGGCAACCGCGACGGCTCCGTCTACCCCATGTTCGACTGCGGCGGGGAGACGCACTGGGTCGTCTCGGTGTGGACGAGCGGGCGGGTGGAGATCCCGTTCCAGTGGATGCTGAACAAGACGCCGTTCGGGGACGAATCGAAACGGCAGGAACTGCACGCCCGCCTGAACGTGGTCGGCCTGGCTCTGCCCGCCGACGCCATCGCCCGCCGCCCGTCCGCCCCGCTCGCCGTGCTCACCGACCGGGCGAAGCTGGACCAGTTCCTCGCTGTGCTGAACTGGTATCTGGACGAGGTCCGCACGGCCTCGGCCGCCACCGGGCCGTCGGGCGGGGAGTGATGCCGTCTTGCTTTGTGAAGGTTGCCGAAAGCGGAACTGCCAAACGCAGTGTCGCGTGCCTGCGAAGAAGTGGCACACCAGCCTGGAGGCGGTGGAGCGGTTCAGTCTGCGGACCTTTCGGCGGCGACCTCATATAGCACAGACCGGCCGCCCCTCGACGACGGTAGGCGGAATGAACACCGCCGTCCCGCGGAGTACGACTAAGGGCCACCACCTCCTTCGCTTCTCCCTTGAGGGGTACGGATGACTACCGAATACGACACCCGCTACTGGGGACTGGTCTCCCGCAGCATGGACCTCGAAGACCAACGGCTACAGCTGTTCGTCAAGCACAGCGGCAGCTTGGGAACTGGTCGCGAAGCGATTCTCAGGAGGTTGTTCGTCGAGCAGACTCCTGAGCCCAATCGGGTGGGCACGGGGTTCGTGGCGCACATGGCGGCGGACGTCGTCATTTCCGCCCAGTGTGACGTCCTGGTCTACAACCCGACCATCCACCAACCCTTATACCGGATCGACGAGTTCGTCGTCGTACCACCCTCATGCTGTCGATTGGCTGTCGAGGTTAAGACGAACATGGATTCGTCCGACGACGGGTTGGCTCAAGTGTTCAGGGTGGCGGGAAGTATGCACTCGTATTTCCCAACTCCGGTGTTCGGCTTCGGGTTTGACAGCCCGAAGTTCGAGACTCTGCTCAGCTCATTGGCCCAACAAATCACACAACTCGGCGAGTCACTTAGTCCGGAGTGCATTGCTGTACACCGGAAGAACTTCGTCTGCGTGCGTGTGGCCCCCAAGGTGGCAGGCCCGGCCGGTGAGCCGTTTTACTTGGGCGTCGATTTCGCCCTTTTGGGAGAGGATGCGGCCGGGTACGCCACCGCCCTGTTCATGAGCTGCTACCACGAACGGATTCGGCACCGGGCGGCGTTCGACCCGGCGATCATAACCATTCGAGCTCGCGACCTCGGCGTGACTGCCGGTCAACTCAAGGTGATCACGGCATCTGGTGAGATCAAGACAGGGTTCAACCCGGACCGTCCCCTCGGCCAGTAAGAGTGCGACGAGTCCAGCAGGGAACAACATTGTTCCCATTCGTGGAAACTATTCAGTTGTAGTTCACCCGTGGAGTACAGGTGGGACGCCGCAATGCTCAGCCGTTCGGATCGAAAACGAACGAAGTGCGGAGGTTCCGACTTTCATAGCTGGAGTACCTTGTTGAAGGTTAGTCACACAGCCTCATGACTGGTGAACCCATGGCTGATTCGAACGACAGGCCCGACGCCTGCATCTCGTTCTGTATCCGACACGGGGTAGAATCCCTATGGAAGAAGGCGGCATCTGCCCACCGCCAAGTGATGGTGTTCTCGCCGTTCGTGACCGCACCGCTCGCGGTTGAGGTGCTGAGGCACCGGGACGGGGTTCAGTTCGAACTGTACACATCCTTCTCCGCCAAGAACTTCGTCGCACGGGCATCATGCCTCGACACTCTGGAACGCCTTTCGCGCCTTATGCCCGTTTACGAGGTGGCCGGTCTGCACGCAAAAATCCTCCTCGTCCCAGGCCAGTTTGCGACCGTCGGCAGTCAGAATCTAACCCAAAAGGGTACGACGAACAAGGAAGCGACAGTCGTCATTACCGATCCGCAACTGGTTAGGGAAGTCGAACAGGGGGTGAGCACCTGGGTGGGACGACGAGAGGAAATTACTTCCGAGCGGATTACCGAGATGAGGCGACGTGTCGAAAGTCTCAGGGACGCTTGGAGCCACTTTGACAGGCTGACCCGAGTGGCCGACGAAGACGAGCGGCTACGGAATCGTATTAACAGCATCCGCCGTGCGGTCGCGACGGCGGCTGAATCAATCGAAGGGGAGGTCAAACAGGATCCCAACTACCCGAAGTCTTACCGGCTGTACCCGCGGGGTGGGAAGAAATGGCGGGACTTGCTCCTGCCGAGCGGACTCGGTTCACACATGCGTGGGAAACTCTTCAGCGGCAATCGGTACATGTGCTTGAACCAGGACGACGGCACTATCGGCTGGTTGAGGTACGGGGAGACCGAAATCTCACTCGTGACATCCAGGCTTCCGTGGCATTACAACGTGGACATCGACGGCGAACCGACACCAGCATTCGTCAAGGCCGTCCGGGACGCTCCCTCGCTCCGAACTCACAACCTTGTCGTGGAACTCGAGCGGTCGATCGGTCGGTGTGAACTGCTCTGCGTATTCGATCTGGTTTCCTTGAGGGTGGTAAACTCTAACTGGTCTCTAGTCGATGAGGAGACCACACTCGATACCGATATTCCCGACCGCATCAGCAACCCGGATGATCCTCTCCACAAGGAGTTGGTCGAGATTCTGACGTCCCCCGATGTTTTCCCGGATGATTCGAAGCTGAGTGGTGTGTATGCGAACCTCTTCTTCGGGCAGAACGGGACGCGAGTCCACCTTCGGCTAGCTGCGGTCGCGGGGAGCCCAGTATTCGTCTCCACTCCATCTCAGGAACACGAGTAGGCTCACCACATCCCTCCGAGTGCTCCTAGTTCACATGAGTCCTTAGATGACCGAAATTGCCCCTTATGGGCTCAGAGAACATTGCAGAGCGCGTCTATTTTGTACTGCTTGATCTCGACGCCTTCATGATGACCGTCCCACCACCCGGCAGGGCGATGACGAACGGGTCGGTCAAGACGGACCAGTTCCGCACTGCATTACATGCCAAGCAATGAGCCCTCTTGGTCGGCACCTCGCCCCGGCTTGCCGCAACGACGATCAGCGGGGCGGCAGACCGCTTCCACCCCAACCCCTTCAGCCGGTCAATGGAGGCCATGACCATCGGCTTCCATCCCCCGCCGGCCCCGTCGCCGACCACCACGAACTCGGCGAACAGCCAGCAGTGGTTCGCCCCGTCGTCCGGCCCGCCAACTCGCAAGTCGCCCGCGTCCTGCACGCCTTCGCCGCCCACCCCCTCGCTGGCGTAGGTGGCCTTGGCCGCCACCTCGCAGAACGGATAGCTCACCTGTCGCCCCTTGCAAGCCAGGAACGCCTCCCCTACGAGCCAGCCATGGAACGCCGCCGTCCCGGCCAGCAGTTCCAGTTCCGCTGCCCTGCCCGACTGTCGCTCGCCGACGCAGCGGAACACGTCGACGGCGAACGAGTACGAATCCGCCACGCGAGGACTCCCATCGGCATCGAGACAGACGCAGTGTATCCGTTGGCACGACATCCCAACGAGCCCGGATCAGCGACCACAACTACAAAAGCACTTTTGCAATTATGATGTCTCCGCTCTCCAGTGTCGATCAGGAGCCCGGCCGGAGGTGGCGTGGTATCCGAATCGGAAGCCCCGAGAACCGTGTTCGTCACCCGCAACCGTGGACCCGAACGGGATGCGTTTCGTCGGTCGCCTCGGTGCATCCCGCCGTGTCCCCTCGCCATCGCCCGCCCCGGCCACGATCATGAGGGCGAAGTCGGACTAGTCGCCCACCGGGCACAGGACCGTGTCGGCGGCGAACGAATGCCGATTCGCCAGGCGATGGCTCCCGTCAGAAGCCGAGGTGGGGCCAGTGTCGCCGCCACGCACCGCGACCCTGGGAGCGGTTTGACCCACTCTGCATCTCCACTCATGCGATCCACTCCGCCCGACGAGGTGACTGAAGACCGCCGACTGATCGGCCGGAGGGCCGCGAACGTGGTCTCGGACCGCTTCGCCGGAACCTATAACAGTCCCGTTCGCCACCTCGCCCGGAGCACCCGATGCTTCCCCAGGACACCCGCCGGAGTTTCCTCAAGCACTCGGCCGCCGCGGTCACCGCCCTCGGCGTTTCCGCCTCAGCCATCGGAGCCGACGCCATGAAGCACCACATCTGCGTCACGTGCGGCACCCAGTTCGCCCCCACCGCCCAGGAGCCGGACGGGTGCCCGATCTGCCGGGACGAGCGGCAGTACGTGGGGCACGGCGGACAGAAGTGGACGACGATCGAGGAGTACCGCAAGACGCACAAGAACGTGTTCGCCGAGGAGGAGGCGGACCTGCACTCCATCTTCCCTCAGCCGAAGGCGGGCATCGGCCAGCGGGCGTTCCTCGTCCGCACCAGGGACGGGAACGTGCTGTGGGATTGCGTCCCGCCGCTCGACGACGCCACCGCGGCGGCGGTTAACAAGCTGGGCGGGCTGGCGGCAATCGCGGTGTCCCACCCGCACTACTACACCACCATGGTGGAGTGGAGCCACGCGTTCGGGAAGGTGCCCGTGTACGTCCACAAACTCGACGCCGAGTGGGTGATGCGGCCGGACGACGTGGTGAAGGCGTGGGAGGGGGACACCAAGGAACTGTTCGCCGGGCTGACACTGGTGAAGACGGGCGGCCACTTCGACGGGTTCCAGGTGCTGCACTGGCCGGCCGGGGCGGCCGGCAAGGGGGTGCTCCTGTCCGGTGACCAGCCGTACGTCTGCCAGGACCGCAAGTGGGTGAGCTTCATGTGGAGCTACCCCAACTTGATCCCGCTCGGTCCGGCGGCCATCAAGGGCGTGGTGGCGGCCCTCAAGCCGTTCGCCTTCGACCGCCTGTACAGTGCGTTCCCCGACCAGGTGGTGAGGGCGGACGCCAAGGGGGCGGTGGAGCGGTCGGCGGACCGATACCTGAAGCAGATCAAGGGGTGAGCCATGCTGCTCGAAGAGTACAACTTCAAACGCGAAGTGCTGGACGATCCGGGGCCGGTGCTGGTGGACTTCTGGGCGGCGTGGTGCGGGCCGTGCCGGGCGATGACCCCGGTGCTGACCGAGGTGGCCCGCGAGTACAAGGTGTGCAAGGTGAACACCGAGACGAACCCGCAACTGGCAGCGAAGTTCGACGTGGCGGCCATCCCGCTGCTGCTGGTGTTCCGCCACGGGCGGGTGGTGCGGCGGTTCGAGGGGGTGACGGACGCGGCCACTCTGCGGGCAGCACTCGCGGCGGCCGGCTGAACCCACTGCCGCGAGACGGCCTGTTCGGCAGGCCCCAACAATGGTGCGGAAGCTCGTCCCCCGTTCTGTCGGGCGGCTCTTGACCGAGCGGCCCCCCCCCTGACATTCGGACCGCCGGTTCGCCGTCACCGGGCGGGAGGAGGTCAGGTCGCCAAGCATTCCGGCCCCTCGACCGTCGCCTTGTTCACTACCGGGTTTGCGAGGCGGGCGGTCATCACCTCGGCCGGGAACGGCTTGAGCATCGCCTTCAGCTCGCGGTGAGGCGTGTCGTTGTCCAGCCACTTGCGGTAACTGTCGGGCGGGATGATCACCGGCATGCGGTCGTGGTAGTCCCGCACCAGCTCGTTCGGCGTGGTGGTGACGAGGCAGACGGTCGGCACCTTCCGCTGACCGTCGGTCCACACGTTCCACAGGCCGGCGAACGCCATCAGCCCGCCGCCGGTGAGCGAGAAGTGGACCGGCTCCTTCCGCCGGCCCGTCACCCGCCACTCGTAGAAGCCGGTGGCCGGCAGCAGGCAGCGCTGGGCAGCGAACAGGCGGGCGAACATGGGCTTGCCCATCGAGTCGTCGCGGGCGTTGACCGGCCGGATCCCCCGGTCCGGGTTGTCCGCCCAGTCGGGCACCAGCCCCCACTTCAGGTGGGCGAGGCCGAACCGCTCGCCGTCCTGCTTGAGGGCCACCACCGCCACGGCCTGGCCGGGGGCGACGTTGTACCGCGGGGCCAGACCCTTCGGCGGATCGGCCAGCTGGAAGTGGTCGGCCACGTCGTCCATCGGGCCGGCGAAGGTGTAGCGTCCGCACATGCCGCCAGCCTACCACCTCCCCTGTCGTGCTGGAGGGTGTGGATCCGTGGAACAAGCCATCGGGCGGCACGCGATGCCGAGTTGCGCCCGTTCTGCGAGTTGTGCGAGGGGAGTCGCTGCTGGCGTTCGGCCCTGCGGGCGGGTAGGGTGTGAGGGTCCGCCTCACGGGAGTCTGGCCGATGTTCTTGACCGCCCTGCTCGCCGCCACCCTGGCCGCCCCGGTGCCGAAGGCGAAGCCGGCGGTGCTCTACATCCCGACCGCCGAGGGGGACAAGCGGGTGGTGCTGATGACGGCGGCGGGGGGCCGGGCGGAAGAGGTCACGCACACGGTCACGAAGTCGGCGGTGAGGGACGGCACGCACACGCTGACCGTCCGGTACGAGTGCGACGGGCGGGCGTTCGACTACCAGTTCGAGGTGTCGGCGAAGGGGGTGTTCCACCTGTCCAACCCCGCCGGCGAGCGGCCGGCGCAACCGTGGCTGAGGCTCCCGGCCGGGGCCGGGGACACCTGGGCGGGGGACGACGGCACCGCCTACACCGTCGGCAAGGAGGAGGTGGTGGAGGTGGCGGCCGGCAAGTTCAAGGCGATCCCCGTCACCTCCGAGCGGGTGCATGACGGTCGGGTCAGCCGGGGCACGTCGTGGTACGCGGCCGGGGTGGGGGTGGTGAAGAACGTGGAGGAGATCGACGGCAAGGCGCTCTGGTCGCAGGAGCTCAAGGAGTTCACCCCCGGCCAGAAGGACAAGAAGTGACGCCCCGCACCCCGCCCCGCCAGATCCCTCCGCGGGTACACCAACACCATGTCACTCGTCACCCTCCTCTCGCTCCTCTGGTCCTATGGCCTGCCGGGCGTGATCCCGTTCCCGGTCGAACTCGACCGGATGACGGTGGCCCAGGCGTGGGGGATCGACGGCCGGCTGGTGTGTTCCACCTTCATCGTCTCATGCCCGGCGGACACGCACGGCGCGGTCACCGTGCTCGGGGCCGGGACCGACGAGGTGGAGCGGGCGGCCTATGTGCCGAGAAATTTGCTGGTGGACAAGGGCCACGAGGTGACGGTGGTCGGGATCTTGAGGGTGAAGGTTCACCCGCCCTTCCGCATGAACGGTCAGGTCGTGCCGGCGACGACGGAGATCTGGATCGAGCAGGCGATCCTGGTGCCGGCGAGTTGGTAATCGGCATCGAAAAGGGAAACGCGATCGGCGTCACATCGGAAAACACGCG
>CAYMHO010000007.1:66708-69649 GCA_964390195.1 uncultured Fimbriiglobus sp. | reverse complement strand
CGTCTGCGCCTCGCGGCAAACCGGCAGCTTGAGCGGGTTGAACACCCCCTCTCCCCTGGGAGCGGGGGGCGGGGGTGAGGTCTCCGTGCGAACCGCAAGTTCCTTCCGTATCATACGACCAGACTCCGCGGGGGCCGGGAACTCTCCCGCCCCGTCTCGTCGCAGGTGCCGCATGTCCACCCGGGCCGTGTCCTGTCCGAACTGCCAGAAAGAGATCCAGGTGCCGGCCGAGGCGGCCGGCAAGAAGATCAAGTGCAAGGCGTGCCAGCACGTCTTCCCGGTGCCGCCGGCGGCCGACGCCCCGAAGCCGGTCGCGCGGGCGAAGCCGGCGCAGGCCAAACCGGCGCAGGCCAAGCCGGCGCAAGCCAAGCCGACCTCCCCGCCGGCCGACGCGGCCGCCCCCATCCCGTTCAAGGACGACGACGAGGACGAGGACGTCGTCGGGGCCAAGCCGAAAGCCTACGGGGTGACCGCCGACCCGGACGAGGACATCCCGCGGTGCCCGTTCTGTGCCATCGACCTGGACCCGCCGGACACCAAGATCTGCCTGAACTGCGGGTACGACCTGACCGCCCGCAAGCGGCACCGGACGGTGAAGACCTACGCCCTCACCGGCGGGGACATCTTCAAGTGGTGGCTGCCGGCCATCATCTGGGGGATCATCCTGCTCAACTGCGGGGGCATGACCATCTACAGCTTCATCGTCCTGAAGCAGACCGAGGAACAGTGGCGGAAGGACGACTTCCTGGTGAAGGAGGACAAGAACAAGATGCTCGACAAGAAGGAATTCTTGGTCGAGCCGGCCATGTGCAGCGTGTGTTACGCCCTCGTCGTCATCGTCATGGGGGTGTGGGGGGTGCCGGTCATCGTCCGGCGGATCCGGCAGCCCAAGCCGACGGAAGAGGAGAAGCACAAGTGACCGAGTCCCCCTCTCCCCCCGGGGGAGAGGGGAACCCAACCCTCCGCCGCCCGCGCCTTCCTCGCCCTGGTGTGGTTCTCCGTTCGCCGGCAGGGGCGGGTGCGACAGATGGGGTGGGTGGGGTTCGCCCTGCTGGCCGTCACCGCCGTGGTGGTGGGGGTGATGACCTCCGGCGAGCGGGAACTGTGGCGGCTCGAGACCGACCGGCGTTCGGTCACGTACATCCGTCAGCCGCTCCCGCCCGACCAGCGACCGGGCGGGCAGGCGCTTCTGGGCACCGCCGCCGTCGCCGCCGCCGAAACCGGGTTCGAGCCGCAGCGGGTGACCCTCCGGCAGTACACCGAGCGGCCGGCCCTGTACGAACTGCTGCCGGGGGCGGGCGACGACTTCGCCATCAAGGAGGCCGTCTTTTCCGCCTTCCGGGCCGTCGTGTCCGACCCGCAAGTCCGCGCCGACTACGCGTTCACCAACTTTTCCTCCCAGGTGGTGTTCACCTTATACCTGGCCTTCCTGCTGCCGCTGTTCACCCTGGCCTACGCCTCCGGGGCGATCGGCGGCGAGCGGGAAGGGCGGACCCTCCTGTGGCTGACCACCCGCCCGCTCCCGCGGTGGGCCGTCTACCTGGCCAAGTTGGCGGCCACCCTGCCGTGGTGCGTGGCGGTGTGCGGGCTGGCGTTCGTGGTGCTCGGGCTGGCCGGCGGGGAGCAGGGGCGGAAGGCGATCGTCGTGTACTGGCCGCAGGCGGTCGCCGGGGCGGTGGCGTTCGGGTGCGTGTTCCACATGGTCGGGGCGGTGTTCACCCGCCCGACCGTCGTCGCCCTGGTGTACGTCTTCTTCTTCGAGGTGCTGGTGGCCAACCTGCCCGGCGGGCTGAAGCAGTTCAGCCTGAACTACTACCTGAAGTCGCTGTTCTATAATCGGTTGACGGCTGCCACCCCGAGCACCACCCCCCGCGGGCTGGCCGAGTACGATCCGGCCGAACCACTCACCGCCTGGATCGTCTTACTGGTAGCGTCCGTCGGCGTGACCGCCGTCGGCGCGTGGCTGTTCAGCCGGCAGGAGCCGAAGGACGAAACCTGACCGAAGTTGACAGTTTTCCGGATTCGGCTTTCGGGGATTGGCGGTTCGGGTCGGAAGGCGGCTTGCGCGTCCGCCGAACCCTGGAAGACTGGACACAGAAATCGGCCCGGAGGTGTTCTGATGGTCGCCCTCTCCGAATCCACCAACCCGCCGCTGCACGGGTACCGCGGCGCCCCCGCCCCGGCGGCGGCCTGCGAACGACCCCGCGGGCTGACCGTGGCCATCAGCCGGGAGGCCGGCGCCCGCGGCGGGAGTATCGCCCGGCGGGTCGGGCGGCTGCTCGGCTGGCCGGTGTACGACCAGGATTCGCTCGCCCTGCTCGCTCGGGACGACGAAGCCCGGCGGGAACTGCTGGCCGAGGTGCCCGGCCCGGCGGCCGCGTGGGCCGACCGGCAGGCGGGCGCGTTCGTGGGGGACGCCGGCGAGCTGGTGAAGCTGGTGTTCGCCCTGGCCGCCCGCGGGGAGGTGGTGCTCGTCGGCCGCGGGGCGGGGGTGCTGCTGCCGGGCGAGAGCACCCTGAACGTGCGGGTGATCGCCCCGCACGCGGAGCGGGTGGCGTACCTGGCGCAGTGGCTGCGGATGACGACCGACGAGGCGGCGGCCGAACTGGCGGCGCGGGATCGGGTGCGAGCGGCCCTGCACGCGGCGCTCACCGGGAAAGCCGCCTCCGACCCGACGCAGTACGACCTCATCTTGAACAGCGGGCGACTGGGCGAGGCCGGGTGCGCCGACCTGATCGTGAGCGCCATCAAGAGCAAGCACCTGACCGAACCGCCAGAAGCGCCGAGCTACGACGCGGTATGAGGTAGGTCCGGCGAGCCGAGCCGGACCCGCGGAAGTGGTCTGCTCGCGCCGCGACCGGGCTGCTTCCGCCCGCCGGGCGAGCCGACCACCCGGGGGCGCCCGGCGCGCGGCACCCACCACGTGCCCGGCGCCCCACCC
>CAYMHO010000007.1:0-66698 GCA_964390195.1 uncultured Fimbriiglobus sp. | reverse complement strand
CCCCGGAGCCGTCCCGGCGGAGGGGGGCTGCGTGCTCCGTTATTGTTCTTATGCGGGCGGGGGGGCGGTCAGACCACAGGGTGCCGCTCGGCTCGCGGCACCTACCTCGTGCCCGGAGCCACACCCATGACGCCCCGTCAGCGGCTGTTCCGGGCGGTCCGGTGGGCACTCGGGTTGAGCCTGTTCACCCTCGCCTTCGTCATGTTCGGGTTCTGCCTCTGCCAACCGGCAACAACGACCGTCCTCTATTCCAGCGCGGCCATGAAAGCGGGGCAAGAGACCCGCCCACCTCCCGACGCACCCGAGCAGGAATGGGACGAGTGGAACGAACGCCAAAAGCCAGTGCGTGCTGCCGCCTACAACACGGCCGGTAACACCATCAAGGCCTCAGCATTCATCCTCGGCCTGCCGCTCGCCGTGCTGCTCACTGTCGTGTGCATCCTTCTCTACCGTGTGCTGGTGTTGCTGCGGCGGGGTGCGTGATTGCCCGCTCTACGACGAGTACTTCCGCTTCACCAGCACCACCAGCCGGTCCAGTTCGCTCAGGAACTTCGAGCGGTCCTTCGGCGTCATCCCGCTCGGCCCGCCGGTGGCGGTGCCGGCCTCCCGCAACCCCTCCATCAGGTCGCGCATCCCCAGCGCCTCGCCGATGCTCGCGTCGTCCAGCACACGCCCTTTGGGATGGAGGTTGATCCCGCCGGCGGCGACCACGCGGGCGGCGAGCGGGATGTCGGACGTGACGCACAGGTCGCCCGGTTTGCACTGGGCCGCGATCCAGTCGTCGGCCGCCCCGAACCCGGTGACGGCGACCATCGAGATGAGCGGGTTGTCGGGGACCATCATGGTGTTGTTCGCCACCACCACGACCGGCACGCCGTGCCGCACCGCCACGCGGTAGGTCTCGGGCTTCACCGGGCAGGCGTCGGCGTCGATGTAGATGGTCGGCATGGGGGAAGTTTACGCCCACCGGTCGGACGACGTGTCAAGAAGTCCGACGGGTGTGTGTGTGTGATTCTTGATCCCCTTGGTCTTCTTGATCCCCTTGCCCGGCCCCGCGTCGGAGTTTTGGACTAATGTTCACTTTGAGCCACCGAGACCCAACCCACCGTCGGTCTGTACAATTCACGAATCCTCTCGGCCTCTCTGGATCGGAGCCGTCATGCCGAACCTGCCGTACAAGATCGTCATCGGGCTGGAAGTTCACGTCCAACTGCTGACGAAAACGAAGCTGTTCTGCGGGTGCAAGAACCAGTTCGGGCAGGCGCCGAACACGGCGACGTGCCCGGTGTGCCTGGGGCTGCCCGGTTCCTTGCCGGTGATGAACAAGCAGGCCTTCCACCTGGCGCTGAAGGCGGCGCTGGCTCTGAACTGCCAGATCGCCACGCACAAGGGGTACGCCCCCGGCTTCACCAAGTGGGACCGCAAGAACTACTACTACCCCGACCTGCCGAAGAACTACCAGATCAGCCAGTACGACCTGCCGTTCAGCCACGACGGGTTCCTGGACATCAACGTCCACCCGGACCCGAAGAAGGGGCACACGGCCAAGCGGGTGGGCATCATCCGCGCCCACCTGGAAGAGGACGCCGGCAAGAACATCCACGACGAGAGCGGCCGCGGCGGGGACACCCGCGTGGACCTGAACCGCACCGGCACGCCGCTGCTCGAGATCGTGTCGCACCCGGACATGAACAGCCCGGAGGAAGCGATCGCGTACCTGGAAGAACTGCGGCTGATGCTGCGGGAACTGAAGGTGTCCGACTGCGAGATGCAGGAGGGCAGCCTGCGGTGCGACGCGAACGTGAATATCCACATTCCCAAAGCCGACGAGCCGAAGGGGTACGCTGCCACCCCGCTGACCGAAGTGAAGAACCTGAACAGCTTCCGCGGGGTGGGCCGGGCGATCACTTACGAAGCGCAGCGGCAGTTCGAGGAGTTCCAGAAAGACCCCGCCGGCTACCGCTTCGGCAAGTGGTTGAAGCAGACTGCTGGGTGGGACGACCCCCGCGGCAAGACCGTCGTGCAGCGCCGCAAGGAAGAAGCCGCCGACTACCGCTACTTCCCCGAACCGGACCTCGTGCCGGTGGTGGTGACGCCGGAACAGATCGAGCAGGTGAAAGCCGAGATGGGCGAACTGCCCCAGGCCCAGCGGGCACGGTTGGAGACGCAGTACGGCCTGTCCCCCTACGACGCCGAGGTGTTGACCGCGAAGGGGCGGGCGATGGTGGCGTATTTCGAGGCCGTGGCGAAAGCCAGTGGCGACGGCAAGGCGGCGGCCAACCGGCTGAGCGATCTGGTGTACCCCGCCCTCACCGAGCGGAACGAGGAGATCGACGCCTTGCCGATGAAGGCCGACGCCTTCGCCGACTTCCTCAAAGGCACCGCGAGTTTGTCGAAGATGGACCGCACGGCGGTGTTCAAGATCATGCTCGAAAAGGGTGTGAGCCTGGCCGACGCGAAGACCGACGCGGGCATCAAGGAGGCCGACGAGGGGGCGCTGCGGGCGGCGGTGGTGGAGGCCATCGGCAAGAACCCGAAGGCGGTGGCCGACTTCAAGGCGGGCAAGGACGCGGCGAAGATGGCCATCGTCGGGGCGGTGATGAAGGCGAACAAGGGTGCCCCGAACGACGTGGTGCGGCGGCTGGTGGACGAGGAACTGGCGAAGGTGTGACACCTTGAGCGGGCGGCGAATCGAGTGGCGAACCGCCGCCCGCCCGCCTCACTTCACCATCGTGACGAGCGTGCTGTACTCCCACACGCCGGAGTACGCCTTCCCGTCGAGTTCGCCCTTCGCATTCTCGAACCGCCCCACCCGCACCGCGTACCGCCCCGCCTTGCTGTACGTCGGCGTCAGGCCGTTCGCGTCGGTCGTCACCGCCCGCGGGTCGGTGTCGCCCGGTTCGTGCAACAGTACCGACCCGTTCCCGAGGGGCTTGCCCCCCGCCGTCACCGCGAACGCCACCCCACCGGTCACCGCCTTCGGCGTCACCTCCAGCGGCAGCCCAAGTTCCTTTCCGCCGGCCGGCTGACACTTCGCGTGGTACCGCAGCAGCACCGTCCGCCCTTCCCCGCGGTTGGACACGCCGGAATCGACCGAGGCGAACAGGGTGGTCGCTGAGGTCTTGACGACCGGCCCGCTCGTATTGTCCGTCGTCAGCGGGACGGCCGACCGTTTGCCATCCACCTCGACCGCCGTGACGGTGCGAACAGCGAGCTTTTCGCCGTCCGGCTTGACCCCTGTCAATGGACCTGAGTTGAAAATCAGGAAGAATTGTTCGGCGGGGGAAACATCAGGAACCAGGTAAAGAAACTGTGCCGAGGTAGGTGGGGCGCACACCACAAGGGCCAGGATCGTCAGGCTGGTCGTTCGCATTGATCGAACCTCAGTGCCAGTCAGAGGTTCGGTTGTGTAGTCGGGAGAGGTCTCGGAATCCAGCCCAGGTTTGAGGGAGAATTGTGCATCACAGACCAGCGGAATGCCCGATCTGTCGGGATTTTCGGCGGGTGGTGGATTATTCGATGAGAAACCCGACACGGACCATTGCATCTGACAGAGCCAGAGGGTAAATTGCTGGTGTCCCGTCGAGGGGCGGCTCTGGTGAATGGGCGACACCAGGGAAGCACTCGGCGGGATTTTTCTGCGCGCTCACCCGCTTCATTTTTCGTTGACCCAGTCGTTTCCCCCGGTTACGCTCCTCTCATCCCGCCTGCCGAACGCCCTTCCCAGTTCGAGCCACCCCATGCAGCCCCGCCCTCCCTGCGGTCGCGGCATCTCCCGCCGGTCGTTCGTCGTCGCCGGGGCCGGCCTCGCCGGGCTGACCCTCACCGATCTGCTCCGCGCCGACGGCACCTCGCCGAAGAAGGCGTCCCCCAAGTCGATCCTGAACATCCACCTGGACGGCGGGCCGCCGCAGCACGACACCATCGACCCGAAGCCGGACGCCCCGGAGGAAGTCCGCGGCGACCTGAAGGCGATCAAGTCGAAACTGCCGGGCGTCCACCTGTGCGAACTGATGCCCCGCGTGGCGGCACTCGCCGACCGGTTCGTCTTCCTGCGGTCACTCGTCGGCTCGACCGGGCAGCACGACGCCTTCCAGACGCAGAGCGGGTGGGACGCGAAGAACAGCGCGAGCGTGGGCGGGCGGCCGGCGATGGGCTGCGTGGTGGCGAAGCTGTTCGGCAAGCCGGCCGACACCGTCCCGCCGTTCGTGGACGTCATGCAGGGCCGCCCGCTGGTGCGGAACAGCGCCCGCCCCGGCTTCCTCGGGCCGGCCTTCGCCCCCTTCCGCCCGGACATCGCGGACAAGTTCCCCCGCGAGCTGGAAGAGGGCATGAAGGTGGAGTTGCAGCGGGGGGCGGCGAGGCCGAGTCTGCAACTGAGCCTGGTGGACGGCCTGACCCCGGACCGCCTGGCCGACCGGCAGTCGCTCCTCAACCGCTTCGACGACGTCCGCCGCGAGGTGGACCAGTCGGGCACGATGGACGCCCTCGACCAGTTCGGCCAGCAGGCGGTGAGCATCCTCACCTCGGGCAAACTGGCCAAGGCGCTGACGTGGGACGATGAACCCGAGAGCGTGGTGAAGCTGTACACCCCGCCCGCGAGCAACCTGGCCAAGTTCGAGACGGGCGAGGACGAGACCTCGGCGAAGAAGCTGCTGCTCGCCCGGCGGTTGCTCGAGGCCGGGGTGCGGTGCGTGAGCGTGTCGTTCTCCGACTTCGACACGCACAGCCAGAACTTCCCGCGGATGAAGAAGCTGGTGCCGATCGTCGATCACGCGCTCGCGGCGCTCGTGACGGACCTGTCGGACCGCGGGATGCTGGACGACGTGGCGATCGTGGTGTGGGGCGAGTTCGGCCGTACGCCGAAAGTGGGCAAGGACGGCGGGCGGGACCACTGGCCGGAGGTCGGGCCGGCGCTGTTGGCCGGGGGCGGGTGGAAGGCCGGTCAGGTGATCGGCGCGACCGACAAGAACGGCGGACGGGTCGTGGACCGTCCGGTCAGTTACGAGGACGTGTTCGCCACCCTGTACGCCACCCTCGGGGTGGACGCCCGCAAGACGCACCTGAAGGACCCGAGCGGCCGCCCGATGGCCCTGCTCGACGCCGGGGCGGGGATCAAGGAACTGGTGTGACGGCGAGCCGCAGGGTGAGCGGCCGGAGTGCCGTCGCACCCCGGCCGCTCACCGCCGGGCCTCACTTCTTCTTCACCGGCACTTCCGTCTCGGTGCCGCTGACGGTGCTGTCGATCTCCAGCTTGCCGTCCATCGGCAGTTTCGCCTTCACCAGCATCGTCATGGTGATGTCCGACTTCTCGCCGGCGACGGTGCCGTCCAGGCAGCAGTCGATGCTCGCCTTGATGGTCATCACGCTGCCCGCCTCGGTCGCCGCGGCCATGTTCGGCCCGAGGGGGAAGTCGGTCAGGGCGAACTTCAGGTTGAACTCGATGGTGCCGTGCAGGGCGCCGTCCTTCATCGCCGCCTTCACCAGTTTGCCGGTGAACGACGACTTCTCCTCGTCGAACCCGAACTTGGTCTTCTCGCCGAGCGCCGCCAGCACCTTCTTCTTGTCCAGCGTCCAGGTGTCGCCCACCTTGACCGGCTTGCCGGGCAGCATGTCGTGCTTGTCGAAGTCCGACTTCTCCTCCCCGAACTCGGCGTCCAGTTCCTTCTGCTGGTCGTCGGTCGGCGGCTTCCCGTCCACCGTGAACGCCGGCTTGTCCTTGCTCCGGTCCACCACCACCGTCTTCCCGGCCAGGAACGACTTCACCTCCTCGCCCCGGTCACTCGTCTTGTCCACCTTCTCGTAGGTCCGCGAGAACTTGGTCGCCCGCTTGGCGTCGGCCGGCCACTTGAGGATCTCCTCGGTGTACACCACCTCCTCCTTCCCCTTCTGTTTCTCGTTCCCCTTCATGTCGCCGACGGCGAACGAGACCGTCCCCTCGGTCTTCTTCACCGTCGTCTTCTTGGTGACGTCCCCTTCCTTGTCCTTGTACAGCTTGATCGTGTACGCGTCGTCGGCGGCGGTGACGGGCAGCGCCACTGCCAGCAGCAGGGCGGCGCAGGTGAGCGAACGGGCCATGCGGCCTCCGGGGTTCGGGGTGGGCGACCGCCGTCAGCATACGCCGCCGCCCACCGCCCGCCATCACCCGGCCGCCCACTTGGCCGTCCGCCGGCTCGGCACCCCGTCGGTGTACGTCCACTGCTCCAGCGAGCCCGTCTTCGCCTGGACGCACACGTACACCAGCGGGTCGGTGGCCGACGTGTTCCGCAGGCACCGCTCGCCGGCCGACGCCACCCGCACCGCCGACCCCTCCGCCACCGGGATCACGTCGTCGTCCACCTGCATCTCCCCCGCCCCGCGGACGATCAGGAACAGCTCCTCGTTCTGCTTGTGGCTGTGGAAGAACTGGACTGCCTGGAGCGGCTCGAGGCGGGTGAACGACACTTCCATTCCGCTCGCGCCGACCAGTTCCTTCAGGAACTGTTTGCCCCGCACCGGCACCTTGCGAACCGGGTGCTCGTAGGTGAACCGCTTCAGGTCGTCGAACGGGCCGACGTGGGCGGCGGTGTAGTTGGTGCCACGGACGGTGGGGATGCTGTCGGACATGAAGAGGAGCCTCGAAGGGAGATGGGCGATAGCGATGATACCTGCCGGGCGGGTCGAACTTTCAGCCGGCCGGTTCCCGCCCCGCCCCACGTTCGCCCGCCGTCGGCTACACTGACGACAACCCCCGGAGCCTCGTCGTGCCGATCCCGGTGTTGTGCCCCGCCTGCGGGACCAGGACGATGGCCCCCGAAACGGCCCTCGGCAAGCGGTCCAAGTGCCCGAAGTGTGGCATCTCCCTCCGCATCCCGGAGGTGATCCTCGCCATCATCGAGACGCCGTCCACGTTCCAGCAGTTGCCCACTCCGTCCGTCCCGCCGGACTTCCTCCCGCCGACGGCCGCGACCAACTCGCCCCCGCCGGCCGTCACCCCCGCGCTGCCACCCCCTCCCGAGCCGGTGGTCGCGGAGTTGCCAGTCCTTCCAGCACTCCCGCTTCCCCCGCCGCTTCCTCCGCCACCCCCGCCGGATGTGCCGCGGCTGGCCCGGCCGGTCGCCCGGCCGATTGTCCCGCCCCCGCCACCCCCCGAGCCGGCGGTGGTCGTACCCCCGCCCCCACCGCCGGCCGGGGTGCCCGCCCAGGAGTACAACCCGTTCGCCGGGTTCGTGGTGCCCGGCTCGGCGGCCGAGGCGTTGAACCGCGACGACGACCGCGGGAAGAAGAAGAAGCGACGGGACGACGACGACGACGACGACGGCCGCCGCCGTCGGGACAGCGACGAGGACGATGACGACGACGACCGCCCACGACGGAAGCGGCGGTGAAACTGGTTAGCCGCGAGACGAAGGCGAGCGCGTACGGTAGCGCTCGCCTTCGTCTCGCGGCTAACCCTCCCACATCCACGGTGTCCCCATGCTCCCGCTCCTGCTCGCGGCGGCCCTCGCCGCCCCGCCCGAGACGAACGTCGTCATCCGCAACGCCGCCATCCACGACGGCAGCGGCGAGAAGCCGGTCGTCGGGGACGTTCACATCGTCGGTGATCGCGTCAAGGCAGTCGGCAAAGTGGGCAAAGTCGACGGCGCGAAGGAGATCGACGGCACCGGGCTGGTGGTCTGCCCCGGCTTCATCGACCTGCACACGCACTGCGACTCCGGCGTGCAGGCCAAGTCCACGCGGGCGAACAAGAACTACGTCACCCAGGGGTGTACGACGGTCGTCACCGGCAACTGCGGGAGCGGGCCGGTGGACGTGGCCGCGTATTTCAAGAAGCTCGACGAGCAGGGGATCGGCACCAACGTCATTCACCTGGCCACGCACAACAGCATCCGCGAGCAGGCGATGGGGAACGAGAACCGCAAGCCGACGAGCGACGAGCAGAAGAAGATGGAGGAACTGGTGGACAAGGCGATGGCCGACGGGGCGTGGGGGCTGAGCACCGGGCTGATCTACAACCCCGGCACCTACTCCGAAACGGAAGAGATCATCGGGCTGGCGAAGGCTGCGGCGAAGCACAAGGGCATCTACGCCAGCCACATCCGCGACGAGAGCACCGGCCTGCTGGTGGCCATTGACGAGGCGATTCGGATTGGGAAAGAGAGCGGTTGCCCGGTCCACATCTCGCACATCAAAGCGAGTGGCAAGGCCGCCCACGGCACCAGCGGGAAGGCGGTGGCGGCGATCGAAGCGGCCCGCAAGAAAGGGCAAACCGTGACGGCCGACCAGTACCCGTACATCGCCAGCAGCACCAGCCTGAAGGCCACGGTGGTACCCAGCCGCTACCGCGAGGGCGGCACGAAGGAGTACGTCGCCCGGTTCGACGACCCCGTCGTCGGGCCGAAACTGAAGGCGGACATCGAGAAGGCGCTCGACGGCCGGGCCGGCGGCAAGACCATCCAGATCGCCCGTTATTCGCCCAACACCAAGTGGAACGGGAAGACCATCGCCGCCATCGCCGAGGCGGAGAAGAAGGAGCCGATCGACATCGTGCTGGAGATCGAGAAGAACGGCGGGGCGCAGATCGTCAACTTCGGGATGACGGAAGAGGACGTGCGGGTGTACATGAAGCAGCCGTGGGTGGCGACGGCGTCGGACGGCGGGGTGCAAACCCCCGGCGACACCGTCCCGCACCCGCGGAGTTACGGCACCTTCCCGCGAAAGATCGGCCTGTACGCCATCGAGGACAAGGTGGTGACTCTGGAGCAGGCCATCCGCAGCAGCAGCGGCCTGCCGGCCGACATCCTGAAGCTGTCCGACCGCGGCTACCTGAAGGCCGGGTATTTCGCCGACGTGGTGGTGTTCGACCCGAAGGCGTACCGCGACACGGCCACGTTCGACAAGCCGCACCAGTACGCCGCCGGGGTGAAGTGGGTGTTCGTGAACGGCGTGGCCGCAGTGGAAGACGGCAAGCACCAGCCGGACGCGATGGGCGGCAAGGCGTTGCGGCACGGGAAGTAGATGGACGGGTCGAAACCGCGTAGCATCGGGTAAGGAGGGGCGATCATGTCCGAAGCGTTGTCTGCCGTCCTCGCCCAGGCGATGGAACTGCCGGCCGCCCAGCGGGGCGAACTGATCGAGCGGTTGGCCGATTCGCTCGACCCGCCCGACGGGTTGGATGAAGTGACCGCCGACGAGTTCGCCGACGAGTTGACCCGCCGGGCCGCCGAGTTGCGGGCCGACCCGACCGCCGGCATTCCGTGGGACGACGTGAAGGGGATGCGGTAGCCGTGCCCGTCACCTGAGGGTGCCATTGGTGGAACGCAACCCCACCCCCGGCTCGCCCGCTCCGCGGCGAGCCGTCCCCTCCCCAGCGGGGAGGGGTGGGTGTTGTCGGTCTCTTCCGCTCAGGCATAATCACCGGCCACGCCACACCCCGCCCCGCTGGGGAGGGGTCGCCGTGGGAACGCAGTTCCCCGGCGGGGGTGGGGTGCTCTCACCTTCCGTCATCTCGCGGTGACGCTCCTCCTCGGGTAAACTACACTTCGTTGTCCCGTCCCGGTTTGGAGCTGCCATGTCTGTACGCCCCTGGGTGATCATCGCCGGGTTGTTCCTCGCGGCCGCCGCCCGCGCCGACGACGCCAAGCTGATCGCCACCGTGGACGACCAGTTCAAGGCGATGAAGTCGGTCACGCTCGACAACGGCCTGCAAATCCACCTGCTGCCCATCCCGTCGTCGCCGGTCGTCTGCACCATGATGGCGTACAAGGTGGGGTCGGCGGACGAGGACAAGTCGGCCACCGGCCTGAGCCACTACCTGGAACACCTGCTGTTCAAGGGGACGGACAAGCTGAAGCCGGGCGACATCGACCGCCTCACCCAGCGGAACGGCGGGCACAACAACGCGTACACGTCCGAGGACATGACCGTTTACCACTTCGACTTCGCCGCCGACCGGTACAAGGAGGGGCTGAAGATCGAGGCCGACCGCATGCGGAACACCCGCATCGACGCCAAGCACGAGTTCGAGCAGGAGAAGGGGGCGGTGGTGGCCGAACTGAAACGCAACGAGGACGGCCCGTGGGACCTGGAGTACAAGGCCCTGCTGCCGCTCCTGTTCCCGAAGGAGCACCCGTACTCGCACCCGATCATCGGCGAGGAGAAGCACGTCCGCGGGGCGACGGCCGAGACCATCACCCGGTACTACGACCGCTGGTACCACCCGAACAACGCGGCACTCGTGGTGGTCGGCGGGTTCGACCCGGACGACGCCCTCGCCACCATCAAGGAACTGTTCGGCAAGATCCCGAAGGGGGAACTGCCCGAGCGGAAGCCGCCGAAGCAGGGGAAGCGGCGGACCGAGCCGGTGCGGGACGAGATCCCGTGCAAGTTCGACCTGTCCCGCATGATGATCGGGTTCAACACCGTCAGCGTCGGCGATTCGGACGACTACGTCCTGGACGTGATCGACGACGTGCTGAGCAACGGCCGCACCAGCCGCCTGTACAAGCGGCTGGTCGAGGGGGACGAACTGGCCAACGAGGTGTCCAGCGCGAACCAGGCCGGCCGTTACCCCGGCTGGTTCATGGTGAGCGTGGAGATGACCAAGGGGAAAGACCGCAAGAAGGCCGAGAAGGCGGTGTTCGAGGAGATCGTCAGGCTGGCCGAGAAGCCGATGCCGGACGAGGAACTGAAGCGGGTGCGGCGGCGGATGCTGGCCGCCTTCCTGTTCGCCAAGGAGGACCCGCACAGCGTGGCCGAACTGATCGCCCGCGGGGCCATGTACGGCGACCCCGACTACCCCCGCACCTACCTGAGCAAGCTGAACAAGGTGACGGCCGCCGACGTGCAGGCCACCGCCAAGCGGCTGCTCGACCCGAAGTCGGCGGCGGTGGTGTGGACGTTCCAGGCGGACGAGGAGAAGGGGAAGGGGGTGTCCGCCCCCGTCACCACCGGCGGGGCTGGGGTTGGCTCTGCCAAACGGCCCCCCCTCCCGGTTCGGGCTGACGCCCTCACCGACCTCCCCCTCAAGGGGGGAGGTGGGCGGTTCGGTCCGCCCCACCGCCAGGACAAAGAGAAACCGAAGGCCGCCCCCGGCGTCGACCTGACGAAAGCCAAGCGGGTGATCCTCAAGTCGGGCGTGACGGCGGTCATGCTGGAGAACCGCCGGCTACCGATCGTGGTGGCCGAGGCGTACCTGAAGGACGTGCGGCTGCGGGAGCCGGCGGACAAGTCCGGGGTGGCCGCCCTGATGGGGCAGATGCTGGAGGAGGGGGGCGGCGGCCGCACCGGGAACGAGATCGCCGACACCATCGAGGGCACCGGCGGGGTGCTCACCTTCGGCACGACCGGCGGGAGCGTGAAGGTGCTCACCCCGGACACCGACACGGGTCTGGGCTTACTGTTCGGCAGCGTCATCAAGCCGTCGTTCCCGAAGGACGCGATCGAGCGGCGGCGGGCGCAACTGCTGTCCACCATCGCCGACGTGGAGACGCAGCCGCAGAACCGCGCCCGCCAGGAGTTGTCCGCGGCGGTGTACGGCGACCACCCGTACGGCCGGTCCGAGTACGGAAAGGCGGCGGTGGTGGAGAAGTTGACCGCCGCCGACCTGACGGCGTTCCACCAGTCGGCGTTCGTCCCGTCGGCGTGCGTGGTGGTGGTGGTCGGCGACTTCGACACGGCCGAGATGACCGCCCGGCTGGACAAGCTGACCGCCGACTGGGTCGGCAAGGACACCCCGCTGAAGGTGGCCGCCCCGCCGAAGGAGGCGGCCGTCCGCGAGCGGATCATCCCCGACCCGACGGCCGCCCAGACGCACGTGTACATCGGCCACTTGGGCGTCACCCGCGACCACCCGGACTACCACGCCCTGCTGGTGCTGGACAACGTGCTCGGGGTGGGCAGCGGGTTCACCGACCGCCTGTCGGCCACCCTGCGGGACCGCCAGGGGCTGGCGTACACGGTGACGGCCAGCATCGCCAGTTCGGCGGGCGAGCAGCCCGGCCTGTTCGTCGGGTACATCGGCACGTTCGCCGACAAGTTCACCTGGGTGCGGGACGGGTTCGTCAAGGAGGTGGCCCGCATCCGCGACGAGAAGGCGACCGAACAGGAGGTGGACGACGCCAAGCGGTACCTGCTCGGCAGCCTGCCGTTCACCCTGGCCACCAACGAGGGGATCGCCGGGCAGTTGCTCACCGTCGAGCGGTTCGGCCTCGGGTTCAACTACCTGGAGAAGTACAAGAAGGCGATCGAGGGCGTGACCGTGGAGGAGGTCCAGCGGGTGGCCAAGAAGCACCTCGACCCGAAGAGGCTGACGGTCGTCGCCGTCGGCCCGATCGGCACCGACGGCAAGCCGCTGCCGGAGGACAAATAGAGAGGGGGAGACAGGGAGAGGGTGGAGACACGAGACGGACTCAGGATACACCAACCCCACCCTCCCGAGGACTCGGCCGTGAAGAAGAAGGTCGTCACTCACTTCGACCTGGAGGTGTACCGAAAGGCGTTCGACGCCGCGATGGCAGTGTTCGAGGCGTCGAAGTCGTTCCCCAAAGAGGAGCGGTACTCGCTCACCGATCAGAGCCGGCGGTCGTCACGGTCGGTGTGTGCGAACCTCGCCGAAGGGTGGCGGATACGCCGCTACGAAGGGTCGTTCGTAAGCAAGCTGACGGACGCCGAGGGGGAGGCGGCCGAGACGCAGTCCTGGGTTCAGTTCGCGGTCAAGTGTGGGTACCTCCCCCGCACGACGGGCGTCGAACTCCACCGCGCCTACGGCGAGATCATCCGCATGCTGGTGGCGATGGCCAACACCCCCGAATCGTGGGTACTACCGCGAAAGGGATAACCCTCTCCGTGTCTCCCGTCTCCGTGTCTCCCCCTCTCCCCTTCTCCCGAACACCGGCCCCGCATCCGTCGTAGTCACACCTAGACGAACCCCCGCCCCGACTCCGCCCCCACGGTTGCCCCGGCCATGAGTACGAACGCCAAGATCGGCATCGCGGTTGTCGCCCTCGTGGTGCTGGTGTTCGTCGCCACCATGCTGTCCCAGTTGGCCAAGCCGTCGAACAGCGACGACGGGGGCGGAGGTGGTGGGGTCGAAGAGGTGAAGGGCGGGCTGACCCCGTCCATGATGGCCATGCGGTACGAACCGACCTCCGCCCGGGCCGAGTTCCGCGGGCACCAGCAGTACTACGAGACGGGCGAACACACGGTGTCGTTCTGGGTGAAGAACATCCACCCCGTGCCGTTCACCGTCAGCTTCGTGTACACCAGTTGCACCGCCTGCTCGCTCGCCGAGTTCGCCGTCGTCCCGCCGCTGCCGTTCGACCCGGAAGACGACGACCCCAGCCCGTTCGCGGCGGTGGCCGGGGGGATCGTCGGGCAGAGCGGCGGGCAGAACGCACAGGGCGAGGTGGAACCGCCGTTCGGCCTGAACGACGTCGCCTACCGCGCCCGCAAGAAGGTCGAGGACGCCATCCCCCCGGACCAGTGGCAGCGGCTCAAGCCGCCGGGGTCGGACCGGGAGGTCGCCAACGTCAGGCAGTCGGTCGAGATCCCCGCCGCGACCGCCGACAAGCCGGTGTGGGCGGTCATCCGGCTGAACATCAAGGTGACTGCCGCCAAGACGTTGGAGACGCACTTCAACTGCCAGCGGCCGGACTCGCCGGTGGCCATCCCGTTGAAGCTGTACGCCGTCGTCGCCCCGGTCGAGCCGTGCGACGTGTACCCGCCGGTGATCGACTTCAAGACCGTGTCGGCCGACGAGAACACCCGCGAGGCGACGGTGTACTACTGGTCGCACACCCGCACCGTCGGCGGGCCGGCCGACGGCACGCTCGCCCCGCTCCCGAAGCCGGACATCACCCCCCGCGTGCGGCACCTGACCTTCGACCCGCCGGTGCCGGTCACCCCGGACGAACTGACCGCCCTGGCCGCCCGCATGTCGCCGGCGGACAAGTCGGCCGGCCCGCCGGTGCGGGTGACGGGGGCGTATAAGACCACCCTGCGGTTCACCCGCGTGGTCACCGAGAACGGCAAGCGGTACGAGGCCGACCTGGGGCCGTTCGACCGCGGGGTTGCCCTCCCCCCGGACGGCCGCGGGTTCACCCTCACCAAGACGCCGACGGTGACGGTGAAGGCGCACCTGCTCGGGGCGGTGCGGCTGGCCGGGACTAAGAACGTGAAGGACGACAAGATCGACCTGGGCACGTTCGGCACCAAGGGGGAACTGGAGCGGGCGGTCACCTTGGAGTCGGACACGCCGGGCATCGAACTGGAGGCCGCGCCCGAACTGACCGAGCCGCGGTACCTGAAACTCGACCCCGACCTGAAGCCGGTCCGCCAGGGCGACCGCACCACCTGGACGATCACCCTGCGGATGAGCAAGGACGTGGGCGGCGGGGAGATCCGCCCCGGCAGCGCGGTGGTGCTGCGGGTGAAGGGCACCGGGCAGTTGATCCGCATCCCGGTCACCGGCCGCGGCAACTGAGCCGCCCAAAGTAGTAGGCACACTCCGTGTGCCGTGTTCGGAACGGCACACGGAGTGTGCCTACTACTTTGGCGTCCGCCTTCTCATCCCACTCTCATCGCCCGCGGCCGAAGATTCCGCCGGACCCCCTCGGGGCGCGGTCGCGTGTGGCGGCCGGCTCCGTTCCCTCCCGCGCAGGAGCAGACGATGAAGCGCTGGCAGACGGTGGCCGCCCTGACGGTGGCTGTGGTGGCGGTCGGTTCGGCCCAGGCCCAACGGCCGCAGCCGGGCGGTGGTGGCCGGGGCCTGCAGCAGCCGCTGCACATGCTCGCCCTGACGAACGAAGACCTGCAGAAGGACCTGAAGGTCACCGACGACCAGAAGAAGGCGCTGAAAGAGGTGATGGAAAAGGCGACCGACATCGCCAAGAAGCGGCAGGAGGCGTTCAGCGGCGGGCAGTTCGACCGCGAGAAGATGCAGGAGCTGCAGACGGCCGCCACCAAGCTGGCCGAGGAGGCCAAGACGGCCACCGACAAGGCGTTCACCGACGACCAGAAGAAGCGGATCAAGCAGATCGACGTGCAGCGGATGGGGTTCGCCGCGTTCGCCAACGAGGACGTGGTGAAGGCGATGAAGTTCACCGACGACCAGAAGGCCAAACTGAAGACGCTGACGGAAGAGATGACGAAGGCCCGCGCCGACCTGCAGAAGGAGTACGGCCTAGGCGGCGCGCCGGGCGGCGGTCGCCCGATGATCGACGCCGAGAAGATGGCCGAGTACAACAAGAAGGCCTCCGCCCTGACCGCCGACACGATGGAGAAGGCGAAGAAGGAACTGACCGACGACCAGAAGAAGGCGTGGACCGAGCTGACCGGCCCGGCGTTCGACCTGGCCAAACTGCAGCCGCGGCCGATGCGGCGGGACAACTAACCCGCACCGCGACGGCGTGTTCGCCGCGAGCCGTGCGAGCGGGGACAAACCCCCGTTCGCACGGCTCGCGGCGAACAGCTTTTCCCCTCACCCCTTGACCCGTCGACCCCGCCTTCCCAGTCTTCACTGCCCCCCCGCCGCACCCGTCCGCACCTCGCCTTGATCTCCCCTCCGCCGCGGGTATACCGCCGCATTCATCCGCCTCGTTCCGTTGCTTCACCCGCCCGCGGAGGGCGACCCCATGCGGCCCGTGGTTCGCGCCCCGTTGGTGCTGTTCGCCGTCGCCCTGCTCGGCGGGTCGGCCGTCGCCCAGACCTTCCCCGCCCTGGCGAAGGTGAAGGGGAAGGCCGCCAGCGTCCGCGGGGCGGCCGGCGAACACACCCCCGAGACGGGCAAGCTGGAGGCCGGCGCGCTCGTCACCGTCACCGCCGCCGAGGGCAACGACTGGCTGGCCGTGCAGCCGCCGATCGGGTCGATCAGTTGGGTCCCGTGGACGCTCGTCGAGCCGCAGGCCACGCCCGGCCCGGACGGCAAACTGCCCCCGCGGTTCAACGCGGTGGTGACGCCCGACGACGGGGCGGCCATCCGCCCTGGGGCGGTGAACGACTCCAAGCCGCTCGGCGTGCAGAAGACCAAACTGCCGAAGGGGACCATCGTGCAGGTGGTCGGCCCGCGGGTGAAGGTGAAGGCGGACGGCGATGACCTGGAGACGAACTGGTACCCGATCATCGCCCCGAAGGAGGACGTGCGGTACGTCCGCCGGGACGCCGTCGAGTGGGCCGGGGCCGCCCCCGCCCCGTCGTTCGTGGTGAAGGCGGGAGCGACCGGCAGCAAGCCGCTGCCGGGCACCACTCCCGAGGCCGGCACACCGGCCAGGAGCGGCGGGGACTTCGTGCTGAACGTGCCGAACGGCGACCGCCCGCAGTTCCCGGTGACGCCCGGCGCGGCCAAGCCGGCCGACTGGCCGAACAACCACCCGCAGTGGCGGGAGGCCGAAAAGGCCCGCCTGGGTGGCGACACCAAACTGGCCCGCGAGCTGTACACCAAGTTGGCCCAGGAGGTGAGCCGCGACGGGGCCGGTCAGGATTTGGAGCTGGCCAACCTGTGCTACGACCGCATTTACAACGGCCTCGGGGCCAAGCCGGCGGACGTCAACCCGGGTAACTCCGGGTGGCGGCCTCCGGACCCGCCGGCGGTGAAGGCCGACCCGCCGAAGGCCGCCGACCGCGGGAAAGTGGTGAGCGGGTTGCTCCTCGACAGCCGGGTGGACGACAAGGGCCAGCCGTCCCGCACGGGCAAGCCGTTCCTGCTCGACGGCAAGTGGACGGTCTACCTGCTGGCCGACGAGAAGCGGGTGGTCCGCCACTACGTCATCTCCGGCGGGGCCGACCTGGACAGGCACGTCGGCAAGTGGGTGGAGGTGACGGGCAGCGAGATCCGCCCGGACAGCCTGCGGGGCGACCCGGTGGTGGTCGCGTCGGACGTCCGTCCGAAGTAACAAGTGGGAGGTAGCAAGGAGCAAGTGAGGACAGAGACAGCGGGTGGGGTCTTCCCTTGCTCATTGACACTTGCTCCTTGCTCCTTTCCCGTTGGTCTTGCCTCCCGCCGTTCGCCCCCTGATAATCGCCGCTTATCCCGAACAAGGAGGTTCAGGACCATGCGTGTTCGCAAACAGCCTGTCGCCGTCATGTCCGATGTACCAGTGATCGACCCGGTCGAAGCCCGGTGGGCGGCCGAGGCGGTCGGCAGCCTGTCCCGCCAGCTCGGCGCCGACAGCATCGTGGCGATGGTGCTGGAGCAGGCCCAGCGGGAGCTGAACAGCCTGGCCGCCAGCACCGCCCCGCACGACGTCGTCGTCGGCCCGGTGCGGGTGCGGGTGGCCGCCTGACCGGGAGAGGCCGGTCGCATCTATGTCGGCGGCGGGTGCCGTTCGCGGTCGCCGTTGCGGAGCAGCCGCCACCCGCACCACCCCCACAGGACCACCACCAGGTACGTCTCGACCGGGTGGTTGTAGTCGAACCGCATTTTCAACTGGCGGGTAGTCTGCACCGTTTTGACGCTGGTCGTCGGGGTGCCGTCGTCGGCCTTCTGTGTGTGCGTCGCCCCGGACGGGTCGGGGATGTCCTTCAGGAAGTGGTCGTTCGCCAGAGTCACCTGCTGGCCGCAATACAGGAAGGCGTTGTCGGTGAGCAGAAGCAGCACCAGCAGGGTGAGCGGCACCGAACTGACGAACAAGAATGTGCGGCGGGCGGTCGGCGACTGGGCGAGTTGCCGCAGTTCCGCCCGCCAGCCGGCCAGTTGCCACCGCGGGTACGCCAGCAGCGCCGCCAGCCCCAGCCCGGTCAGCACCGAGTCGTAGTACATGAACTTGATGCAGGTCAGGTACCCACCCAGCAGCACGAACGCCGCCCGCAACCCCACATAGCCGGTGCCGTACCCGCGGAGCAGGTACGCCGCCGCCGCCGTCCCCTTGAACCACTGCTGCACCCGCCACAGCCGCGGGAACGGCCCGCCATGGAGCAGCCACTTCCACCGTCCGGCCCCCACCCCGATCACGATCGTCAGCAGCCCGACGCCCACCTGGAGGCTCATGCCGACGGCGTTGATCCACAGCTCTCCGCCCTCCGGCCGCGGCTTGCTGAAGTCGATGAGCAGCCGCTTCGGGATGCCGGACAGGTCGCGGCTCAGGTTGATCCAGTTTTCGTCCGTGTTGTAGGTCTTGTTCGCCGAGAGTCCGACCTTAAACCACTCGACCCACCCCTCCACCCCCACCATCGGTAGGGTGGCGGCACACAACCCGCACCCGACCACGGCGGTGCCGGCCACGAACCGCCACCGGCCGAGCAGGAGCGGGGCGAGGATGAACGCCAGCCCCCACACCGGCTTGAACGCCAGCAGCCCCCACACCATCCCCCCGCCGAACTCGCTCGCCCGCGCCGCCACCGCCCACCCGATCAGCACGATGCTCAGGGTGATGGCGTGGTTCTGCCCCAGGTCCAGCCCGGCCCGCATGCCCGGCAGCAGGAACAGCGTGATCGTCGCCACCGACCACCACACCCGCCCCTGGCTGATCGCCCGCACCGCCAGCCCGCTGGCGAACACCGCTATCACGCTCAGCAACTGGAACAGGCGGTACGCCAACTGCGAGTCGGGGATCATCCCGAGCGGGGCGTACAGGATGGCGTGGACCGGCGGGTACAGCGGCCCGCCGAGCAGCGGCTTGCCGAGCAGCGGCTTCGGGTCCACCCGGTCGGCCTCGATCCGCTCCTCGGCCACCGCCGCCCCCGCGGCGGCCGCGAACGGGTTGCCCGACCCGCCGGAAAAGGCCGCCCCCACCACGCTACTCAGCCGCGAGTTCCGCTCGTTCTCGTCGGCGTCGTTCACCATGCTCTGGAGCAGCCGGCCGGCGTCCGGGGTCATCTCCTCCCACTTCAGGTCGGTCGGCTTCTCGCCCTTGTAGTCGTGGTACATCTGCACCGACCGCGGTTGCAGGTGCAGCGGGTAGGCGGCGTCGGCGGTGCGGCGGAGGGTGTCGCGGTGGTACAGCTCCCGCCAGTGGCCGGTGGCGGCGGTGCGGCCGAACACGTACTGCCCGCCGAAGTCGATCCAGGTGTGCCCGTTGTTCCCGTCCCCCCGCGCGCGGCGGTATTCGGACAGCGACACGCTCTCGTTCGACGACTGCGACCGGGCCGCCTCCCGCCCGGTCGGGTCGGCGCGGTCGGCGGCGGGCACGTCCTCGGTCAGCCACGGGGTGTCGAACGAGTGGTAGGCGTGTTGCCACCGCTGGGCGCCCAGCCCCAGGCACAGGAGCCAGCACACCGACACGCGGGTGAGCCTGTGGGTGATGAGCCGGCGGAGGGCGGCGACGAGGTCGTGCGGCGGGGCGGACACGGCGGGTGGCGTCGTGGGTGGAGGGGCCGGAGAAGAGATACGGGCCGGCCGCGTTCCGGCGAGTCGCCCCACCCGCCACCAGTCAACTCGGGCGGGCCGGCCGCCAGCCGGACAGGTACAGGGTGCTGGTCCGCAGGTGCGGTGGCACCTCGAACCGCCAGTTGCGGAGCTCCGGGTCGTACACCGCCCCGGGAATCACCTCGCCGCCCGGCAGGAGCAGCTCGCACACCGCCCCCGCCGGTGGGCGTTCCGTGCCGTCCATGTTCCGCCAGCGGTCGGGGTCGGACGTGGGGGTCATCGGCAGCACTCCGGAGAGCGGAGGGTGGGGGGCCCGCGGGCATGGTAGCCGCCCGCCCCGCGATGGCCAAGTCGGCGGGGAAAGCGTCCGAGCGGTTCTGGGGGTCAAACGCCCGGCCGTAAGTCGCCGGCGGAGGCGGGCGGCCGCCCACAGGAGGACGGCGGCGATCACCCACGGCTGCCGCTTGGCGTACTCCTGTCGCACCGCCTCGCCCACTCGCTCACCACAAACCCCTAACGGCACCCTTGAAAACCGCTGGCGCGTCGGGCCGACAGGTGGACCGCTCGAGTGCCGGTCACGTTCTCTCGGCCGGGTGGCTCGGCACTCGCGGGGCGAGCAGACCACGATCACACTAGCCCCCACCACCGCCGCAGGCCCCACTCGGCCCCCAGGATGAAGGCGAACAGCAGCATCCACAGCGGCAGGAACCAGCCGGAGTGATCCCGCCGCCAGTCGGGGATCGCCTTCTTCGTCGGTTTGACGGTCACATACTCCTGGCTCCGCAGCTCGTTCAGGAAGTCCTTCAACTGGTCGATGGTCATGAACTTGCCCCCGCCGGCGGCGGCCATCGACTTCAACTGGTCGTAGTCCGGGGCGGTCCGCTGCATCTCCTCGGACGTGTCCGGGACGGCCAGGAACTTGGCGGTGGCGGTGCCGGTCACGTCGTTCCCGTCCACCTTGCCGGTCGCGTTCAACGTCACGCTGTACTCGCCGTCCGTGCGGGGGATGAACTCGGCCCGCGGCGACCCGTCCGCCCCGACCCCGACCGGCACCGTCCGCCCCTCCGCCGGCAACCCCGGCCCGGTGACCTTCAGCTCGAACTTCGGTTCGGTCACGGCCGCCCCGTTCGGCCCCCGCAGCCCCACCTTGATGCCCTCGGTGTCGTTCACCTTGATGCGGGGGAACTCCGGCCGCGCGAAGGCGTTGGACTCCTCCTGGTCCTGTTTGGCCAGCCACAGCACCAGTTGCCGCCAGAAGCGGGAGTGAATCTGCTTGCCGTCGGCCGCCTTCGGCTGGCCGAGCCGCTGCCACAGGTACGTGTCCTGTGCGGCGAACACCAGCACGCGGCTGGCCGTGCCGGTGGCGAGTTGTTGGCCGACGAGCAGCGCCTCTTGTTTGTCGGCGGGCGTGAGTGCGGTCAGGGTCGGCTGGGCGTCGCCGCTTTTCGCCCACAGGTAGGTGTTCACCCCCTGCTTCGGCTTCACCTGACTGAGGCCGGTGAACCGTGACTTGTTCGCCGGCGTGTTCAGCCGGTCCCACAGCACCAGGCTCGCCTCGCGGGTGTCGGCGATCTTGCTCAGGTAGGTGTCGGCTAACCGCTCGTCGGGCACCACCATGTAGCGGGCGACGGTGTCCGACTTGGCGGGGGGTTCGGTCAGCGTCACGGGCAGGACGTCCTCGATCGGCTTCACCCCCCGCCAGCCGACCTCGCGGCCCCACTCGGTGTTGCTGCCGTTCAGGGTGGCGTGCCCGCCGAGCATCATAAACCCCATCCCCTTGTTCGTCACCCGCTCGGCGATCTTCTCCGGCAGTTTCGGGTCGATCGCCCGCAGTTGCTTCGGCGACACGTTCCCCAGGATGAGCACGTCGTACGCCTGCTTGTCGAAGTCGAACGCCGGCAGCAGGTCTTCGACCCCGGTGTCGGTCTGCAGGTCCACCTTCCGCACGTCGATCCGCTTGTCGGCCGCCAGGGCGTCGATGAGCAGGGCGTACTCGTAGCGGTAGCGGTCCACCAGCAGCACCCGCACCCCTTCCTTGTTCAGGTTCAGGTACGTTTCGACGACGTTGTTCGCAGGGTTGGTGTCGCCTGGGCAGTCCTCCTTCGGGATCTCCACCTTCACCTTGATCTGCCGCCTCTCTTGACCATTCTTGTCCTTTGGCAACTCGGGCGGGGCGTCCACCGGGATCTCGAGCAGGTTGTTGGTTTCCTTGTCCAGCCGGCGGCTCTCGATCACCACCGGGGTGTTGCCGTACCCGCTGCCGTCCAGGTCGAACCACACCTTCACCGGCACGGTGGTGCCGCCGAACTTGAACGCGTTCACCCGCGCCCGCACGGTGAACTTGTTCTTGATGGCCACCGGGTCGGGGTCGAGCACCACCTCGGCGATGGCCACGTCCTTGGCCGTCTGGTTGGTGCCGGGGTCGCCGACGGCGACGGTGTGGACGGGCACCCCCTTCAGTTTCCACTCGGCGGCCGCGTCCACCGGCGAGAGCGGCTTGCCGTCCACCCGCCCGCTGCCGTTGTCGGCCCCGTCGCCGATGACGATGTGCCCGCGGATGTACTTGTCGTTCGTCCACTGCTGGAGCGTCCGCCGCAGGTACACCGGGTAGTCCGACCGCTCGGCCGCGGCGGGGGCGTTCGGGTCGTACTTGCCGGCGTCGGCGGTGAACTCGCTCGGCCCGAAGGCGTACAGGATCACCTCGCAGTTCTGCCGGTCGCGGAGGTCGTCGATGGCCGGCTGGCAGGTCTTCAGGGTGTTGCGGACGAAGTCGATGCGGGAGGTGTTGCCGGCCGCATCCGTGACCGTCATGCTGCGGGACAGGTCGATACCGATGAGCAGCCTCGACGGCACGTTCGGCTTCTCCTCCACTTTGGCGTGCGGCCGGCAGGCGGTGAACAGTGCGATCAGCAGGGCGAATAGTCGCAGGGCGGTGAGCAGGATGAGCCGCCCGCGGGTCGCCTGCCGGTGCCCGGCGTAGGCCCACACGGTGAGGGCGGCGATCCCCAGCCCGGCGAGGGCGACGATCGCCAGCCAGAGGGGGTCCGGCAGGGAGGTCGAGGTGAACGGGTTGACCGAGAGGGAGTTCATTCGCGGGCGAACGTCCGGTGCGGAGGGGCCGACACTGACAGGATAGCGGATGCGGGCGGCGAAGTGTTGGCGAGGTTGTGGGACCTCACCCCCCCGTCCCCCTCTCCATGTCATGGAGAGGGGGTGTTCAACTCGTGAAGGTTGTTCCCCGTTCGCGGATCAACCGGAAGGGTATCGGTCTTGAACACCCCCTCTCCATGACATGGAGAGGGGGACGGGGGTGAGGTCTCTTTCACCCCCCTCACCGCCGCGGGTTGGGGAAGTGTTCGGCCATCGCCGCCTTCATGTCCCGCACCGCCCGCTCCAGGCCGACCAGCACCGCCCGGCTGACGATGCTGTGCCCGATGTTCAACTCCTCGACGCCGGGGATGCGGACCACCGGGCCGACGTTGTGGTAGTTCAGCCCGTGCCCCATGTGGACGTGCAGGCCGGCGTTCACCGCGTGGTGGGCGGCGGTGCGGAGGTCGGCGAGGGCGGTCGCCTGGGCCTCCCCTTTCGCGTCGGCGTAGGTGCCGGTGTGGAACTCGACCGCGTCGGCCCCCACCGCCTTCGCCATGTCCACCTGCTCGATGTTGGCGTCGATGAACAGCGACACCTGAATCCCCGCCGCCTTCAGCTTGTCGGTGGCGGCTCGCACGGCGGTGGCGTTGGCGGCCACGTCCAGCCCGCCCTCGGTGGTCAACTCCTGCCGCTTCTCGGGCACCAGCGTGGCCTCGTCCGGTTTCACGCCCAGGGCGAAGGCGACGATCTCGGCGGCGGTGGACATCTCCAGGTTCAGCCGGGTGTGGACCGTCTGGCGGAGGATGAGCACGTCGCGGTCGAGGATGTGCCGGCGGTCTTCCCGCAGGTGGACGGTGATGGCGTCCGCCCCGCCGAGGGTGGCCAGCGCCGCGGCCGTCACCGGGTCGGGCTCGTAGGTGCGGCGGGCCTGCCGCACGGTGGCGACGTGGTCGATGTTGACGCCCAACCTGATCATCGGAGTCCTCACGCGGAAGCAGGATGTCTCGCCAACCCACGACGGTCGCAAGGAGGACCAAGGTCGGCGAGGTCGACAACAAGACCGGCCTTCATTCGCTGCGTGCTTTGCGGCCTGGCGAGACGACCCTCCCTCACCCCCGGCCGGTTTTGGCCAGGTACTCCAGCACGGCCGCGTACCGCGTCACCTCGGCCGCCAGGATGCGGTACAGCACCACCGCCAGCCCCATGATGACCAGCCGTTCGAGAATCTGGGCGACGACCGGCAGGGTGAAGGCGAAGTAGAAGAACGCCCAGTTCAGCACCAGCAGGGTGAGGATGATCGGCACGCCCAGTTGGGCGGCGCGGGTGGGGCTGTACCGTTTGTCGAAGTACAACCGGCAGACGAGGATGACCTCGCGAATGACCGGCCACTTCAGCCACGCCCGCCTCTTCGAGCCGCCCGGCAGGTGGCCGGTCATCTGGGCCACTTCCACCGCCGTGGACAACTGAACGAGCGGGTTCTGGCCGGACGGGGGTGGGGGGGAACCGGGGCGTGAGAACCCCTCCGGCGGCGGGCCGGCCGCCTGCTGCGCCGCGAGCATCGACAGCGCCGCCTCGATCCGTGACAGCCGGGCGTCGGCGTCGACGACCGGCGGGCCGTTCGAGGACGGGGCGACGGGTGCCGTGGCGGGGGTCTGCTCGCTCATGGTCGTCTCGGATGGGTCGCAGTCAGAGATATAGCAGATCGTGCGCCGCGATTCAGCGCGAAGCGGGGCACTCCCCGGCGGGCTATTCGCTCACGAGGGCAGCGGCTTTCCCTTCGTCTCGGGGGCGAACAGCACCAGCACCAGTCCGAGGACGTACACCCCCGCCGCCACCGAACAGGCCTTCGCGTAGTCGCCGTCGAACGCCTTCAGCAGCGCCAGCGTTTGCAGCGACCCGACCGACGCCAGGATGCGGCCGAAGTTGAACCCGAACCCCTGCCCGGTCGCCCGCACTTTGGTCGGGAACAGCTCCGGCAGGTAGAGCGGGAGCCAGCCGTAAAACGAGGCGGTGATCAGGCCGACCACGCCGGCCGCCAGGATGAACCACTCGTCGAAACTGCGGAAGAGGGTGTAGAACCCGAACAGCGTCGCCCCGGACAGCACGCACAAGATGGCGTACGCCCACTTCCGCCCGATCAGCCCGCCGAGCACCGCCGCCAGCACGCACCCGACCGCCGCCCCGAACGCCGAACTGGCCTGCGTGAGCGGCTTGGCGTCGGGGTTGCTCGCGGCCAGGGTGCCGACCAGGTTGTACACCCACATCACCCCGCCCCAGGTGGCCAGCAGCGGCACCCCGCTCAGGCCCGCCGCCAGTAGCATCCGCCCGATCAGGTGCCGCCGCTCGGCCGTCGGCAGGTTGGCCCGGATCAGGTACTGCCGGCTGGGGAACAGGTAGCACAGGGTGATGGCGCCGACGCCCGCCAGTGTGCCGACGATTCGCACCCACAGGTCCAGCGGGACGACCCACAGGGTCAGCACGCCGGCGCCGATGGTGGCACCGACGAGCACCGCGAGCAAGTCGGCCGTCCGCCAGTGGCTGACCGCCCCCGCCTTCTGTTCGTTCGTCCACTTCTCGGACTCCGGTACGAACAGGCGGATGAACAGGGTGAGGATCGCCGGCAGTGCCCCGACCGCCATGAGCAGCCGCCAGTTGCCGTTGCGGGTGAAGTACGTCACCACCTCGCCGCTCAGCCCGACCGAGGTGAGCCACTGGCCCACCTCCCCGCCGACGCGGTTCAGCCCGAGGGCGATGCACGCCAGCAGGAAGTAACCCAGGTTGCCGAACGCCCCGATCAGCCCGGCCAGCCACGCCCGCGATGCGCCCGGCCACATCTCCATGACGAGCGCCACCCCGAGCGCCCACTCGCCGCCCATGCCGAGTGCCCCGGTGAACCGCAGGGCCGCGAGCTGCCACGGGGCGGCGACGAACCCGCACAGCCCGGAGCAGCCGGCGTACACGAGTACGCTCAGGGTCATCGCCCGCACCCGCCCGATGCGGTCGCCCAGCCAGCCAAACAGCACCCCGCCGGTGGCCGCCCCGATGAGGAAGCCGGCGTTGATGACCCCGAACCACGCCCCCAGTTCGGTCTCCAGTGCCGCCCGCGCCGGTGTCGCGACCACCCCGCCCATCAGGGCACTCGCCGGTTCGGCCGCCGCACGCTCGTCAGCGAACCGCTCCTCCACCTGTAACAACTCCCGCAGGGCGTTCTGCCCGACGAGTGGGAACAGGCCCATCTCCAGCCCGTCGAACATCCACCCGAGGAGGGCGGCGATGAGGGCGAGCCAGCGGGCGCGGGCAGGGGTCATCGGTTTTCCGGAGAGGTGTTGCAGGCGGCGGGCGAATGCACGATTCTTATTCCACATCCGCCGGCGGTCCACTCGGAGATTCCGCGATGAGTCGTTACGCAGCCCTCTCCATGCTGCTACTCGCCTCCCCCCTCCTCGCCCAGCCGCTCAGCCCGGCCGACGCGGTGGCGAAGATGAAGCTGCCGGACGGGTTCACCGCCCGGTGCGTGGCGTCCGAGCCGATGATTCGCCAACCGCTGAGCATCAGCTTCGACCACACCGGCCGGCTGTGGGTGCTGCAATACCTGCAATACCCCAACCCGGCCGGGCTGAAGCCGGTGAAGCAGGACCAGTACCTGCGGACGCAGTGGGACAAAGTGCTCGACCCGCCGCCGAAGGGGCCGAAGGGCCTCGACAAGGTCACCATCTGCTACGACCCGGACGCGAACGGGGTGTTCCAGAAGTCGAAGGACTTCGTCACCGGGCTGAACGTGGCGAGCGGGTTCTGCCTGGCGAACGATGGCGTGTACGTCGTCCAGCCGCCGTACCTGCTCTTCTACGCCGACAAGAACCACGACGACGTGCCAGACGGCGACCCGGAAGTGCTACTCAAGGGCTTCGGCCTGGACGACACGCACAGCCTCGCCAACAGCCTGCAATTCGGCCCCGACGGCTGGCTGTACGGTGCCGCTGGCAGCACCAGCACATCGAAGATCGAAGACCCGTCCGGCACCACCAAGACGCCGATTGAGTTCCAACAGGGCATCTGGCGATACCACCCGCAGTCGAAACGCTTCGAGCTGTTCTCCGAGGGCGGGGGCAACACCTACGGCCTCGACTTCGACGCCAACGGGCAGTGCATCGCGGGTACCAACTGGGGCGGGTTCGCGTGCCTGCACCACCTGCCGGGGGCGTACTACGTCAAGGGGTTCAGCAAGCACGGCCCACTGCACAACCCGCACGCCTACGGGTACTTCGACCACGTCCCGTACAAGGGGTTCAAGGGCGGGCACGTCACGTGCGGCGGGGTCATCTACGACGCGGACGCGTACCCGAAGGAGTTCCGCGGGCAGTACATCGCCGGCAACCTGCTGTCGAACGCGGTGTACACGCACAAGCTCACGCCGAAGGGGGCGAGCTTCACCGCCGAACACGGCACCGATTTGCTGGTGGCGAACGACGACCAGTTCCGCCCGGTGGACCTGCAGCTCGGCCCCGACGGGTGCGTGTACGTGGCCGACTGGTACGACAAGCGGGCCGCTCACCTCGACCCGATCGACAACTGGGACAAGACCAACGGCCGCGTTTACAAGATCGAGTACACCGGGGCGAAGCCGCAGAAGCCGTTCGACCTGCGGAAGATGAAGTCAGCGGAGTTGGTGGAGTTACTGAAGCACCCGAACATCTGGTGGCGGCGGATGGCGAGGCAGGAGTTGATCGGGCGAGAGGACGTGGGCGAGACGTTCACAGCACTGCGCGAACTGGTAGGGGGGAAGGGGTCGGCCGCGCTTGAGGCGCTGTGGGTGCTCCACGAGTGTGCGCCGTCGATCGAGTGGCCGACGGCGGACACCCTGTTCGATCACCCGAACCCGCACGTTCGGGCATGGGCGGTGCGGCTGCTGGCGCAGGAGCCGAACGCTTTCACCACGGATTCGTTGGAGCGGTTCCTCGGCAACACCGCGACGGACGAGAGTCCCACCGTTCTCGCCGCGTACTTGTGTGCGGTTCGGCAGTTGCCACCTGTCGACGCGGGCAAGCTGTTCGAAGCGTTATTGGAGCGGAAGGGGATCGATACCGACCCGTCCGCACGCTTATTGCTGTGGTGGGCGTACCTGCACATCACAGAGACGGTTGACGACGGGCAAATCGGGACCACCCTTCGAACGAGCCAACTGACCGCGGACACGCAGGCGTTTCTGATCGAGCGAGCCGTCCGCCGGGGGCTCAGTTCCGACCACGACGGAGACCGATTCAACGAGAAGTTGAGCCCGGTTCGCGTCCTGCGGGACGTGGACGAACCACTCCGGGAGGCCGTACTCCGGGGGATCGAGGCCGCCGTCCCGACGCTGCCGGAGAGGCACCTCGCGACTGTGGCTGAGACCCTCGCAAAGGAACTGAATGAAACCTACATCGAGAACCGGGAACTCACGTTCCGGATCCTCATCAGCCTGGGGCATCCGGATTCCATTGCCGAGGCTCGTCGGTACGTCGCGGATGACAAACACGCAACCGCCGAGCGGGTGAAGTGGGTTGCCGCTTTGGGGCGGGTGCGAAAGGAGAAAGAGAAGGCGGCTGTCGGCGGGTGGCTACTCTCGCGTTTGAAGGAGGCGACGTCCGACGATTTGCGACTCGCGTTCGTCGGGTCGGTCGAATCCACGACACCAAAGGGTACCGCCGACGGATTCCTGGAGCTTTACCCCAAGTGGTCGGCGGCAGTGAAGAAGCGAGCGGTTCAGGCGCTGTTGTCGAAACCGGAGTGGGCGGTCGCCCTGTTCAAGCAACTCGACGCCGGCGCGTTCCCGAAGGCCGATGTGAGCGTCGAGCAGGCCAAAGCCGCCGTCGCGTTCGACCACAAGGAACTCACCCCACTGGTGGAGAAGCACTTCGGCAAGCTATCGGCCACCGCCGGCGAGAAGCAGGCCCGCATTGCGTCGCTGAACACCATGCTCGGCCGCGAGAAACCGGGCGACCCGGCAAAGGGGAAGGCGATCTTCACGAAGGCGTGCGGGGCGTGCCACCAGTTGTTCGGCGAGGGCGGCAAGGTCGGCCCCGACCTGACCACCGCCGACCGCAAGAACCGCGGCTCGCTACTGGCGAGCATCGTTGATCCGAGCGGGTACATCCGCCCGGAGTACGTCACGCAGGTGGTGAACACGCTCGACGGCCGCACCCTCACGGGGGTGATGTCCGCCCAGACACCGCAGGGGTTCACGCTGTCCACCTACGCCAACGACAAGGTCGAGACGCTGACCCTCGCCCACAAGGACGTGGACAAGGTGACTGACAGCGGGGTGTCACTGATGCCCGAGAAGCTGCTCGACACGATGAGCGAACCGGAGATTCGGGACCTGTTCGCGTATCTGGGTCGGGACGAGCCGCGACCGCCAGGGAGCGGGGACAAGGAACCGCTCCATGGCGGTCGCGGCTCGTCGGAGAAGAAGGACGAGAAGAAGAAGCTCAAGCTCGCCCTGGTCTCCGGTGCCGACGAGTACAAGTCGAACGAGGTGATGCCCGTCCTGCAAAAGCGGCTGGAAGAGAACTACCCGGTGGAGTGCGTGCGGATCTTCTTCACCGAGAAGGACACCGATTTCAGCAAGCTGGAGAAACTTACGGAGTGTGACGCGGCCGTGTTCTTCACCCGCCGGCTGAAGATCGGCGACGATCAGGTGAAGGCGGTGAAAGCGTACTGCGACAGCGGCAAGCCGGTCATCGGCATCCGCACTGCCAGCCACGGCTTCCAGACGTGGTTGGAGATGGACACCCTCGTGTACGGCGGCAACTACAAGAACCACTACAAGGCGGGCGACAAGTGGGAGCTGAAGCTGACGCCCGACGGCGAGAAGCACCCGATTTTGAAAGGGGTGAAGCCGTGGGCGAGCGAGGCCAGTTTGTACCGGAACACCGGGGCGGCGAAGGACATCACGGTCCTGATGACCGGCGGCGGGAAGGACGGCACCGAGCCGGTCACGTGGGTCCGCGCGCGCGAGGTCGGCGAGAAGAAGGTGAAGCAACGCATCTTCTACACCTCCCTCGGCCACCAGCAGGATTTCGAGGAAGAGAACTTCCTCAAACTGCTGGTGAACGGTATCTCCTGGGCGACACAGGACGCGCGGATCGGGAAGTGACGGAGTGATAAAAAAATCTGTCGCGGCGGCGCGAGCAACTGGCCGGTGGGCGGCACTGTTGATGGGATGGGATGTCCACGCCGCCGTATTGGAACCTTCGGCATGATGCTGCGAGACTGGTGGAACCGCCTGTTCGCCCAAACCCCCGCCCCGCGGCGGTCGCGGCAGTCCGTACGAATCAACCTCGAAACGCTCCCCGATCGCGTCTGCCCGTCCGCCCTCGTCACCGCCGACGTGCCTGTGGCTGAAGGGTGGGTTCGGCTGCCGGGCGACACCCCCGCCCCCGCCGAGGGCGAACAGCCCGACGAGAACGATTGGGTCGTTGACATCGAACTGCCGGCTGATCTGCTCGACCCGCCGGTGGACCCGCCGGCGTTCGTCGGCGTGGCGGTCGATGCCGCGGCCGACACGGTCGGGCAGTGGCAGCCGCTCCTCCTGTTCCTCCGCCCGGTCGCCCCTCCGGCCGAACTCCCGAAGCCGACCACCCCCGCCACCGGCTCGACGGTCGATCTGCCGGCCCCGGCGTCGCCCAACCCGTCCGCCCCGCCGGCGAACGTGGCAGTCGTCTCCCTGTCGCCGGCGGCCGGCGAGCGGCTCACGCCCGACACCCCGGCCTTCCGCATCGTCGCCCGACCGACCTCCGCGCCGATCCGCGTGCCGTTCACTTTGGCCGCCCACACCGCCGCCGGCACCACGTCGGTTCCCGGCGTCGTCACCCTGCGGGCCGACGCCCCGCACGCGACCGTCACCCCGCGGGCGGTGTTCGCCACCACCCCGGACGTCCTCACCGTCACACTCCCCGAGTCCGGCGGTCCGGCCCGGTCGGCCACGCTGTTCGTGATTCCGGTTCAGCAGGTCCACGACCCGGTGCTGATGGAGGCTCACCGACACGGGAAGTCGGCGGAGGCGTTCGACGCGCTCGCCCGGCGGCATGGGCCGGCCGTGAACCGCACCGTCCTGCGGATCGTCGGCAACCGCACCGACGCCCAGGACGTGAGCCAGTTCGTGCTGACCGAACTGGCCCGGACGCGGGCACAATTCCCCGGCACCCTCACCGGCTGGCTGCGGACGGTGTCGCGGAACGCCGCACTGGCGTTCCTGCGGGCGAAGCGGCGGCGGCAGAAGCACGAGCAGCGGGCGGCGAAGGGCGAACGGGTGGAGTCGCCCCCGGCGGTGGCGGACGACTCGCTGACCGTCGCCCTCGACCGCCTGCCGGCGGAACTGGGTCAGGCGGTGCGGTTGCGATACCTGGACGGGCACACCCAGCACGAGGCGGCGGCGATCGCCGGGGTGCCGCGGGGGACACTCTCGCGGCGGGCGGCCGAAGGGGTGAAGTTGCTCCGCCATCTGCTCGAATGGGAACCGTTCGACGGCGAGCAACCGGACGGCGACCGGCACTGAAGTGGGTGACAACCCGACCCCGCGGGGACAGGCCGTCCCCGTCGAGCATTCAAGGAGCGTACCGCACATGCCGGATCAACCCGCCGTCACGTTGAGCGTTTCCCGACTGGAAGACCGCCTCACCCCAGCCACCCCCGCGCCGACGCCCGCCCTGATGGCGAGCGGGGCCGGGGCCGGGGCACCCCCGCTCGTGCAACTGTACCGTGCCGACGGCTCCATCCGCGCCCAGTTCATGGCCTACCACGAGGGGTTCAAAGGCGGGGTGCAGGTGGCCGTGGCCGACGTGAACAACGACGGGGTGAAGGACGTCATCACCGCGGCCGGGGCGGGTGGCGGCCCGCACGTCAAAGTGTTCGACGGGAAGTCGGTGGAGAAGTTGTTCGACCCGTCGCAGCCCAGCTCGGCGGTGGTGATCCAGTTGACCGAACTGTACTCGTTCTACGCCTACGACTCGCGGTTCGGCGGCGGGGTGAACGTGGCCGCGGCGGACGTGGACGCGGACGGATACGCCGACATCATCACCGGAGCTGGGGCCGGCGGCGGCCCGCATGTCAAGGTGTTCAGCGGTAAGACCGGGGCCGAGATCCGCAGCTTCTTCGCGTTCGATGCTGCCTTCACCGGCGGGGTGAACGTGGCCGCCGGCGAGTTGCAGGAGGGCCGCACCAACGGCCGCGAGCACGCCGACATCCTCGTCGGCTCCGGGGCCGGCATGAAGGCGGCGGTGAAGGGGTTCAACGGCAAGACGGGGGAAGAGTTCTTCACCATCAACCCGTACGGCAACTTCACCGGCGGGGTGTCCGTGGCGTCCGGGGACCTGACCGGCGACGGGTTCGACGACGTCATCACCGGGGCCGGGGCGGGCGGCGGCCCGCACGTGACCGCGTACGACGGGTACGTCCTCGGCCACCTGGCCACCGTCCTGCTCCCGGTCGGCGGGTTGCAGCCGGCCCGCAGTTTCTACGCCTACAACGCGAACTTCCGCGGCGGCGTGCGGGTCGGGGCGGTCGACTTGAACAACGACGCCAAGGTCGACATCGTCACCGCCGCCGGGCCGGGCGGCGGGCCGCACCTGAAGGCGTTTAGCGGGGCGGACGGCAAGGAGTTGGTCAGCACCTTCAAGTTCGGGCTGACCCCCGGCACCCCGGAGTTTACGGCCGGTGCCAGCGTCGCCGGGGCGTACACCCCGGTGCGACCGACACCGACGGCCGTGTGAGAAGGGACTCCGCACCCACCGAGTGCGGTTCTCGTCGCCCCTCACTCGGAGGGTGCGGAGTCCCTTCTCACCCCTTGGTCAGCCCGCCGCGGATGTGCCGGACGGCCTGGGTCAGCCCGGCGAAGTGCCTCATCGCCGTCTGGGTGCTCACCTCGTGCTGGTTCAGGCTGGCGGCGAACAGGTACAGCCACACGCTCCCCGTCTCGTCCGGGCGGTCGAGCACCTCCACGAACACCGCCCCGTACCGCACGTCCAGGCACACCCCCACGTTCTTCCCCTGCCGGACCGGCAGCACCAGTTCGTCCAGGGCGGGCAGGTGGTCGAACAGCTTGCGGCTCTCCAGCCGCCAGCGGTCCTTCTGCTCGGCGGCCATCTTCACCGGGTCCAGTTGGATCACCCCGGACCCGTACATGGGCAGGCGGGCCACCCCGCGGGCGATGTCCCGGTCGGCCGCCCCCTCGGCCAGCACGGTGTGCACCCCGTCCCGCACCTCGCACAGGACGGCGAAGTCCAGCCCGCCCTCCCACCGGACGTAGTGGACGAGCGCCCGCCGGTACTCGGCCAGCAGGTCCTTCGGGTTCTGGGAGAAGGTGCGGGGGTCTCGCGGCAGCTTCCAGTAGCACCACACCCACAGGAGGAGGAGGGCCACGCCGAACACCACGCACGACACCGCCCCGATCACCTGCGGCACCGCCTTCTCCTGGGAGACGAGCGCGTGCAGCAGGTCGAGCTGCGTCTGGCCGGTGTGGTACGCCGCCTGGAGGAGCAGGGTGTACGCCGACCCGACCAGGCCGACGGCGGCCAGCGGCAGGAACCGCCGGTTCGGGTTGATGGCGTCGGTCAGCGGGCGGCCGCTGCCGAAGCTGATGGCGAAGTTGAACAGCAGGTACACCAGGGCGGCGTACCCGGCCGCGTGCAGGAGTTCGTTCATGGGGCCGTCCGGTCGGTGACTGACACGAGACACGAGACGGGAGACGCGAGTGTGGTTCGCCCACCGAACCCGCGTCCCCCGTCTCGTGTCTCGTGTCTCGCCTACTCCGCCTGCATGTCCGCCGTGATGTTCGCGGTGGTGTACACCGCCTGCACGTCGTCGTTGTTGTCCAGCGCGTCCATCAGGCGGACGATCCGCTTGCCGATCTCCACCTCCACCTCGGCGTACGCCTTCGGCAACTGCTTCACCTCGGCCTCGATCGTCTCGTACCCGGCGGCGACGATGGCGTCGAGCACGGCGTTGAACTTGGTCGGGTCGGTGGTGACGGCGTAGACGGTGTCGTCCTTCTGGAAGTCGTCCGCCTCGGCCTCGAGGGCGGCGGTCATCACCGCGTCCTCGTCCGGGTACTTCTTGGCGTCGATCAGGATCAGCCCCTTGCGGTCGAACAGGTAGCCGACGCACCCCGGCTGGCCCATGTTCCCGCCCGCCTTCTCGAACAGGATCCGCACGTCCCCGCTCGTCCGCGCGCGGTTGTCCGTCAGGGCCTCCACCATGATGGCCACCCCGCCGGGGCCGTACCCCTCGTAGGCCACCTCGTCGAGCGTCTCCCCTTCTAACTCGCCGGTCCCCTTCTTCACCGCCCGCTCGATGTTGTCCTTCGGCATGCTCACGCCGCGGGCCTTGTCGATGGCGTACCGCAACCGCAGGTTGGTGTCCGGGTCGCCCCCGCCGGCCTTCGCCGCGATCATGATGTACCGCGACAGCTTGCTGAACAGCTTCGCCCGCGCCTTGTCCTGCTTCCCCTTACGAACGGCGATGTTCGCCGAATGGCTGTGTCCGGCCATGTGCCCCCGGCTCCTAAAAAACGGACTGAACGTAACGGGACGAGTCGGAACTATCAGTATAGCGGGCGGGCTGGTAGCATGGCGGGCGAACGGCGCGACGTGAGTCCGCCGGTGTGTTGACGGGCCGGGCGACTCACGTCTCCCCCGTTCGCCCACGAGGACCTGCCATGTTCACCGCCCTCGCGGTCGCCGCCGCCCTCGCCGCCCCGGTGCCCAAGGCCGGCGACCCGATGGTCGCGTGGCGGCTGGCCAAGGGGGACACGTTCTACCTCACTTACGAGTGCGAGTCTTTGACCGAGCCGATCGGGCTGGGGTTGGTTCCGAGTTCCGCCTCGGCAGGCCGGCTGGTCGCCAAGATGAACGTCACCGCCGCCGGGGATAAGGGCGTCAGCCTGGAGATGGAGGTGGTGGAGTTCGCCACCGGGCGGGTCGCGTTCAAGAAGAACCCGGAGAAACCGAGCGACCACCCCAAGGCGGTCGGCAAGAAGGCCGCCTTCACGCTCGATCGCGCGCTCGCGGTCGTGCGGGTGGAGAGCGACAAGGAACTGGCGACGGCCGACGGCGGGTTCGGGTCCGGACCACTGGCCGACGCCTCCCTCCAGGCGCTGGTGAGCGACCTGACTCTGGCCCTGCCGAACAAGCGGTTGGCGAAGGGCGACACGTGGGAGGGGGCGAGCGAGTACCCCCTCGGCGGGTACGCGACGGCCGTCCTCACCGCCCGTGGCACCGTGACCGCCGCCGCCGACGGCCGCGTCACACTGAGCGTGGAGTGCGACCGGAGGACCACGGGCAAGGGGCCGGCGGTCCTCGACGAGACCAGCGAGAAGGGGAAGCGGACGGTCGAGTTCGACCCGAAGGCCGGGCGGCTGAGGAAGCTAACCGACGAGTACACCAGCGAAGGGGTGAGAGGGTTCGACGACCGCAAGTTCACCGTGAAGACGAAGACCTTCTCCAGCGTGACGGTGACCGACGACAAGCCGAAAGGCGCGAAGTGACCCTCCCCAGGAGCCGACCGATGTTCACCGCCGTCGCCGTCGCCGCTGCCCTGTCCGCCCCGGTGCCCAAGGCCCCCGCCCCCGAACTGAAGTGGCGGTTCAACAAGGGCGACACGTTCTACGTCGTCTCGGAACAAGAGGCGACGGTGTCGGTGAACCTGGGAGGGGGGAACGCGGCCGCCCAGAAGAACACCAGCACCGCGTCGCTCACCTACAAGGTGACGGTCAAGGATGCCGACCCGAAGGCGACGGTACTGGAGGTGGAGTTCATCGACTACGCGGCCGGGGTGGGCGGGAACGCCGCCCCGCCGGTGAAGCCGGAAGGGCTGGCCGGCAAGACCCTCGCGTTCACCCTCGACGCCGCCCACAAGGTGACGAAGGTGACCGGGGTGGAGGAAGTGGCGAAGGCGCTCGGCGGCGGCGGGCTGAACGGCATCCTGCAAGGCGAGGAGGGGGTCAAACACCTGCTCGACGACCCGCTGCTGGCGGTGCCCGGCAAACTGTTGGGCAAGGGTGAGATGTGGACGGCCGAACACGCCCAGGCGTTGGGCACCGGGATCAACTTGACCCGCACCGACAAGGGGACGGTGGCCGGCAGCGAGGACGGGCTGACCAAACTGGACGTGGAGACGGACCGGGTCATGGAGTGCGCCGGGAACGCCCCGATCAACCTGAAGATGAAAGGGGAGAAGGGGAAGCGGACGGTGCTGTTCGACTCGAAGGCGGGGCGGGTGACGAAGGTGACGGACGCCTACACGATGTCCGGTGACGGCACCATCGGCGGCGGCGGAAACGGGCAGGCGATCAACTTGTCGATGGAGATGAAGGGGACGATCACCGTGAGCGACGAGAAGCCGAAGGCGAACAAGTGATCCCGGAGGCACGCCGATGTTCACCACCCTGCTGGCCGCGTTCACCCTCTCCGCCCCGGTGCCCAAGTTGGCCCCGGAGTTGAAGTGGCGGTTCGCCAAGGGCGACACCTTCTACGTCACGCGGGAAAATGATGTCACCATCACCCAGAAGATCGGCCCGCAGGCCGACCCGAACACGAGTACCAGCCGGATGGTGTTCGTGTACCAACTGACGGTGGCGGCCGTCGGCGAGAAGGAGACGACCGTCGAGTTCGAGTTCCTGACTGCCGAGCGGGGTGACGGCGGCGGGGCCGCGATGGAGGAGATGCCGGGACTGGCCGGCAAGAAAGTCACGCTCACCCTCGACGCCGCCCACACGGTGACGAAGGCCGATGGGGCAGGCCCTGACGGCACCGGCAAGCTGATCGAAGAGGGCACGCTCAAGCACCTGGTGAACGACCTGTTCCGGGCGGTGCCGGGGAAGAGCGTGGCCTACGGGGCGAAGTGGTCGGACGAGCAGGAGGGGCCGGTCATGAGCGACGCGGTGGCGAAGCGGGCGTACCGCGGCACGGTCGGCGAGCCGGTGAACGGGCTGATCCGGCTGGAGGCGGAGAGCGAGCAGACGTGGACCGGCGGGAAGGGGTACACCATGACGATGAAAGGGGAGAAGGGGAAGCGAACAGTGCTGTTCGACGCCGAGGCCGGGCGGGTGCGGAAGCTGACCGACGAGTTCACCCTCACGGGCAAGCACGAGTTCCCCCAGGGGGACCAGTTCACCATCCACATCACCAGCCGGCACACGCTGACGTACACCGTGACGGACGAGAAGCCGAAGGTGAAGGCGAAGAAGTAGCCCGCCGCTACTTCTTCGCCGGCTCGATCACCCCTCCGTCGTACTCGATCTTGCACTTCGGCAGTGCGGCGGCCAGCTTCTTCACTCCGGCCTCGGTCACCTTTGCGCCAGGCACTTTCACCAAGGTCAGGCTGGGGGCCGCCCGCAGCTGCAGCAAGCCCTCGTCGGTGATGGCGGTGTGATCCAGAACCACTGCTTCCAACTTGGGCAGTACCTTCAGTGCGGCAAGGCCGTCGTCCGTCACCTTCGTGTTCGCCAGGATGAGGATCTTGAGTTCCGGCAGTTGTTTCAGGGCGGGCAGGCCGGCGTCAGTCACTTTCGTGCTGTCGAGGTTGAGATAATACAGAGCGGGCAGGTCGCGGAGTTTGGCGACGCCGGTATCGGTGAGGGGTCCGGCTACTAGCGAGAGTAACTGCAGTTTTGAAAGCCCGACGAAGCGGCTGGCGGTTTCGTCCGACGCCTGTTCGCGGGTGATCTCGGCGTTCACCAGTTCGCACGGACCGGTCGGCAGCGTGTCTTTGCCGCTGTAGATCTTTTCCTTTTCGTTCACCCGCAACGAGCACTTCCCGCCGACCGACAGCACCCACTCGGCGGTCTTGCGGTCGAGGTCGGCGTCCACCCCTTTCACCCACTTCGCGCCGGTGATCTTGGCGTGATAGCCGTTGCCGGACGAGTCGTTCAGCGTGTCCCCCTTCCCCTCGTCGAACAGGTACAGGGCGAACGTGTCCTTGTCCTTCTTGAACTCGGCGGGCGGGGTAAACTCCTTCTCGTACCGGGCGGTGGTGGACACCCGCACGGCGTCGATGGTGCCGGTGAACAGGTCCGAGCCGAGGGCGATCACGGTCAACTTCTCGCCAAGCGCCTCCTGCTCGTTCTCCGGGATCGGGATGCCGGCGTCTTCGGACTCGGCGATTCGCTTGCCGTCGAAATACAGGTACCGCTTCTTGCCGTCGTTGACGGCGGCCACGTGGACCCGCCGCCCGTTCGCGATCAGGTCTTTCGCGCCGGCACCACCGTGGAACGAGTAGAACCCGAGCCGGCCGTCGTTCGTGTTGATGCTGCCGTTGGGGGTGCGGATCAACTCCCGGCCGGCGAACTCCTGGACAGCTTCGAACGTGAGCCACGCCTCGAGGGTCACGAGCGTCGTCGGGCGAACGGGCACCTTCGTCGCGGTCGCCATGTCGCCCATTGTGAACCGCAACCCGGACTTGCCGGCCGGCAACCCCGCGGCCGCCGGTGCGGGCGCCTTCACCGGAGGCGGGGCGCCGGGGGTGGTCGCGGTGGTCGCCTTCCCGTCCGGGTTCACCGTCACCACCGGCTTGCCGTCCTTGCTCACCTCCACCTTTGCCCCGTCCGGTACCTTCACCTCGGTGACGGTACCGTCCTTGTTCGTGATCTTGATGATGATGAACCCGGCGACCGCCAGCACCGCGAACAGACCCACCCCGACCACCGCCAGCGGCCACAGGCGCTTCTGCTTCGCCGCCGGCGGCGGGGTGGGCGTCTGCGGGTCGTACTCGGTCGACGAGTCGTGCAGGTGCTCGAACGGGTTCGGCTCCTGCACGCTCACGTTGATCGGCACGTACACCACTTGTGGGGCCATGGTCGGGGCCTCGGGGCTGACGGCCGGGTTGGGCGGGGTGGCGATGCGAGTCAGTTCGTCGGCCACGTCTTTGGCGGAGGCGGGCCGCTGGTCGGGCTTCTTCGCCATCAGCCGGTGGATCAGGTCGGCGAGCGGTGCGGGCACGGCCGGGTTCACCTCCCGCACCGGCGTCGGCTCTTCGATGGCGATGGCCGTCAGGATGGCCATGAGCGTCGGCCGCTCGAACGGCAGCCTGCCGGCGACCAGTCGGTACAACACGCACCCCAAACTGAAGAGGTCCGCCCGCCCGTCGACCGGCTTGCCCATGCCTTGCTCTGGTGCCATGTAGTTGGGCGTGCCGACCACCGCTCCAGACGCGGTTAACTCGGCGAACTCCTTCCCGTTCACCGGCTTGGCCAGCCCGAAGTCGAGCACCTTCACCCGCCCGCCGGGGGCTTCCAGCCAGATGTTGCCCGGCTTGATGTCGCGGTGAACGAGACCCAACTTGTGGGCGGCGGCCAGCCCGAGGGCCGTCTCACGGGCGATGCGGATCGCCTGAGGGGTGGTCGGGTTGCCTTTCTTCTTCAGGTACTCGTCGAGCGGGTAGCCCTGGAGGAACTGCAGTGCGATGTACGGGGTGCCGTCGATCTCGTCCGCCTCGTGGATGTTCACCACGTAATCGCTGCTGATGCGGGCGGCGGAGCGGGCCTCGCGGAGGAAGCGGTCTTTGGCCGTCGGGTTGGCAGCGGCCTTGGGCAGCATCACTTTGAGCGCGACCTGCCGTTCGAGGCGTTCGTCGAAGGCGAGGTAAACGGCCCCCATGCCGCCGCGGCCGAGTTCCTTCAGGATGCGGTACTTGCCGAGTCGCCCCAGTTCGCCGGCCGCGGTTGGCGGGGCAAACCGCGGCAACTCGAGCGGAACCGGCTGGGTGGGCTGACCGTGCCCGATGGTGGAGTGGGCGGACGAGTTAACGGACGGGGCGTCGTCGGGCGATCGGGTGACAGTCTGGTCGGGGGCGTCTGGCTTCATCCGCGGGTTCCTGGGCGGCGGGTGACGAACCGGCACACACGGTGGGGTGATCGGAAGTTGATTGTACCGACTCCCTGCTTGAAAAGGGGCCTGATTAACCGAGGGTGTGCCCGAGTACCGGCGTCACTTCCGCACGCTGCCGTCGGGCTGCAGCTTCCGCAGGTACTCGTGCCAGTCCTTCTCGAACGCCGGCAGGTCCTGGCCGACCAGCTTCTCGAACGCCTTCGCCGGGTCGGTGCCGGTGTTCACCGCGATCAGGTAGTCGTCCAGCCCCTTCGTGCCCACCACCTTCCGCCCGAACGTCAGGTAGTGCGCCACCGCCCACGCACTCAGGTAGTGGCGGTCGGCCACCTCCTTCTCGCCGGCGTGGGCGGTCACGAACTGCTCCTGCCCGGTGCGGAGTAAGTCGGCCAGCGGCACCAGCCCGCCGTCGGGCTTCTTGTCCGCCACGGCGTCCTGCGCCTTCTTCAGCCGCACCGGGTCGGCGTGTCCCACCCGCAACTCGCCCGCCTCAATCACCGGGTCCTCGAACATCTGGGCCAGCCCCTCGTTCAGCCACCGGGGCAGTTCACCGGTGCCCGTGCCGGCCCGGATGTCGTCCGCCTTCAGCGGGGGGAAGACGAACGCGGCGGCGTAGGAGTGGAACGCCTCGTGGTACAGGATGGCGAACAGCCGCTTGGTGGCGGCGTCGAACGCGGCGTCGTTCTCCCGCTCGGCCGCGGCGATCTTGTCCCGCTCCTTCCGCACCGCCCCCAGGAACCGCTCCAGTTCGTCCTTCGACCCCTTGTACAGCTCCTTCAGCTCCTTCTCGGTTTTGTCCAGCGCCACCCGCTGCTGCTCGTGGTGCAGGCGGGTGCGGCGGAGGTCGTCGCCCAGCCGCTTCAGGTCCGACCCGCACACGATGCGGTTGTCGGCCGGGAAGAAGACCGCCGCGTTCTGCACCTTCACCCCGCTCGCCTTCAGCACCGCCTTGTAGTCGTCCAGGGTGTCGGCCAGTTCCACCCGCGTCGGGCGGGCCGCCTGGTGTCGCCGGGGCAGCACGCGGTCGAAGGCGGTGTAAATCTTCTCCAACCGCACCGCCGCCCGCCGGGTGATGTCGTCCTGGGCGCCCGACACCAGCACGAACTGGTCGGCGTCGTACCGCTTGCCGCCCTTCTCCTTGCCCAGCCAGTCGGTCGGGGTGAACTCGAGTCCGCCGATCCGCTCCTGCTCCCCCGCCCCGCCGGCGTCCGCGTCCAGGGCGGCCAGCCGCTCGCGGAGTTTCTTGCGGTCGTCGTCGGTCAGGCGGGTGACCTTGTCGATCTCGGACGTGGTGAAGGTGGTGGTGAGCGTGACCGTCGGCCGACCGGGCGGCCGGTTGACGATGCGGAACTTCACCACGTCGCCGTACTCGTCCAGAATCAGCCCGGAATACACCGCCCCGAACTTGGTCTTGATGCGGTCCATCGGCCAGTCGCCGGTCGGCCCCGGCGGCTGGGCGAACAGCGGGGCGGCGAGGGTGATGAGGACCAGGGCGGCCGTGCGAAACATCGCTGGAGCTCCGAAGAGAAGTGGCTCCGCACCCCCGTCTCCTGTTCAACCTGTGGTGCGGGTGGGCCGTGGGATCAAGGGACGGGGTGACGGCCTGAACCGGGCGTCGGTCAACTCTTCCACAGCTTGCGGTCGAGGGTGCGGTAGCCGATGGCTTCGGCGAGGTGGCCGGCGGAGACGCGGGGGCTGCCCTCCAGGTCGGCGATGGTGCGGCTCACCCGCAGGATGCGGTCGTGGGCGCGGGCGGACAGTCCCAGGTCGTCCATCGCGGCGGCGATGAGCTGGCGGCCGTCGGCGTCCGGTTCGCTGTGCTCGCGGAGTTGCTTCGGGCTCATGCGGGCGTTCGTCATGCCGCCCCCGCCGAACCGCTCGTCCTGCACCCGCCGGGCGGCCAATACCTGCTCCCGCATGACGCCACTGTTCGTGCCGTCCGCCTTCTTGCTCAGCTCCTCGTAAGGCACCGCCGGCACCTCGATGTGCAAGTCGATGCGATCGAGCAGCGGCCCTGAGATGCGGCCGAGGTACTTCTCCACCGCCATTGGGTTGCACTTGCACTGGTGTTTCGCATCACCCAGGAAGCCGCACGGGCAGCGCGTTAATTTCATTCCTGGCGAGCCTCTTCGCGGGGGAGTTCGAGTTCCGTCATCCAGACTAACACCACATCGAGAGGAGAGTCAGCACGACTGACCACGCCAGAAGGAAAATTGACACGATGGCGACCAGCACGACGAGCCGTGTTCCTGATTTTCGCAGAGAAGTGGAATGGCGTTTCATCCGGCTAATCCTCAACTGCGGTGGTTGAGGATTTTAGTCGAACCCAGATCACATTTCAATAGTCAATTATTTATCATATCACCCATATCCATTATATCGGATACGAAGTATAACGCAAGTTAACTTCTTTTGCTGATCATGACCTCCACCCAACCGCCCCGCCAGAAGTAGACGAGCGCATCGGACGCTTGCCCTTCCTTCATCCGCCGCCGGGCGTCTTTGGCAAGGGAGCGGAGGGCGGCGCGCTTGGTGCGGTGCGTACTCACGAACCCGCGAGTCTGCCCGTAGACGACGTATCGGAAGCCGGGCACCTGAACGCCACCGATCATCGCTGAGTGCAAGGGCATGGCGACTCTGCCGTGATAGAAGGGGGAGAAACCCCTGCCCAATGCCTTGTGGCTAAACACCCCCAATGTCTCAGGGGTGGCAAGAACCCTCAACCACAAGGAGCGACGATGGGCAGCCGAAGCAAGCCGTTGGAAGTCTACTTGGCGAACACCACCCCCACCCCGTTCACCGTTCTGCCGCCGGAAGAGAGCGATCAACGCGGGCGGGTGGTGCTGGTGTTGGACCGCTGGGACAAGCCGAGCATCCGGGTGACGTTCGACCGCGAACAGTGGTTTGAAGTGATCCAGGCACTTTCCGCAGCCCTGGCTGGTAGCATCTCTGAGACGCCTGTGGCAGTTGATGAGTAGAATACGGCAGATTCTACGTCATCGGAGATGCGTCATGTTCTGGGAATTTGATCGATGCAGTGGCTGCTGGCGGCGGTGGGTGGTGGTTGCTCTCGGCACGGCTGTGTGCGTCGAGACGGTCTACGCGGGTGCCGAACATCACGGGGCGAAAACGGACATGGGCGGCAGTCCCCACGCCCCCGAAGAGCCGACCGACCTCCCGAAGCCGCCGATGTTCTACACCATGACTACGACCACGCAGCCGCCGCCGTCCATGCGGTACTGAAGGCTTCCCAAATCGGTGCTGACAGCGTTCGCCCGCCATTCCGGTTGTTGGGATCGGAGTGGCTGTTAGTACGACGTGCGCTCACGAGGCACGCATTTCTCCCCCCCATCCGCCCGCTTGCTGGTACGATTAGAGAGGATGGGTGGTTTCACCCGCTGCCTACTGACCTTAGCCTCACGGCTTGTTCAGTGTACAAAATTTAACCTTCTCCGTTGGACTTGGGCTACCCCCAACGGAAGCGGTCGGCTAATGAGCGGCATAGTTCGAGAATGAGAAATGGCGCAACCGAGCCTGTTCGATGCGTTGGAAGCACCGGAGATCGGTGACGAGATTCCTTTTGCCGTTGCGCTATTGGGTTTCGGATCGCTCCACGGGCTGGGTCAGAAGGGACTTCAGTCGCTCGTCAATCGATTCGGAGACGGCATCGGGCAGGCGTTCATCCAAAACAAAGCAGAGCTATCCAGCACGCTCGCAACCTTCAGCACGATGTACGAGCCGCACGCCGAGTACAGTCGAGACTTCCTGCGCAACATCAAGGACGAGTACGGTCACGACGAGCAGTTCTGGGCGAAGTATCTCTGCTCCACCTTGTACTTCACGGGACTCTACGAGAACATCAACTACATCACGTCGTATCCGTGCCATTCGCAGGGAGATTTTCCAGAAGTCCTCATCGAACCCGTCACGCGGTTCGCCAAGTGCTTCCGGGGAAACTACATCCCCGATCTCATCGTCCGCCACACCACCGCGACGAAATCCCAAACGAGCCGTGCAACCGTCGATCACCTGAACCAACTGCGCACCATCCGCCTGAACCCCAACCCCCTCAAGCGGGGAACCGAGCGGTATGCCAGCAGCCCACTGTGTTCGGGAAAGACGGTGCTGGTGATCGATGACGTGTGCAGCAAGGGGATGTCGTTCGAGGCGGCGCGTGCCTATCTCGAAGCGACAGGGTGCAGGGTCATTTCTGTCGCCCTACTGAAAGCCTTGCGCCACGGATATGAAGCCCTCCACCAACTCCAAATGCGTCCGTACCAAACGAACACGCCGACCGCCGTGCGCGTTCGGAAAACCTACCCCTACCGGGATCATCTCCTCAGCGATGCGGCGGCGGTCGAGTTGAGGGATCGGTTGCGACGGTACAGGCGTTGGGACTGGCCAAACGGAAGCACCCATGCCTAAATGTGCGAGTTCGGCGAGCATGCAGCAGGTCTGCAAAACCTGTTCAGGCAAGGGTTTGGGTTGCAACGGTTATTCTGGCTAGTCAGATGCGTCAGATTTCCGTTGAGGCGACTTTCGGGGTACTCCTTCACCGGGCAACAGCGAAACCCACGAACAGGGGAAGGAAAATGGCAGATACAGTGAGAATAACGAATCGAGCAAACGGCTCGGTCTTGGACAACGACACGACTCGGCACAAGCAGAAAGTTCAAGAACACCGCTTGCAGCTTTGGACAAGCAACAACCACCCGAATCAAGAATGGCTTCTTGAATTCGTAGGCGATGGGACCGGGAAATTCAGATTGGTTTCATGCGAAAACGGTTTGTCCGTCTTAGCTGATCCGACGCGAGTTATGGACAACGGCGCGAGATTGAAGTTCGGAGATCCGAAAGGGAAGGAGATACCGCCGGTGTATCTGTTTGAAATTCTTACTTTGGATGGCAAGCCGCCTGGGGTAACAGATCTAACAGGTGAGACGTATGTCCAGATTCGCAATGTGGCGACTGGGAAAGTGATCGATGCTGATGCAAATCAGTTAGACCGTGCAGGCACTGACATCCAGATGTGGGACTCGAACGGAAACAAGTGTCAGCACTGGTCCCTGAAGAAGGTGAAGTAGTTCTTGGATGGAGATACGTACAATCACTACAATTATCTCTAAACAACACCAGAGGTGCCTCAATGAATCGCCTGGCGATCTTCTCGATGACGATAGCTCTCTGCCTGCTTTCAACAAGCGAAGCGACTGCATTCTGGCGCAAGAAGGCAGCATGTGTTAACCAGCCCCCCCTTCCTACTTGCACAACTATTCAAGGCACCTACGGGTATCCGACGGTGGGGTATGCGATTCCGTCTGGCAGTTATCTTCCCCTACAGGGGATGGTGACTCCGCTCACCTCTCCGAACTATATGCTCACGGAGTCCGGGTCGTCAGTCGCGGGTTTCGCAACGTGGCATGTGACCTTCCGAGCGACCTCAACTGGTAATTTCCGCGAGTACCTCGGCTCGCCGTACTCGACGTATGAAAGGGCAAATGAAGCCTACAACATGTGTCTCAAGCAGTACGGGATCGGCAACTGCAGTCTGTACGGTTATACAACTGCAAACGCAGGCGATAACTTTCCCGTCTTGGCTGCGAAAGCGGGGTGGCGATGCAATGTCAAATACAAGTGCAACGACGGCTATGAATCAACGACGAGCGGCGTCGGAGATACTAAAGAAGATGCCTTGAAGGATGCGAAAGCAAATGCAGACTACGGTTGCTACAACCGTAAAGGAGTCAAGGAAGTGACTGTAACTTCTTACGAACAAATCAACCGCTAGTATCTGATTAGGACGGTGGTCACTCAGCATCAAATGCTGAGTGACCGCCATGTGCCATTCTCCCGGATTCACCGGCTCACTAAAACCTCCCGAACTATCGTTTTCGCAGCACGCCCCCTATCTAGGACGTGCAACTAACACCCGAACACATCACGGCGGTCAGAGCCGAAGCGTCCCGCCGCGACCTCAAGCGGTTCGTCAAAGAGTTCTGGAACGTCGTGGAACCCTCCGTCCCCTTCGTGGACGGCTACCACGTCGATGCCATCTGCGACCACCTTGCCCACATTGAGGACATCGAGAACCTGCTCATCTGTATGCCACCAGGCTGCGCCAAGAGCCTGAAGGTAAGCGTCATGTTCCCGTGCTGGTGGTGGACCACCCACCCCAGCGACCGCTTTCTCTTCGCCAGCCACAGCCTGAGCCTGTCCGAACGCGACAGCATGAAGTGCCGCCGTATCATCGGCAGCGACCTGTACCAGAGTTACTACCGCCACGTCTTCCGCATCAGCGACGACCAAGACACCAAACGCCGGTTCGACAACGACAAGACCGGCTTCCGGCTCGCCACCAGTATCGATTCGGGCGTGACGGGCGAGCGGGGCAACTTCGCCATCGTGGACGACCCGCACAACGTCCGCGAGGTCGAATCCCGCCCGCAGCGGGAAGCCGTCATCAAGTGGTACTCGGAGGCGTTCTCCAACCGCATTACACCTCAGCGAGGGTTCCGCATCGTGGTGATGCAGCGGACCACCAGCCAGGACTTGGCTGGGCACATCCTGAAGAACGACAAGGAGGGCAACTGGTGCAAGCTGATTCTCCCGATGGAGTACGGCAGGTGCCCGTACACCAGCACGCGCTGGACCGATCCCCGCACCGAGCAGGGCGAATTGCTCTGCCCCCAACTGCACTCCCAGAGGAAGGTGAACGCACAGAAAGCCGAGAGCGGGAGAAGCTTCGAGGCGCAGTATAACCAAGCACCCGGCACCGCCGACGCCTCCCTGAACCCGGAACTGCTGAAGACCTACACCACGCTCCCCGAAGGCGAGCGCATCCGCTTGGGCAGCGTGGACCTCGCCATCAGTGTGAAGGGGGACTGGACGGTGATCGTCACCGCCGACGTGTACAGCACCGGCGACATCTACCTGCTCGACCTGCACCGCGAGCGGATTCCCGGCATCAAGTTGGTGCCGACGATCTCCGACATCTACGCCCGCCTTCAGCCGAGGGTGATCTACGTCGAGGACGTTGCCTTTCAGCGGCTGGTGATCGAAGAGTGCCGGTTCCAGAGACTTCCGGTGAAGGGCATCAGACCGGATGGGAGCAAGGAAGTCCGTGCCGACATGTTGGGCAAGAAGTTGGACGCGGGGCAGGTGCATGTGCCCGAAGGGAAGGCGTGGGTGGAGGAGTTGAAGTTGGAAATGGCAGAGTTCCCAGGCGGTACGCACGACGACCAAGTGGACGCCCTGAGCCAACTGGCGATTCAGGCGAACAAGCTGTTCCGCACGCTCAAAGACCCAGACGCCGAAGAACAGCCGCAAGAGACGCCCGACGAAAGACGTGAGAGGGAGTGGCGGGAGAAGCTATTTGAGGGGCTACGGGGATAGATACCCGCATGATCTCCATCGGCTCCGACAACCTGATCACCCTGACGGGACTGATCGACAACACCACCGGCACCTACCAGAACGCGGCGACCGTCACCGGCACCCTGTTCACCGCCGCCAACGCCTCCGTCGCCACCTTCAACCTGAACTACGTCGCTTCCACCAACGGCAACTACCGGGGCACCATCCCGGCGGGCGTCACCGCCACCCTCGCTCTGGGCGAGGAGTACAAGATCAAGGTGGTTGCCGCGAGTTCGGGTAACACCCTGGTGGTGTGGAAGACGGAGATCGCTCAGAACTAGAGCGGCTAACAGCGGACGACCGATCCGCTCAGGTGGGTGTCTACACTCACCACGCAGCCCAGCCGTTCGGACACATCAACCGCAGCCGCCAACCTCAAGTCCACGCCAACAACAACTCCCAGCCGTTCAGACAGGGCAAGGGCAGCCGCAAGGCGGATGGTCACGTCCAAAGAGGCGTGGAGGCACATGAGGACATCGGTGGGGAGGGAGAGAGGGGCGGTGGAGATGGGGCGGAATCCGAGCATGAAATATCTAGATAGCGTATGCCAGCATTCTTCGACCGAGTGAAGGAGACCAGCACCAGCACCGGGACCGGCGACATCGTGTTCGCCGGGGCGGTGGCGGGTTGCCGCACCTTCGCCAGCGTCCTTTCGGACAACCAGCAGACGTACTATGTGATCGAGGGCGGAGGCGGGAACGAGTGGGAGTGTGGGGTCGCCACCTACCACACCGCCGCCAACTCCATCACCCGCACTCAGGTGACAGCCAACTCCAATGGCACCACCAGTCCGCTCAACTTCTCCGCAGGCGTCAAAGGGGTGTGGGTGGACGCCACGGCGTTCGCACTGTCCCGCTTCGCCCAGACCGACACCGCCAATACGTTCACGCAGCCACAGACTGCCACCGCTCCCGTCGCCAGCACCACGCCGATCACCGTCAATGCCGCGACCGGGCAGACCGCCGACCTGACGCAGTGGAAGCGTGCAAACGGCACAACGAAAGCGGCAATCGACAAGGACGGCGGGTTGGTGGTGTATGGCGAGAACGGCTACTACCCGCTCACCGTGCAATCGGTTGGCGGTGGTGTGGGGTCGCGGTTCAGCCCGGACGGTTCGTTCTTGTGCAACGGGCAGATCGAGACCGCCACCGGCATCCGCATTACGGCATGGGGTGCTTACGTCGGAGTGCTGGGGTTCACACGCTTCACCTTTCCGGCTGACGGCATCACATGTCACCCCGGTTCAGCGTCGAACGTTGGGCTGAGGGTGCGGGGAGAAGCGTCCCAGACCGCCGACCTACAGCAGTGGCAGGACTCAGCGGGCAACACAGTGTTTGCGATCAGCAAGGGCGGACTACCCTCATTCCCGAACACCACCACCGCACCGAGCAACACCACCACGCCCGTTGGTTGGGTCGATGTGATGGTGGCAGGGACCAAATACAAAATACCTCTCTACTCATAAGGAGCGATCTTGAACATCACCTACACCTTGCCCATCCCCGACGACAGAGCCGACGCCTTCATCACGGCGTTCGCCGCATACCACGGGTGGAACAGCCAGAGCGAACTCACACCACTCGAACACGGACGCCGAATCCTCAACCAGTTCGTGCGGGAATCCGTGACGGCACACCTCGCCCTCCAAGCGGCTGAGCAAGCCAAGCATCAGGCGGTCGCCACTCTGACCACCCAATTCGAGGGGATTGAAAGCACCATCGGCGCGAGTTGAAGACCGGAGGAGAAATGCCACCCATCGAACTAGATAGGGCATGTCAGCACCGAAGCGGAAGCCCAATACCACCAAGAAGACCCCAGCCAAGAAGCCGACTCCCCAGGAGCGGTTCGCCAAACTACTGCGGGAGGCGGCTGCGAAGGGGTGGTGGTCGCCCCTCGGCGGCGGCACCCTGAGCGGCACCTACGACGCCTTCCACGGGCAGAAAGAACCCTCCAAACTCGATCTCACCCAGGCTTACGACGACATCGTGTACGCCTGCGTGAGCCTCATCGCCCAGAAGATCAGCCGGGTGCCGATCCGCCTGTACGTCCGCACCGACCCAGGCGACCGTCAGCCGAGGCACGCCACCAGAGCCGTCGAGCAGAAGCAGCTTCGCCACCTGCGGAAGAAGCACTTCGGCACCGACATCAAGGAAGTGGTCGAACACCCGCTGCTGAACCTGCTGAACCACGGCAACGACTACCACAACAAGCACGACCTGTTGGAACACACGCAGATCGACTTGGACCTGACCGGCAACAGCTACTGGCACGTCCGCTTCAACACCTTCGGCATCCCGGACGAACTGCACTACCTGCCGTCGTTCTTGGTCCATCCCCAGCGGGACGAGCGGAACCGCATCAGCGGGTGGCTGTTCGGGCAGGGGGAGGGTGCCCAGACCTACAAGCTGAAGGAAGTCCTGCACTTCAAGTACGCCAACCCGCTCGACCCGTATGGCGAAGGCATGTCGCCCCTCCGGGGGGCGTGGGGACGCAGAGAGATCTCAGCCAAAGAGCTTTCCTACCTCGACAACTACCTGAGCAATCAGGGTCGCCCGGACACGGTGATCTCCATCAAAGACAGCATCAGCCCGTTGGAAGCGGAGCGGGTGGCGAAGGAGTATTACCAGCGGTATCAGGGGCAGGGGAACGGCGGTCCCATCGTGGTGGACGGGACCATGAACCTCCAGCCGCTCAACTTCCCGGCGAAGGACTTGGCTGAGCTTCAGGTGTATCAGGTGCTGAAGACGGTCATCTGCAACTGCTTCCACATTCCGCCCGACATCTTCGAACTTGGGTCATCGAGCAACCGCAGCACCAGGGAGGCGGCGATCTACGCCCTGGCAGCCGACTGCCTCAAGCCCAGAATCGAGGGCAACGTGCAGAAGCTGAACGACCGACTGGTGCCTTACTTCGACACCCGCCTCTTCTTCGAGGCGGACAACGTGGTGCCGGACGACGACTCCTTCGAGCTTCAGAAGGTGCAGATGTTGTTGTCACAACAGGTCGTCACCCGCGACGAAGTGCGGGTGAAGGAAGGGTACACCAGCGAGGCGTGGGCGAGAGAGCCGTTGCTGCCGAGCGGGGTGCTGCCCGCGACCGCCTTCGAGGAACAATTAGAGACACCAGAACCTCCAGCCAGCGATCCGCCGGTGGACCGCACGCAGCAGGCGCAGGCGATTCAGGCACTCCAAACCGCCTACTACGGCGGGCAACTGCCCCGCGAGGCGGCACTGGCGCAATGCACCATTATCTACGGGTTCAATCCGCAGGAGGCGGACGCCTTGCTGCCCGTGAAGCCAGAAGCAACACCACCCACCCAGCAGCAGCCCGAAGATCAACCCCAGGAAGTAGCACCAAGCCCGAAGGCGATGCCCGAAGCCGAACAGGTAGAGGAGGCGTCGGAGCCGACGCTCCTCACCGTGCCGGACTTTCGTCAACGTGACTACTACGACTGCGGGGCGGCAGCCACCCACGCCGTGTGCGCTTACTTCGGCGTGGGCGATGACGCCGAAGCCGAATTCATCGAAGCACTCGGCACGAACGAACAGGGCACCGCCGTCCCGCACATCCTCGAATACCTCGAAGCGTGCGGGCTGAACTGCTACCCGAAGCAAGATCTCACGCTGGATGACCTCGCCCTCAGCACCGACGCCGGATGCCCGGTGATCTGCCCGGTTCAGAGCGGCGACACGGGTCACTATGTCGTCGTCACCGGCATCGACCAGACCAACGTCTACACCCAAGACCCGCTCGCCGGACCCACCGCCAGCGACCACGACACCTTCCTGGCGAACTGGCACGATACCGGGGCGGACGGCACCGAATACCACCAGTTTGGCATCGGGGTGAGCAAGCCGACCGACCCAGCCAAGTGTTGCAAGGCACACACCGCCGCCAAAGGCACCCTCACCCTCAAATCACCCACCCTGCTGGTGAAGGCGTTGAAGCGGTTCTTCCGCCACCAAGCGGATGCCGTCACCAAGACGCTCAAGATGCTCGATGCGGAGGTCGCCACCAAGAGCGATGACGAGCGGCTGACGCTGGACGCCCGTCATTGGGCGGACGTGATGTTCGGGGAGATACAGCCGGTCATCCGGCACTACTTCGACACCGCCGCCAAGCAGACCGCATCCGCCCTCAGCCTGTCCGCCAGCATGTTCGACACGGTGCAGCCGAGGCTGAAGGAGGGGGTGAACCAAGCCACCCTGCACTTCTGCCGGGAGACGAACGCGACCACCGCGAAGGACATCACCGACGCCCTCGCCCAACTCCGCAAGGAGCTTACCGAGGGGCTGGTGGAGGGCGACGTGAAGAACGCCATGATGCGGCGAGTGCAGAAGGTGTTCGAGAACGCCAGCAACCACCGGGCGTTCACCATCGCGGCGACCGAAGCCTCGCGGGGGCAGCACAACGCCATGATGATCACCGCCGAAGAGAGCGGGGTCGTGACCGGGAAGACCTGGCTGTTGAGCGACGACGCCTGCCCGTTGTGCAAGCCGCTGAGCGGCAAGACGCTCCCCCTCGACGGCATCTTCGTGACGGACGGCACGGGCGTGTACGCCGAGGTCAAAACTCCACCCCGCCACCCGTACTGCCGGTGCAACCTACTACTGGAGACGACATGAAGAAGAACCTCGTTGAGTGCAAAAGCCTGGGCATCCCCCTGCCCGAAGCCGTCGCCCGTGAAGTTGACGCCGTGATGCGGACCCTCCCGCCCGAACACCGCAAGCTGAGCCGCAAGAGCAGCACCCCCGACGCTGAGTTGGTGAAGGGCGAGCGGGCGGACGTCAGCATGGTGTCGTGCGAAACCGTGGACCGGGACGGGGATGTGATCCTGGCGAAAGGCATGGACCTGACGTTCTTCCAGAAGAACCCCATCGTCACCTTCGCCCACAAGTACGACGAGCTACCCGTGGGCAAGGCGCAGTGGATCAAGCGGGTTCCGGGAGGGTTGAAGGCGAAGACGATTTACAGCGAAGCCACGGACATCAGCCGGGCGTGCTGGCAGATGACGCAGGAGGGCATCCTGAAGGGCAAGAGCATCGGCTTCCTGCCCACCCTGGTGCGAAGCCCGACTAAAGAAGAGGTCAGCCGCAACCCAAGCTGGAAGAACGCTCAGGCGGTGATCGAGGGCGGGATGCTCCTTGAGTACGCCTGCTGTGCCATCCCGGTGAACCAGGATGCACTGGTCGAAGCGGTGTCGAAGGGCATCACCGACCACGCCACACTCAAGCGGATGGGGTTCCGCCTGCCGAGCCGGAAAGTGACCCGCGAGCAGCAGGTGAAGGCGTTGGTCGAAGCGATCAACCGCCTGCACGTCACGCCCGACGACATCATCCGCCGCCTGACCGAAAAATATCGGGCGTGACACTACATAGGGTGTGCCGGGTACTCACGGCATTCTCTCTTTGGACCCGCAGCTTGTGGCTGCGGGTTTTTTCATGCCCACGAGAACGGACGCCGTGCTGACTACATACCGGCATCTGCGTGACGACCGATCAGGGCGAGCGTGAGGCGTTCAGGGGCGACCGGCGAACACCAACGACACCACCCGGCGACGGGGGCACCGGAGGACATCCACGCCGAATGCCCGTAACGAACCAACTCCCTCCAAGTGTTTCCTTCGCCCGACCTCGTTCCGGAGACCTGCGATGAACGACGACTGCCCGTGCAAGTTCTGCTCCGCCCGCCGGCTGGACGACGACCCGCCGGGGTACGTCCCCGCCGCCAACGCCCGACGGCAGAAGATGGAACCGATCCCGACCCAAACAATCGACTGGGGCGAACTGTCGGCGTTCGGCGGCGGAGTGACGGCGAACGCGAGCGAAGAAGCCGACCACGACGCCGACGGACTGGTGACGAACGAGCGTGCGGACGGCGGGATACCGACGACCACCATCGACTGGGAAGCGCTGTCGGCCTTCCGCCCGCGAAAGTGACGGGAAACGAAGACCCCCGGCCCGAGACAGCCGGGGGTCTCGCGCCCGGCTCATTGTTCACTTGATTAGGGCCTTGCGTTTCTGGGGAGAAGCATACATGAGGCCGAGTTGATATCTGCCTTCGGGTTTCTTCTCTTCCACGCTTACGACGTAGTTGCCTATGACTCCGAAGTAGTCCTTCCTAGCGTCGATAGCCTCTGCGTACTCGGCTGGCATTTCTTTTGTGGTCACGACTCTGACGAGGGTTATTGCCGTCCGCTTGAACTCGGCCATGTTAGGGGCCTTGATCTCATCAGTAATGATGGCCAACATGATTGCGGCCACTTTGTCCTTGATGCTACTCACCGCGTAGTACATCGCGTCTTTCTCATAGGAGTACACGATACCGCCATCCGATTGAGTAGTCGGATTCCGAGAGGTGAACCCCGATTTCAGGAGAGCGTCTTTCGCGTCGGCCAAGCTGACTTGAATTTCGTCAGGAGTATCAGGAGCCATCTTTTCAGGCTGGTCACTGGACTTCACAACCGGATGGGATTCGGTCTTGACTGCCGGCGTGGTGTCCGACGGCTTAAACCCGGCTTCGCTCGTGGTGGGAGTTACGCCCTCTGAGTTCACCCCGCCGCGGCTAGTGACGAAGGACGGCATGACGATTACGAACAGGGCTGTGACAGTCACAGATAGAATCACGCCAACCACGAGACCGAAGACGATAACTTTTTTCATGTTAACTAGATCTCCATGAAGGCGTTGTTCTGCTGGTTTGCAGGGCGTTTCTCGCACCCGAGACCGGCAATCAACTTTCCAACCTGCCCGCCGTCCACAGAAGACAGCATGAGAGAAAGCTACCCACATTCGTCAGCGACCGCCAGCATTCTTCGTGGGAAACGAAGACGCCCGACCTTCCGGCCGGGCGTCGCGCATTCGGCGATACGTGGGTCTTTACGGATGCGCCCGGTTCGCGGCGACGATCCTCGGGTCGGCCCCGGCCTTGAGCTTCGCGTTGTAGAAGGCCCGCGACCTCGGCAGGGCGGCCGGACCGATGAACGACTTGGAGACCCGCCGGCCGCGGGCGGTGTATTCGACGCTGACGGACGTGATCGACTTGGCGGAAGCCAACAGCGGGTTTCGGTGGGGGAGCATGGCGGGAACTCCGTGCGGAAAGTTGAAGAAACGCACGGTAATTGTATTAATTGAACGATTGGCGGCTACCACGATCCTCCGACCGTTGATGTGCCCGCCGCTCGCGGGTACGATTCCCGAATGCTCCCACTACTGCTCGCCGTCGCCCACGCGCTGCCGAACGGCCCGGCCCTGCCGCTCGACAAGATGACCGTCGGCGATGCCGCCAGTCTCCACGGCCAGGTGGTGCGGGTGACGTGCCCGGCCAGCCAGCCGCCCTCCACGTTCGCCGGGTGGACGACGACGGGGGTTGAAATCGGTGACGTGGAGTTCGGCGTCCAACTGCTCGGCACGGTGGACATCGACCGAGACGAGACCGTTACGGCGCTCGGCGTGCTTCGGGTGACGACCACCCCGGCGACGGTGGTGAACGGGATGAACGTGCCGGCGTGTACTTCGGTCGTCGTGGTCGGCGTTCGGGTGAAGTGAGGATGGCCGGGTATACTCGTTCCTTTCCCCCAGGAGACTCGCCGATGACTCCGGTCCAGCGGTTCCTCCGCTCCGCCCGCGTCCGAGCGGCCCACGAGCGGCATCGGAACAACCCGATGATGCTCCAGCGTCTCCCGCGGCACCACACCCCAATCGAGACGACGCTGCCCGACGCCGACGCCCGCGAGCAGATCGGCCGGCTGAACCGGGCGGGGGTCGCCTGCCTGTCGGTGACGAAAACGAGCGCCGGCACGCGGGTGGTGTACGCGATGCCGTTGGGAGTACGATTGGGTTAGCGGCTCTGTTGAAACCGCCCACACCACCGCACGATCCCCTCAGGAAGGGGAGATACTCACATCCCCACAGCTCAGGTTGCTGTTGTCGGCCCAGATCCCAAGCGCTTTCCTCGCTTCCGGCGGCGGTGGTTGCGTGGGAACGCTTCCGGCGGGGTATGGGAAAACATCAAACCCAACAATCAGGGATCTTTGAGGATAAATATCTGTTCCGGTCGGAGGGGCAAGATGCTTCCCCTCTCCCTAGGCTTTGGGTAATGTTAACTGTCGTGACTAGGAATCGATACGTATACACGTACTGATTCTTCAGAACGTACCGCGTGTCTTTTGCCTGATTTGGTGTCTTCCGACTCAACCTCAATAGATGCGTCCCATATCGCATTTGTGAAAGGAGATTCGTCTTTGGGTAACAGTTCGCCAAATTTCGAAGATCGCGTAACGACCACGTTGCATCTCAATATTGGAATGTCATTTGATAAAAGTATCATTTCATTCTTGAATTCTTCAGAGCTTTTATATTTACACTCGACAACAGTAGAGTCGTGTTGTAACTCGGCCTGAAAAATCAGAGCCCTTGTTACACTTGATGGCGGGCTGACTGTAACTCCAACTGCTTTGATATTGTCAAGTCTTTTCAAGTGGAGTCGGACAGACCGGATGATGAGTACGTCGTGATCTGACACCTTCGAAATATCGACTGAAAATGCCCTGTAGGCCACATCGCGTTGATCGGTGGCATAGAGCCAACTGCTTGGCGCATAAGCGTTGCCATCTTTATCTCGAAGGATTTGCAAGCCAGCCACATTACTGAGTCGGATCTGAGGATCTTTGAGTCCGCTGGTGCTGTCTTTTGTTCGATCCTTGTCTGTTCTAGGAGTTTCAGTGTGTCCACCCGTTGTGACTGCAACAATCAAAGAGCAAGCAATCAGAGCGATGCCTAGTAGTGTTCCAGACACAACGATCATTCGAAATCTGCGCAAGTCGTTATTCGCTTGTAGCTCAAGCTGGCGGACTTTATCAGCAACTCTCAGGTTGTCGATTTGAGGAGAATAGCGTCCAATAATTTCACGTAGGATTTTGTATCTTGTCTCAGGGTCTTTAACCCCTTCAAGTGCTTTGTACTTCGCTCGGAGCGATTCCCGGTACCCATAGTAAATAAATGCTGTAATGAACGCAAAGAGGCCGAACACGCTTCCGATCGACGGGATGACCCACCAGAAGTTTGCTGGCATAGGCGTTTGCCTTGAGCACGTTTGAGGTGGTAAACTTACCCTCCCAAGAATCACACGGCAAGACAAATCTCCGTTGCCGCCTCGACGTGCGGCCCGCTGTGTGGAATCGGTTTTTGGCCCCTTGGGTACCCGCCTTCAGCTTGGCGGAGAGGTCGCCGCCGGGGCAGTATTCCAGCGCCAGGAACGGGAGGCCGTGGTGCTCGCCAAACTGGTACGCCTCGGCCACGTTGGGATGGCGGACGGCGGCCATCGCCTCGGCCTCGGCCAGGAACCGCAGGGCCGAGCCGCTATCCCCCGCCTGGATCAACTTCAGCGCGACCGGCCGGTTCAGCCCGGTCTGACGCGCGAGGTACACGACCCCCATCCCGCCGCGGCCGACCTCCCGCTCGATCACGAACCCCGGCGGGGTGTCGCTGGCGGCCGGGTCGTTCCCGGCGACAAAGGGTTGCGTGTCGGAGGCCGCGGGGCCACCGGCGCGGGTGCCGTCGCCGGGGATCAAGCGGGTGATGTTCACCCCGTCGGCCGTGCGGGTGACGTCCGGAGGGTAAGTGAGGGTGGGGTCGTGGTCGGGCGTCATCCCGACACTCTACCCACGCTCGCTCCGGCGTTCAATCGGTGGGAAGGCACTTGGGTGCGGGCAGGCCACCAGGGCCGGGAAGCGTTCGGGGAACAAGTTTGGGAAGTGCCGTCGTAGAGGGGGCTATCGCTCTTCTGAAATGGGCTACATCGTGATTTCGCCGGGAGGAATAACCGAATCCAACATAAGCACGTTGTGCCCGCCGGCCGCGGCGATCACCATCGCCCGCTTGGCGTACTCCTGCCCGCGAACGTCGGCGAAGTCCACCGGGTAGCGGTTCAGCTTCGCCTGCATCTCGGCGATGCCCGGCGACACCGGATCGACTTCGACGGCACCCGAGATGATGCCGACCGCCTCCGCCAAGCTGGTGACCCCGTACACCTCCTCTTCCGTCACCACCGCGGCCTCGCGGGCGTTCTCGGCCGGCACGATCAGCTTCTTGATGCCCTGCTCGCGGGCGGCCATCGCCACGCTCAGGCACCCTTTGACGTGACGCACGGAGCCGTCGAGCGCGAGTTCGCCCACACTGGCGAAGTCGGCGAGCTGTTCGGGCGTGAGTTGCCGCGTGGCGACGAGGATGCCGAGCGCGATCGGCAGGTCGAAGGCGCCACCCTCTTTCCTCAAATCTGCGGGTGCGAGGGAGATAATGACCCGCCCGGTCGGGCGTGCGTAACCGAGATTCGCCAGCGCCCGCTCGATGCGGTGGATGCTTTCCCGCACCGCCAATTCGGGCAACCCGACAAGGATGATCTTGGCGGTGCCGCCGCTCGAATCGACCTCCACCTCGACCGGCACCGCGTCGATGCCCACCAGCGCGAACGACCGCAGTTTGGCGAGCATGGCGGGCGACCGTGAGTTCGAGAAAAGCGGCACACGGATGACGCGGATCGAACCGCGGACGAACGCAGATTGTACAGGATTTCATCTGTCTGATCCGCGTCCTTCCGCGCTGAAATCCGCGTCGTCCGCGTGCCCTCTGGTTCCCACCCGCTCCCACTACAATTCCCTCCCCGTTTCCGAGGCCGCGTCATGCGCTCCGCTGCCCTGTTCGCCCTCGCCCTGCTCGTGAGTACACCCATGCTCGGCCGGTCCGACGAAGGCATGTGGCTGCTGAACGACCCGCCGAAGGAACTGCTCAAGGAGAAGCACAAGTTCGACCTGACCGACGCCTGGCTGGAGCGGGCGATGAAGGCGAACGTGCGGTTCAACAGCGGGGGCAGTGGCGGGTTCGTGAGCGCCGACGGGCTGATCGTGACCAACCACCACATCGCCGCCGACGCGCTGCAGAAGATGAGCACGAAGGAGAAAGACCTGTTCGCCCTCGGGTTCTACGCGAAGGAGCGGAAGGACGAGGCCAAGTGCCCTGACCTGGAACTGAACGTGCTCCAGAGCATCGAGGACGTGACGGAGAAGGTGAACGCGGCGGTGAAGCCGGACATGAAGCCGGCCGAAGCGGCGGCCGCACGCCGAGCCGTGATGAGCGAGTTGGAGAACGCCAGCCTGACGAAGACCGGCCTGCGCTCGGACGTGGTGACGCTGTACCAGGGCGGGGCGTACCACCTGTACCGCAGCAAGAAGTACACCGACGTGCGGCTGGTGTTCGCCCCGGAAGCGGGTATCGCGGCGTTCGGCGGGGACGTGGACAACTTCGAGTTCCCCCGGCACGGGTTGGACGTCGCCTTTTTCCGGGCCTACGAGAACGACCAACCGGTGAAGTGCGAGCACTACTTCAAGTGGAGCGACGTGGGGCCGAAGGAGAACGACGTGGTGTTCGTGACCGGGCACCCCGGCACCACCAACCGCCTGGAAACGCTGGACAAGCTGAAGCACCGCCGGGACCACACCCTGCCGTACACGCTGTACCGCCTGCGGACGCTGGAGGCGGCGCTGACGCAGTACGGCGACCAGGGGCCGGAGCAACGCCGGCAGGCGGCCACCAACCTGCACAGCGTGGCGAACGCCCGCAAGGCGTTCAGCGGGCAACTGCAAGGGCTGCTCGACCCGGACATTCTGAAGCAGAAGGCGGGTGCGGAGATGGGGCTGTCGATGACCCTGCTGGACCAAGCCCCCGGCAGCGGGCGGTTCCAGCAGCAATACGAGGCGGGGAAAAAGAAGATCGCCGAGGTGCAGAAAACTTACCGTGAGTTCGAGAAGGAACACGCCCTGATCGAGACCGGGCACGCCTTCTACTCGGACCTGTTCGCCATCGCCCGGCACTGCGTGCGAATGGCCGACGAACTGCCGAAGGAATCACCCGATCGGTTGCGGGAGTACCGCAAGAGCAACCTCGATTCGCTCAAGTTCGGCCTGTTCAGCCCGGCACCCATCTACAAGGATCTGGAGCGGGCGAAGTTGCAAGCGTCGCTCACGTTCCTGGCCGAAAACCTGGGCGGCGATCACCCGACGGTGAAACTGGTGCTGGCCGGCAAGAACCCGGCGAAGCGGGCGGACGAACTGGTGAACAGCGAGTTGTACGACCCCGAGGTGCGCATGAAACTGGTCGCTGAGCCGAAGCTGATCGCGGAGAGCAAAGACCCGATGATCCTGCTGGCGAAGGCGATCGACGCCGACGCCCGCAAGCTCCGCAAGAGGTACGAGGACGAGGTGGAAGAGGTGGAACGACAGGCCTATGCGGAGATCGCCAAGCTGCGGTTCGCGGCGCTCGCCAAGTCGGTCGCTCCGGACGCGACGTTCACCCTGCGGCTGGCGTTCGGGGTGGTGAAGGGGTACGAGGTGGACGGGCAGACGCTGCCGTTCCACACCACGTTCGGCGGGGCGTTCGAGCGCGCGGCCGCGATGAAGAACCGCGAGCCGTTCGAGCTGCCCGAGCGGTGGGCGAAGGGGAAGGACAAACTGGACCTGAAGACGCCGTTCGACTTCGTGAGCACGGCCGACACCATCGGCGGGAACAGCGGGTCGCCGGTGCTGAACCGGGAGGGCGAGCTGGTCGGGGTGAACTTCGACCGCAACCGGCACGGGCTGGTGCGGAACTTCGTGTACACCGAGGTGCAGGCGCGGCACGTCGCGGTCCACTCGCGGGCGGTGCTGGAAGCCCTGCGGAAGCTGTACGACGCCGACGGACTGGTGAAAGAGTTAAGCGGGAAGTAGCGTGCCGGTCGTACCGATCATTCATCCCAGCCGCCCGCCCCACCTGTACAGATGAGCAACACCGTGTAGCCCACGCCCCCGCCGTGCCGATAGGGAACACGGGTACACTCCCCGAGTGTGGGGCGTACCCGTTCACCCTTGCGGGAGTGTGCGACATGGCGCGACGATTCCTGTTGTGCGGGCTGGTGGTGCTGGCGGCCGGGTTGGGCGTGCGGGCCGATGAGAAGGCCAAAGCCGAGGCGAAGGCCGAAGCGAAGGTGGAAACGCACGCCGGGTTCGAGAAGCTGAAGAAGCTGGCCGGCACGTGGGTGGAGGCGGACAAGGACGGCAAGCCGACGGACAAGGTGGTGTCGGTCATCAAGCTGACCGGCGGCGGGAGCGTGGTCCACGAGACGCTCTTCCCCGGCGAGCCGATGGAGATGGTGTCGGTGTACCACCTGGACAAGGGCGAGTTGGTGATGACGCACTACTGTGCGCTCGGCAACCAGCCGAAGATGAAGGCCGACCCGAAGTCGCCGAAGGACTCGATCAAGTTCGACTTCGTCGGCGGCACCAACCTGGACCCGGCGAAGGACATGCACATGCACGGCGGCACGCTGAAGTTCATCGACGACGACCACATCGAGTTCAGCGGCGAGGCGTGGGAGAACGGCAAGCCGTCGCCCAACCACTGCCCGACGATGAAGCTGGCCCGCAAGAAGTGACCCCGGCGACGCCCCGCCCCGCGCCCCGACGCAAGTGGCTCTGGCCGCTCGTCGGGGCCGTTCCGTTGGTCCTCCTCGCCGTCGTCTACCTGGCCGTCTGGCACTTCACCCGCGAGCCGCCGAACTACGCCGAGGTCGAACCCGGCCTGTACGTCGGCGGGCATGTCGCTTCCCCGCCGTGGCGGACGCACGCCACGCTCAACCTGTGCGAACAGGACGACCCGTACCGCACGCCGGTTCACGAGTGGCACCCGACCCGCGATGCCGCCCCCGCCCCCAGTCTGGAATGGCTGGCCGCACGTGTGGCGTTCGTCGAGGAACACCGGTCGGCCAACCGGGTGGTGTACGTTCACTGCATGAACGGAGTGAGCCGGAGTGTGATGGTCGTCACCGCCTACCTGATGAAACGGCACGGTTGGTCACGGGACGAGGCGCTGGCGTTCGTCCGCACCCACCGCCAACAAGCCCGCCCGAACCCGGCGTTCATTGAGCTTCTGAGCGAGTGGGAGAAGCGGCTGGCGAACGAGCGGGGTTGAGAGCGGGTTGCGAACCGGGTACAAGTTGAATGACCGCCGAGGAGAACGCATGGCGACCGCGACGTTAACGGGATCTCGTTTCCGCACCATCGGCGAGGTGCAAGACCGGCTCGGGGACGTGCCCGTTTCTCGCATCATCAGCGTTCCTGCCCCCGGCACGGCGACCGTACTCGACGTGCTCGATTCGACCATCACCCGTGGGCGTGGGGTCGAGTTGGTCGACGGCATCCTGGTGGAGAAACCAATGGGGGCGGAAGAAGACGCGATGGCGATGTGGCTGGCCCTCCACCTGTTCAACTTCGCCGCCGGGAAGAACCTGGGGAGAGTCCTCGGCTCGCAGGGCGGGATCCGGTTCAGCGACGGGCTGGTGCGAATTCCAGACGTGTCTTTCATCCGCTGGGACAGTGTGGACGACCCGAGTGAGATCGACCCTATTCCGGGGCCATTCCTGCACGTGCCGCCCGACCTCGTCGTCGAAGTGCTGAGCGAGAGCAACACCCCCCGCGAGATGCAGATCAAGCTGGGCGAGTACGCGGCGGCGGGGGTGAAGCTGGTGTGGTACGTCGATCCGGACGCGAAGACGGTGACGGTGTACCCGAAGGGCCGCGAGCGGGGGAAGAAGGTGCTGGGCGAAACCGACACCCTCGACGGCGGCAAGGTGCTCCCCGGTTTCACCCTGCCGGTCGCCGATCTCTTCGCCCCGCGGGCACCGAAAGCGACAAAGAAGAAGGGGAAGAAGTAACCTCACCGCATCGCCGCACCGTCGAGTTTCTTGCCGTTCGTGTCCAGGATCTGGAAGTGGTGGATGCCGGCCTTGCGGTCGTCGGTGTACGTCCAGACCACCTTCTTCTCCCGCGTCACCTCGATCAGCCGCAATTCCTTCGCCTTGCTCGCGTAGCTGGTGAACACCGTGTTCCCGTTCGGCAGCCGCTGGGCGCCGCACGCATCCTTGATCGGCTTGCCGTCCAGGTCGTTGTTGGTCAGTTCCCACACCGTCTTCCCCTTGGCGTCCAGTTCCACGAGTAGGTTGCCGTGGGTGCAGGCCGCCAGGGTGTTGCCGTTCTCCAACCGGATGGCGGTGAACGGCATGTTCGGCGTCTTCGCCTCCCACACCATCTTGCCCTTCGCGTCGTACTCCCGCACCACCTTGTCGAGCAGTTGCGGCACCAGGTAGTTGCCGTTGGCCAGCTTGCGGGCCATGCGGGTTTGCAGGTGGGTGTCCTTCGTCTGGGCGTCGAGCGGCACCTCCACCTCGATCTTGCCGTCCTTGTTCACTTCCAGCAGCCGCGGCTTCTGCCCGGCCTCGGTGAGCATGTAGCGGTCCTTGCCCACCAGTTGCACGGTGTTCACCTCGTCTTGCGTGCCGGCGAACTCGAACACCACCTTGTTCTCGCGGGTGACTTCCACGATGGCCCCGTGCGGGTAGGTCTTGCTCTTGGAGAGGGTGAGCAGCACGTTGCCGTTCTCCAGCACCCACCCGTCGCGGGTGGAGTGCGGGTACGTCCACACCGCCTTGCCGGAGGCGTCGAAGATGGCCGTCTCGGCCCCCGTGGCGAGGAACGAGTGGGTGATCGGCTCGGCGGCCGAGGCGGCCGACGCGACGAGGAGGAGGGCGAGGAGAGGGCGGAGCATGGAAGGGCACCTGCGGAAGAGGACGTTGCCTCGGTAGAATAGCCCCATGTCCCTCCGCGTGTCCAACCTGCGGCTGCCGGTCGATGAGCCGGAAGCCGCCCTGCCAGGCCATCTCGCCCGTGCGCTCGGCGTGCCCGCCGCCGACGTGCCGGCGTTCCGCATCGTCCGCAAGGCCCTCGACACCCGCGACAAGCGGGAGTTGCGGTTCGTCTACAACTTCGAGGTCGAGGAGCCGGACGGGTACGACCCCGACCGCGCCCCCGGCGTGGCCCAGGTGCAGCGGCACGCCGACGAACAGTTCACCATGCCGGAGGTGGGAAGCCACCCCATCCAGAACCGCCCGGTGGTGGTCGGCAGCGGCCCTGGCGGGCTGGTGTGCGCGTACTTCCTGGCGAAGCAGGGGTACCGGCCGATCGTGCTGGAACGCGGCACGCGGGTGACGGAGCGCATCCACGACGTGAAACGGTTCGACGACGGCGGCGACTTCCACCCGGAGAGCAACTACCTGTTCGGTGAGGGCGGGGCGGGCACGTTCAGCGACGGCAAGCTGACGTGCCGCAACACCGGCCCGGACGTGCTGCGGGTGCTGGAACTGTTCGCCGAGTGCAAGGGCCAGCAGGCCGGCCGGCCGAACATCTTGTACTACCACCGCCCGCACCTGGGCAGCAACCGCCTGCCGGCGGTGGTGAAGGCGATCCGCAACAAGATCATCGAGTACGGCGGGGAGGTGCGGTTCCTCACGCGGGTGGAAGACCTGCTGTTCGACGACTCCGGGCTGAAGGGCGTCGGCACGTCGTCGGGGTTCATCCCCAGTTCGGTGGTGGTGTTGGCCATCGGGCACTCGGCCCGCGACACGTACACCATGCTGGCGAAGCGAAGCGTGCCGATGAGCCAGAAGCCGTTCCAGTTCGGCGTGCGGATCGAACACACGCAGGAGACGGTGAACCGCGCCCAGTACGGCGGGCGGAAGTGGGAGGACACGCTCGGAAACGCCGACTACTCGCTCGTCGCCCACGGCAAGAACGACCTGTTCACGTTCTGCATGTGCGCCGGCGGGTATGTGATTCCCAGCGTGTCGCAGGTGGGGTACTTCTGCACGAACGGTATGAGTTTGTCGAAACGCGATTCGCCGTTCGCCAACAGCGGGCTGGTGGTCACGGTGCCGCTCGACGCCTTCGAGGGGACCGATGTCCTCGCCGGGATGCGGTTGCAAGAGCGGTACGAGAAGTTGGCGTTCGAGATTGGTCGCGGGGAGTACCGCTCCCCGGTGCAGCGGGCCGCCGACTTCGTGAGTGGGAAGCGGAGCGACGGCACGGTGAACAGCAGCTACCCGCGGGGGGTGGTGCCCGCCGACCTGCGTGACGTCCTTCCGCCGGTGGTGGCCGACGCCGTACGCCACGGTCTGCCGCAGATGGACCGCCGCTGGCACGGGCGGTTTTTGAAAGACGCGACGCTCGTCGGCCCGGAAGCCCGCGGCAGTTCGCCCATCCGCATCGACCGGGATAACACCACCCGCGAGTCGCCCGGCATCCCCGGCCTGTTCCCGGTGGGCGAAGGGGCCGGGTACGCCGGCGGCATCGTGTCCGCCGCGGTGGACGGGCTGAAGACGGCGAAGGCGATCGTGGCGAAGTACGCGACCGTCGGGTGAGCCGCCGGTTCACCGGCGGATGTACAAGTAGACCCCGGCCTGGTTGAACTGCTCCCAGTCGGGGTGGAACTGCTTCTCGTCTGCCAACTCGAACCCGAGCGGGGCGAGTTGCGTGTCGATGTACGCCCGCCGCTCGGCGGGGGTGCCGTGGTTCATCACCACCCACGCCCGCCCGCCGGGCGGCACCGCGGCCCCGCTCGCGAGCGGCTTCAGCTCGCCGAAGAAGAAGTACAGGTACGTCCCCCGCACCAGTTCCCGGGTCGGTTCGAGCGAGTCGTCGCTGAGCACCACGTCTCCCGGTCGCCGGTGCTGCCGGACGTACTCCCGCACCCCCTTCGCCTCCGGCTGGTGCCACGGCTCCCACACGTGCCACAGGCTCAGACCGTCGGCCACCCCGAACAGCAGCACCGCCAAACCGACGCCCACCCGCCGCCAGCGGCGGACGACCTCCTGCACCCCGGCACACCCGAGCACGATCGCGGCCGGGGCGAGGAAGTACGACAGCCGGTGCTGGCCGAACGGGTACGCCTTCATCGCCGCCGCCGCGATCGCCAGCGTGAACATGCCGACGCACGCGATCGCCACCTCCCGCCGGCCGCTCCGCCACAGCCCCCACACGCCGAGCGGGGCGAGCAGCCCGAGGACCGCCCCCGACGGGTTGCACGCCTGCTGGAACACCCCGAGCGTGGCCTTCCCCAGCCAGAGCGGGATGGTGTGCGGCTCGGCGTAGTTCGGGAAGTGCCCCCGCCACTCGTGGAACAGGTTCGGGTCGCGCTGGTCCTTCATCGGGCCGAAGTAGAGTACCGCCAGAGTGCCGGCGACCGCGGCCGATGCGAGCAGCCACGCCAGCCAACTCCGCGGGCCGCCCTTCCACGTCGCCGGAAGGAGCGCGAGCAGCACCGCCCCGATGGCGAACATCGCGGTGTACGAGAAGCAGATGAGCACCGGCGTGGCGGCGGCCAGAACCAGCAACCGCTTCGCGGCCGACCAGCCCTCGGTCGTCCGCAGGTAGAGCAGCAAGCCGGTGGCGATGGCGGCGTCACCGGCGTAGGGTTTGATGCAGCAGCCGAGCCAGACGGCCCCGTCGGACACCGCCACCAGCCCGACGGCCAGCACCGCCGCCGGCGGGTCGAACACCCGGCGGGCGAGCGGCACCGTCAGCAACAACCCCGCCACGCTGAACACGAACGGCACCGCCCGCCACGCGTACGTCACGTCGCCGGCGGTCAGGTGAATCAGCTTCAGCAGCCAGACGAACAGCGGCGGGGCGGCGACGGCGTGGTGCATCGGCCCGAGCAGCCCGGCGAAGTCCTTCTCCATCACGTTAACCAGCAGCACCGCCTCGTCGTACCACACGGTGTGGTCGGCGGCGTAGTGCCACACGCGGAGGAACAGCCCGGCGGCCACCAGGAACCACGTCAAGAACTTGGCGTCGGTCAACCGCTCCCACATGTCGGGCGACCCTCGGGAAACGAGAGCCGAGCAGTATACCCCCGCCCTACACTAACGGCGATGCTCCCCCTCCCCGAGTTGCTCGCCGAACTGGTCCGCACCCCGTCGGTCAACCCGATGGGCCGCACCGACATCCCCCCGCACCTGTGCGGCGAGGGCCGCGTCGCCGACGTGTGGGAGCGTCACCTGCGCGCACTCGGGGTGACCGTCGAACGCCAACAGGTCGCCCCCGGCCGCGACAACCTGCTCGTCCGGTACACCCCGCCCACCCCCGCCCCGTTCACCCTGCTGTTCGAGGCCCACACCGACACCGTGCCGGTGGACGGCATGACCGTCGAGCCGTTCGCCGCGGACGTCCGCGACGGCAAGCTGTACGGCCGCGGGGCGTGCGACGTGAAGGCCGGCGGGGTGGCCATGTTCGGGGCGTTCCGCCGGCTGGTGGCGGAGCGGCCGCCCGGCTCGGCGGCGGTGGTGCTGGCGTTCTGTGTGGACGAGGAGCACACCTTCCACGGGGTGCAGCACCTGATGCGGAGCGGGGTGCGGGCCGACTTCGCGGTGGTGGCCGAGCCGACCCGGCTGAACATCGTGCGGCAGCACAAGGGCGTGGTGCGGTGGAAACTGCACACCACCGGCGTGGCGTGCCACAGTTCCGCCCCCGAGCGGGGGGTGAGCGCCGTGTACCGCATGGCGAAGGTGCTGGCGGCGGTGGAGGAGTACGCCAAACGACTGCAAGCGACGACCGCCCACCCGCAGCTCGGGCCGGCGACGTTGAGCGTCGGACTGATCGACGGCGGGGTGAGCCCGAACACGGTGCCCGACGCGTGTTCGATTCACCTGGACCGCCGGCTGCTGCCCGGCGAGAGCGGGTCGGAAGCGATCGAAGACGTGACGCGGTTCGTGACGGGGTGGCCGGGGGTCGATTTCCCGATCCGCATCACCCCAAGCCTGGACTGCCCGGCGTTACCGGCCGACGGCGGGGATGAATTCGTGACGAGACTTGGCGAAGCGATCGACGGTGTGGTGGGCAAGCACGAGATTCACGCCGTCCCGTACGGCACCGACGCCAGCACGGTGCGGCAGGCGGGCGTGCCGGCGGTGGTGTTCGGCCCCGGCGACATCGCCCAGGCGCACACCAAAGACGAGTGGGTGGAGTTGGCCCAGGTGGAACAGGCGGCCGAGGTGCTGTTCCGCTTCGCGTGCCAAAAGTAGGTGCCGCCCGGCAGGCGGCACCCACGAACGTGCTGCCCGGCGGGCGGCACCTCCTGTCACGCCGCGGCGTACTTGTCGCGGAGCTTGTCCAGGAACTTCTTGCTGTCGGCCGTCACCTGCCAGGC
>CAYMHO010000006.1:41533-70934 GCA_964390195.1 uncultured Fimbriiglobus sp. | reverse complement strand
CTTGTAGAGCATCTTCAGGTACGAGTGCGTCGGGGTGGCGTCGAGGTGGTAGTAAAGCTCCTTCCCGTCCTCGCCGTGGTTCCCCTCGGTGTTGGTCAGCCCGAACAGCCGCTCCTTGAGGATCGGGTCGCGGCCGTTCCACAGGGCGAGGGCCAGGCACAGCCGTTGCTCGTCGTCGGACACCCCGGCAATGCCGTCCTCGCCCCATCGGTAGGCGCGGCTGCGGGCGTGGTCGTGCGGGAGCGAGTCCCAGGCCGTCCCGCCGGGGCTGTAGTCCTCGCGGACGGTGCCCCACTGCCGGTCGCTCAGGTACGGCCCCCACTTCCGCCACGCCTCCCGGCCGTCCTGGTCGTGAGCGAGCCGCAGCCTCTCGGCGTTCGCGGTCAGCGGGTGGTACGCGCCGTTCGGGTGGTCAGCGGCCATGGACGGTGATCTCCAGACGGATGAGGACGGGCAGGCCCCGCAGCGCGGTCCGCGCTGCCTCCAGGGCCAACTGTTTCAGGTAGAACGACGGGGCGATTCCGCAGACTACCACCGCGTCGCCCGTCACGGTGACGCCGGCGTTCCGCAACCGGCCGTTCGTCCGCTCGTGGACGGCGCGAGCGATTTGGTCGGCCAGGTCGGTGTCCGGTAACGCGGTCATACGGCGGCGCTCCGGGCCGGCTTCCGTTCCGGCTGTGGGTTCGCGGCCTTCTCGGCCAACACGAGGTGTTCCAGACGCAGGATTTCGCCGACCGACCACGCCTGGAACGGGCACCCCCGCGGGGTGTGCGGCGAGTCGGCGTCGGCGATCTCCGATACATGACCCAACCCGGCCGTGTCGAGGTGGCGGCGGAGGGGTTCCAGGAACCGGCGACGGGCCTCCCGCTTCGCCTCGGCCGTGCCGCCCCGGACCCGCACCCACGCCTCGACGAACGGGCCGATCAGCCACGGCCAGACGGTCCCCTGGTGGTACGCGCCGTCCCGTTCCCGCACCCCGCCGGCGTACCGCCCGACGTAGCCGGGTTCGCCCGGCGCCAGCGACCGCAGGCCGAGCGGCGTGAGCAGGTGCGATTCGACCGTGTCCACCACCCGGCGGGCCTGTTCCCCGTCGAGCAGGGGCAATGGCAGCCCGCCGACGGCGAAGATCTGGTTCGGCCGCACGGCCGGATCGACGGCACCCGGCATGCGGTTCACGTCGATCACGTCGTACAGGCCCCCGTCCGCGTCGTTCCAGAAGCGGTCGCGGAAGCTGTCCAGCCCACGTCCGAGCTGGTGTTCCCATTCCGACGTGAAGTGGTTCGCGACCCACAGGGCGTTCAGCCACAGAGCCTGCACCTCGACTGGCTTGCCCACCCGCGAGGTGACGGTCCAGTCGCCGACCTTCGCGTCCATCCAGGTGAGCTGGGTGCCCGGTTCGCCTGCCAACAGAAGCCCGTCGGCGTCGGCGCGGATGCCGAACCGGGTGCCGGACGCATACCCGGCCACGATCTCCCGCACGGCCGTTTCGAGCCGCCCCCGCACTTCGGGGTCACTCCGCCGCCCGGCCGCTTGCAGGTACTCGTGGACCGCCACGACGTACCACAGCGACGCATCGACCGAGTTGAACTCCGGCTCGTCGCCGTGGTCGGGGAAGCGGTTCGGCAGCATCCCGTCGGACACCGTGCCGGCCCAGTCGAGCAGGATGTCGCGGGCGTCGTCGAGCCGGCCGGTGGCCAGGCACAGCCCCCGTAGGGCGATGAACGCGTCCCGCCCCCAGTCGGTGAACCACGGGTAGCCGGCGAGGATCGTCTTCCCGGCCCCGCGGCGGACGAGGTAGCTGTCGGCGGCGCGGTGGAGCGGGCTGGCGAGCCGCCGCCGGCGGGCGTCTTCAGCATCGCGGAAGCGGTGGAACAACTCGGGCGCGGCGGTCGATCCGAGGTCTTCTGCGGCCAACACCCAGACGGCTTCGCCCGCCGCCAGGTCCCAGGTGAACACCCCCGGCGAGGCGAGGTCTTCGCCGCAGTCCAGCCCGCGGTCCCGCTCCTGCTCGTACTCGAAGTTGCGATACCACACCGGCTCGTGCCGGTACTCGCCGTTCGACACCGCCCGCACCTCGGGCAGGCCGGGGTACGCCACCCACATCACCCGACCGCCGCCGTGGGTCGCGTCGAACGAGAACGCCCGGTTCTCACGATGAAGCGCGTGGTAGTCCCGCCCAGACACGAGCGGGCGGACGGTCAGTTCGGCTGCGGTCGTCGCGCCGAGTACCCGCCACCGCAGGGCGACCGCCGCCCGCCCGTGGGGGACGAACAGTTCCTGTTCGATCCGGGTGCCGTCGTCGAGCTGGTACACCCAGCGGGGCCACGGGTCGGGGGCAAATTCGGTCAGCCGGCGGTCGCCGTCGGGGTGGACGAACCCGCCCTCGTACCGCTGCGACGACAGGGCGAACCGCCCGGTCGGGGTGTCCACCCACGCCTCGAACCCGTTCACCAGCACCACCCGGCCGGTCGGGGGCGTGGTGGCAACCAGCAGCAGGGCGTGGTAGCGGCGGGTGCGACGGCCGGTGACGGTGCCGGAGGCGAATCCGCCCAGCCCGTCGACTTCCAGCCACTCCGATTCGTCGGACCACGGCAGCGTCATCTCGATTCTCACGTAAGGTGTGAGTTCGATGCGACCACGACGAGGGAGTTACACCGGGGAGAAAATCGGCGGCGGGAATCTGTCACCTCGCGGCCGCCGTTCGCATCAGAATGGCCTCGGGTGTTCGCGTCCCCTCAGAGATCCTGTCATGCTCACACAGCCCGTCGCCCTCGTCACCGGCAGCGGCAATAAGCGGGTCGGGTCGGTCGTCGCCGCCGCGCTCGCCCGCCGCGGGTACGCGGTCGCGGTCCACTACCGCAGTTCGGCGGCCGAGGCCGAGGAGACAGCCAAGGAACTGCTGGCACACGGCGTCGAGGTGGCCACGTTCCCGGCCGACCTGACCAACGAGGGGGACGTCCGCCGGCTGACGGCCGAGGTCCTCGTCCACTTCGACCGCATCGACGTGCTGGTGAACTGCGCGGCGGTGTGGAAGAGCAAACCGCTGGAAGAGGTGACGGCGGCGGACGTGCGGATGCACTTCGACACCAACGCCCTGGGCACCTTCCTGATGGGCCAGCACGTCGGGTTGCAGATGGTGAAGCAACCCGAGGGCGGGGTGATCGTGAACATCGGCGACTGGGCGGAAGTGCGACCCTACCTGAACTACGCGGCGTACTTCCCGAGCAAAGGAGCGGTGTCGGCGATCACGCGAACGCTCGCGGTAGAGCTGGGCACGCGCAACCCGAAGGTGCGGGTGAACCAGATCGCGCCGGGGCCGGTGATGCTCCCCCCGGACTTGTCTCAGGCCGAGCGGGACGAGGCGGTTCGCGGAACGCTGGTGAAGCGGGAGGGCAGCCCCCACAACATCGCACAGGCGGTGCTGGCGCTGGTGGACAACGACTTCGTGACGGGTGTGACGTTGCCGGTGGACGGAGGCCGCACCGTGTACGCCCAGGAGTGACCGCCGTGACCGCCGCCGAATCGATCGTCGCCGTGGCCGGGGGATACGCGGCCGTCGGGCTACTGTTCGGGCTGGCGTTCGTGACCATCGGAGTCAACCGCCTCGACCCGGCCGCCCGCGGCACGCCCATCGCGTTCCGGGTGCTGATCCTGCCCGGTGCCGTTGCCCTGTGGCCGTTCCTCCTGCTCAAGTGGGTATCCGCCGCGAGGGCACCGACATGACGCGGGCACAACGGCGGGTTCACCTGTGGGCGTGGGTGCTGATCGGGGCGACGGTCGCCGCGGTCTGGGTCACCACTGCAGTGCGAGGTAGGCCGTGAGTGTCACCTACTCCCCGGTGAAGTGGAACCGGAACAAGCGGGTGTACGACCTGTTCGCACTCGGCGGGCTGGTCGGCTACCTCGCCGTGTTCCTGACGGTCGGCTCACTCGTCTGGACCGGCGACCAGGCCATCGGCTTCCCCGTCCTGCTCATGCGGGCGTTCGGCACGTGTGCGGTCGTGCTGCTGCACGTCGTCCTGAGCCTCGGCCCGCTCGCCCGGCTGAACCGCCGCTTCCTCCCGCTGGTGTACAACCGCCGGCACCTGGGCGTGGCCACGTTCGCCGTCGCCCTCGGGCACGTCGCCCTCGCGGTCGGCTACTACCACCTGTTTGGTTCAGTTAACCCGCTCGTGTCGGTGCTGTCCATCCCCGGCCCGTTGCCGTTCGAGTGGTTCGGCCTGGCGGCGTTCCTCATCCTGTTCGTGATGGCCGCCACCAGCCACGACTTCTGGCAGAAGGCGGTCGGTGCGAGCGGGTGGAAGTGGTTGCACATGAGCGTGTACCCGGCCTACGGCCTGCTCGTGCTGCACGTGCTGCTGGGCGCGTTGCGGGCCGAGCCGAACCCCCTCTACCCGGTACTCGTCGGCGTCGGGTTCGTCGTGCTGGTCGGGTTGCACCTGGCGGTCGGGCTGAAGGAGCGGCGGCGGGACGAGCGCGGGCCGGCCGCGCCGGTTCGCTTCCCGCTCGAAGTCGTCTGGGTGGACGTTTGCTTGGTGGACGACATCCCGGAGGGGCGGGCGAAGGTGGTCACGCTGCTCGGCCGGGAGCGGGTGGCCGTGTTCAGGTACGCCGGCGTCGTCTCCGCCGTCACCAACGTGTGCGCCCACCAGCGGGGGCCGCTCGGCGAGGGCAAGATCGTGGACGGGTGCATCTCCTGCCCGTGGCACGGGTGGGAATACCGCCCGCACGACGGCTGCTCGCCCCCGCCGTTCCAGGAGAAGATCGCCACCTACCGGGTGCGGGTGGTCGGCCGCCGCGTCCTGCTCTGCCCCGACCCGCTGCCGCCGGGCACGCCGGTCGAACCCGCCCACTTCGAGGAACTACCCCGTGGATGACCCGCACTTCATCGGCTGGTTGCCGATGCCGAAGGCGTTCGCCAAATTCCTGCTGCCGGTCGCAATCGGTGCGACGGTGGGTCTGGCCGTCATCGCCGGAGTGGTGGCCTGGGGGCAGCGGTCGCCCGGCGGCGGGGTATGGGAGGAGAAGACCACAACGCTGGTGGGGGTGATGTACACCGAACCGTACCCGATGATCCGCGTGCCGGGGGACACACCGACCGACCCGCCGCGGACGGTGTTGCTCGTCGGCGAAGGGAAGGTGGGAGTGAGTGACCGGGTGGCAGCGCTTGACGGCCGGGCGGTGCGGGTACGGGGAACCCGACTCGAACGGGCCGGCTGGCGGATGCTGGAACTGCCCGACGCCCCGGAGTCGCTCGCCCCGGCGGACGTGCCCGAAACGGACCAGGTTCGCCTCCGCCGATCCGCCCCACTGCCGATCGGCCGAGTATCCCTCCGCGGCGAGATCGTGGACGCGAAGTGCTACCTGGGGGCGATGAAGCCCGGCGACGGCCGCACCCACCGGGGCTGCGCCGTGCTCTGCCTCCGCGGAGGCGTGCCCCCACTGTTCGTGTCCCGGAGTGGCGGCACCGGGCCGGAGATTCACCTGGTGACCGACGAGTCCCGCGGCCCGGCAGACGGCACCGTCCTCGACCTCGCCGGCGTACCCATTTCGGTCGACGCAACCGTCGAGCGGCTCGACGACATCTTGGTCATCCAGTTGGCCCGACGAGACGCCCATGCGGAATGAACCTGCGGCGGATGCAAGTCGTCCCATTACTCGTCGCGTCACCTCTCCAGAGGTCGCAGAACAGGCAGGCCGCGGCTCCTGACCGCTCGAGGACTCGATCGCCATCAAGCTCGCACCAGCCCTCACCGGTGTGGGGGGAGTACCTCCGCGAGATGCTCGATCGACTGGTCGTGTGACCGGCTCGCGACGGCGTGTCCGACCTATCGCCGGACGCCCTGTCCGGGGCGCTCGGCGGAGGCCGAGACGGGCGGGTTGAGTGCCCTCGAATCGCGATGCCTTGGGCTCTTCAGGCCATCACTCCGTTTTGACCGTGAGCTGGGACTCCAATTCCGCGATCCGGGCCTGCAACTGCTCGATTACCGAATTGACTCGCCGGTGCGAGAAGCACTTGTGGATGTGCTGCGGGCAGTTCACGTCCCAGGCTTCGATAGTGAACACGATCGCCCGCTCGACTCGACCCGGATACGCCGGATCGCTCAGCTTCGCCAGCAGATCGGGATCGTCCTCCACCACCGCCGCGGTCCCCCAGACCTTCACCCGCCGGCTGTTGGCGTAGTCCATCAGGAACAGGAACGCCTTCGGGTTCTCGGACAGGTTGCCAACCGAGATGTACTGGCGGTTGCCGCCGAAGTCGGCGAACGCCAGGGTGCGGTCGTCGATCACTTTCAAGAATCCGGGTGGGCCGCCGCGGTACTGGATGTACGGCTGCCCGTCGGCGTTCGCCGTGCCCAGGTAAAACATGTCCAGGTCGGCGAGGAACTCGGTCAGGTCCGGGGTGACGGTCGTTTGCCACCCGCCGGACTGCTCCATTCTGGCGTAGCTGTTCCGCGATCCCTTCCGGGACTGGATCGCTTTCACGGCGGGGGTGAAGGCGATGTCGCTGGGGACGTGGCTCATCGGATGGCCTCGGTCGGGTGCAGCAGGGCGTAGTGTGGAACGAGGGACCGCCGTCGGTCGATGTCGACGGCGGATGGGTGGGCGTCACTTGACGTGCTTGCCGAGGAACTCCCGCATCAGCTTGGCGATCTCGTCGCCGTTCGTCTCCAGGGCGAAGTGCCCGGCGTCGAGCAGGTGGTACTCGAGCGTCTTCAGGTCCTTCTTGTACGGCTCGGCCCCGGCGGCGGGGAAGATCTGGTCGTGCTTGCCCCAGGCGATCAGCACCGGCGGCTGGTGTTTACGGAAGTACTCCTGCCACTTGGGATACAGCGGCGGGTTGCTGCCGTAGCTCAGGAACAGGTCGAGCTGGATGTCGGCGTTGCCCTCGCGGTCGAGCAGGTACTGGTCCGTGGTCCACGCGTCGGGCGACACCAGTTCGGCGTTCTTCACCCCGTGCGTGTACTGCCACTTGGTCGCTTCGAGCTTCGTGAAGCCCCGGAGCGCCTCCCGCTTGTCCTTGCTCGCCGGCTCCTTCCAGTACGCCTTGATCGGCTTCCAGAAGTCGTTGTCCAGCCCCTCGTCGTAGGCGTTGCCGTTCTGCACCACGATGGCCGTGACACGTTCGGGGTGTTTGACGGCCAGCCGGTAGCCGACGGGTGCGCCGTAGTCTTGCACGTACAGGGCGTACGTCTTCAGGTCCAGCGTTTCGGTGAACTGCTCGACGACCTCGGCCAGGTGGTCGAAGGTGTACGCGAACTGGTCGCGGGCCGGCATCGAGCTGTGCCCGAAGCCGGGGTAGTCGGGGGCGATCACGCGGTACTTGTCGGCCAGTTGCGGGATCAGGTGGCGGAACATCTGCGAGCTGGTCGGGAAGCCGTGCAGGAGCAGCACGACGGGGGCGTCCTTCGGGCCGGCCTCGCGGTAGAAGATGTCCAGGTCGCCGACCTTCACCGTCTTGTGGTGCGTCTTCGGCGGCTCGGCCGCGGCGGCCGGGGAGAGTGTGACGGCCAAACCGGCCAGGAGCAGTGCGGTGCGAAACATTGTTGATCTCCGAATGGGTGGTTGGGGTTGGGTTCTGGGTTTACTTCACGTCCGGGATGCCGGGGTGGTCCGCCGGCCGCGGGCCGGGGGCGGGCCAGAAGAACGTCCGCTCGCCCTCACGGATCGCCACGTCGTTGATGCTCGCCTCGCGGCGGCGCATCAGCCCGCGGGCGTCGAACTCCCACAACTCGTTGCCGTAGCTGCGGAACCAGTGGCCCGCCTCGTCGTGCCACTCGTACCGGAACCGCACGGCGATGCGGTCGGCGGTGAACGCCCAGAGTGCCTTCACCAGCCGGTAGTCGAGTTCGCGGTTCCACTTGCTGGCGAGGAAAGTGCGGATCTCGTCGCGTCCGACGAGGAAGCGGTCGCGGTTCCGCCACACCGAGTCCTCGGAGTAGGCGAGCGCCACCCGGTTCGGGTCGCGGGTGTTCCAGGCGTCCTCGGCCAGCCGCACTTTCCGGGTGGCGGTTTCGAGGGTGAACGGCGGGGCAATCACGACCGGCGGGGATGCTTGCAGGGTCATGGCAAGGGCACTCGGTGCGGTGGTGGGAGGGCGGCCGGGAAACACCCCCGGCCGGCGTGGTGGTTACCGCGTCGGGTCGCAGCCGGGGATGGTGACGCAGGCGTCGTGGTGATCGACGAGCGGTTCCGCTTTGGGGAAGTCGATGTCGGTGTCGGCGACGTGGTTGAAGTAGTTGGTGAACACGTTCAGCGCGACGTGGGCGACCACCTCGGCGACGGCCCCGTCGTCGTGCCCGGCCTCGCGGACCGCCTGCAGGTCGGCCCCCGACACACGCCCTTTCGTGTCCACGACCGCACGGGCGAACCGGACGAGGGCGTCGGCCTTCGGGTCCACCGCGGTGCCGCGGCGGCTGTCCAGGATCTGGTCGGCGGTCAGGCCGGTCATCTTGCCGATGGCGGTGTGCGCGGCCAGGCAGTAGTCGCACCCGTTCGCCTGGGCGACGGCGAGGGCGATCTGCTCGCGGGCCTTGGCCGGCAAGGCCCCCTGGGCGAGCGCGCCGCTCAGTTGCAGGTAGCCGTTGAGGGCGGCCGGGGCGTTGGCCATCGCCCGCGTCATGTTCGGGACGAGGCCGAGTTTGCCCTTCACGGCGTCGAGCAGTTCCTTGGCCTTGCCGGTGGCGGACTCGGGGGCGATCTGGGTCAGGCGGGACATGGTCGTGGTCCTTTCGAGGTCGGGTGGCGGATCGCTCAGAGAGTTCCGGGCGATTGGAACCCTGACGATTCAGCTTCCGTGCCAAGCCCGAACCTAATTCGTAAGTCATTGAATTGAAATGCTTTGTGACAATGAATCCTGAAACGACGCTGACACGATTTTTCGTGAACTAGCGAAATTTCGTGTCGCATACACGATATTTCGTAATTCAGGTGGATGGAACCGCCACTGCCTTCGTCCCTCTTCACCGACCCGAAGCGGTTGCTTCTGGATCTGGCGAAAGAGCACCACCTGCCCGAACTCCTGCGACTGCTGGTCGGCCGGCTGGCGGACTCGCCGCGGGTGGCGCTGGCTCGGGTCTGGCTTGTCCAGCCGGGCGACATCTGTGACACCTGCCCGATGAGGAGCGAGTGCCCAAACCGCGACCGCTGCCTGCACCTGGTGGCGAGCGCAGGCCGTTCGTCGGCCGCACCGGCCGAGGAGTGGACCCGACTGGACGGCGCGTTCCGCCGGTTCCCGCTCGGGGTCCGCAAGGTCGGGCGGATCGGGGCGAGCGGCGAACCGATCGAAGCGCCGGACCTGACCGCCGTGATGCCGGACTGGATCGCCCGACCGGAGTGGCTCCGGGCCGAAGGGGTCAGCGGCTTCGGCGGGCAGCCGCTCGTCCACCGCGGCGAGACGCTCGGCGTCCTGGCCGTGTTCGCCCGCGGTCCCATCGGCCCCGACTGCATGGACTGGCTGCGGACGATCGCCGACCACACCGCCGCCGCCATCGCCACCGCGCGGGCGTTCGAGGAGATCGAGGGGTTGAAGAAGCGGCTGGAGTTGGAGAACGAGTACCTGCGGGAGGAGGTCACCCGGAGCGGCGCGTTCGGCGAACTGGTCGGCCAGAGCCCAGCCTTGGAAGCGGTGTCCCGGCAGATCGACCTCGTGGCCCCGACCGACTCAGCGGTGCTGATTCTCGGCGAAAGCGGGACGGGGAAGGAACTGGTCGCCCGCGAACTCCACCGCCGCAGTCGGCGGGCGGGCCAGCCGCTCATCAAAGTCAACTGTGCGGCGATCCCCCGCGAACTGTACGAGAGCGAGTTTTTCGGCCACCTGAAGGGGTCGTTCACCGGGGCGACGCGGGACCGCGTCGGGCGGTTCGAGCTGGCCGACGGAGGTACGCTGTTCCTCGACGAGATCGGCGAGATCCCGCTCGACCTGCAAGCGAAGCTGCTCCGGGTGCTGCAAGAGGGGGAACTCGAACGCATCGGCGAGGAGAGGACTCGCAAGGTGGACGTGCGGGTCGTGGCGGCGACCAACCGCGACCTGAAGGCGGAGGCCGAGGCGGGGCGGTTCCGGCAGGACCTGTACTACCGCCTGAGCGTGTTCCCGGTCGAACTGCCGCCGCTGCGGAAGCGGTCCGAAGACATCCCCCTGCTGGCCGAGCACTTCCTGGCCCTGCTGTGCCGGAAACTCGGGCGGGCGAAGCCACGCCTGACGCTGGCGACCGTCCTGACCCTTCAGAAGTACTCCTGGCCGGGGAACGTGCGGGAACTCCAGCATGTGATCGAACGGGCGGTCATCACCGCCGAGGGCGGACGCCTGGCCATCGAACTGCCCACCGCATCGCCCCCGGCCAGTCGAGTCGCGCCGACGCCCGCCCCCGCGACGAACCGCATCTTGACCGACGCCGAGCTACGACGGTTGGAGGCGGACAACATCCGGGCGGCGTTGACGCAGTCGAAGGGGAAGGTGGCCGGCTCGGGCGGGGCGGCGGAACTGCTCGGCATCAAACCCACCACGCTGGCGTCGCGGATCAAGTCCCTCGGCATCACGGTGTGATCGACGAGGCGAAAACGAGCGGCGAACGGTTCAAAGAGGTCGGTTCGGTTCGACGACCGCATCGCCGAGCTGGAGCGGCTGGTCGGCCAGCAGGCCTTGGAGCTGGCCGCCCTAAAAAAGGCCTCGGCTTGGCCGGGTGGGACGCCGCCCGCCGGCCGCAGGTCGTGACCGCGTTGGCGGACGAGTACCCCGGCCGCTGGCTGTGCCGCCTGTTCGCCTGCCCCCGAGCGGCGTTGTACCGCCGACCGGACGAAGAGGTTGGCGAGGAGGAAGGCACACTGCGGGCGGCGGCCCTTCGGCTGGCCGGGCGGTGGCCCACCTACGGGTACCGGCGGGTCACTGCGTTGCTCCGCCGTGAGCGGTGGGCGGTGAACGGCAAGCGGGTGCGGCGAGTGGTGCGAGAGCTGGGGCTGGCGGCCGGACCGCCGCCCCGGCGGGTGCGGACCACCGACAGCGTCCACCCGTTCCCGCGGCACCCCAACCTGATGGCCGACCTCACCGTGACCCACCCGGATCAGGTGTGGGTGGCCGACATCACCTACGTCCGTGTGCGGGCCGGGTGCGTGTACCTGGCGGTGCTGCTGGACGTGTTCACCCGCCGCATCCGCGGGTGGCACCTGGGGCGGTCGCTGGATCAGTCGCTCACCCTGGCGGCGGTGGACCGGGCGTTGCGACGCCACACGCCGGCCATCCACCACTCGGACCAGGGGGTGCAGTACGCCGCCACGAGGTACGTCGAGCGGCTGGTCGGCCGCGGGGTGGCGGTGAGCATGGCGGCCGTCGGTCAGCCGGAGGAGAACGGGTACGCCGAGCGTCTCATGCGGACGATCAAGGATGAAGAAGTGGCGCTGACCGAGTACGCCGACTTCGCCGACGCCCGCCGGCAGTTGGGTCGGTTCCTGGACGCCGTGTACAACCGCAAGCGAATCCACTCCGCCCTCGGGTACCTCACCCCGGCCGAGTTCGAGCGGCGGTGGCAGGCCGACCAGGCTAAGGGAGACGGCCGCCCACCTCGACAGCCGCCGGCCGCGACTGGGTGACCACCGCTAGCGTCCCCCCGGGGAAAGCGGCCAGCCAGAGGGCCGCCGCCTCCACGCACCCGGGGGCGGCGGCCCCGTCCTCGACCCGCACCGTCAGGTTGACCGTGGACGGCCGCGCCGCGTGCGTCACCCGCCCGTGCGGGGCGACCGCCGCGGTGACGGCCGCGACCACCTCCTCGGTCCCGCCAGGCGCCCCCGGGACGGTCAGGAACAGGCTGACCCCCGCGCCACTCTCGGACGGGAACAGGAGCCCGCGGACCAACTCCCGGGCGGCTGGGGTGGGGGGGACGGGAACGTCCACCGGCCCTCGCAGCTCACTCACCTCGACCGTCGCCCCCATCCCGGCCGGCTCACCCCGCAGCACCTCGGCCACGGCATGGCTCGCAGCCGGTCCGTCCTTGGGCATCAGCCGGATGTCGATCGCCCACCCGGGCCGACCGCCGGGTAACGCCCCGGTGTTCACCGTGCAGCAGTCGGCCCCCTTCGGGAGTCGGTTGCGGATGGCGTCCCGTACCCCGCGGCCGAAGTCCTTGGGGACGGGCGGAGGGAAGCGGACGACGATGACGGCGGTCGCTTTGAGTCGGGCCATAAAGGGTGGCTGCGTCGTGGGAGATCGAAGCCTGGTCAATCGGATACCGGGATACCGTCGAACCCGGGGAGTGCCAACCGTAGATGGGCGAGCCGGAGGCCGACCGCTACAACATGTCCAACCCCGTGGTCTCACTTCAGGAGCGCACTTCAGGGGCCTATTCTCGTTCACTAGTCGGACGAGGAACTGCGGGTGTCGGCCGATCTGCACAACGAGCAGGAGTTGCCGCACGCCGAGGTGGGCGACTCCTGAGACTGCCGGTCGGTGGCGTTCGCAAGTGGTGGCCTCGCGCCCGGCCGGCGGTCATCGAGCGGCCGACCCGCCGCGGTGCTACCGCACCCCCGCCTTGATCTCCACCCGCACGTACGGCTGGTGGGTGTTGGGCAGGGGGACACGCCGCTCCTGGTCGCGGAACCGCACCTCGAGGTGATTCGCACCGAATCCAGGCTCTCCCGCACTCTCGATGGTGGGCGGTGGTTAGAATGGGGCTCCCCGAGTCATTTCCGCCTGCGTTGGCAGGACCGCCATGCACCCGCCCGTCATGTTCCCGGTTGTTCCGGGGGTTCAATTTCTTTCCCTCGCGTTCCATTCGGACGGAGTGCAGGTAGAAGCGGCCACCACAGTTGAGCACGCCGCCTGCCCGAACTGCGGGCGAGTTTCCACCCGCGTCCACAGTCGTTCCGTCCGCAGCCTGACCGACCGACCATTGACCGCCACCCCGCTCCGATACCGCCTCACCGTGCGCCGGTTCGTCTGCGGGAACGACGCCTGCCCGCGACGCGTGTTCGCCGAGCCGCTGCCCGAACTTGCTCCGCCGCGGGCCCGCACCACCGCCGCCTTGACGGCGGCGCACCCCGCCATCGGGTTCACCGCCGGGGGCGAGCCGGGCAGCCGACTGGCCCACGCCCTGGCCATGCCCACCAGTCCGGACACCCCGCTCCGGCGGGTGCGGGCGGCGCACCTCGACCCGGGTCCGCCGCCCCGGTACGTCGGGCTGGACGACTGGGCGGTGAAGAAGGGGCAGCAGTACGGCACGATGGTCGTCGACCTGGAACGCGGGCGGGTGGTCGCCTTGCTACCGGGGCGGGACGGGAAGGCGGTGCCCCCGCACCGTCTTCTGCGAGCGACTGCCCTCGATTCGGCCGCACGCCCGCGCGACCGACCACCTTGTTCACGCCCAGCGGGACGTGGCTCTCGCCGTCGGCGGGGAGGCCGGGTCGCGGCTGTGTTACCGCCTGGCCTTGCCCACCAGCGGCGACACACTGCTCCGGCGGGTGCGGGCCACCCCGCCGACCACCGCTCCCACGCCCCGTGTGTTGGGGGTGGATGACTTCGCCTTCCGCAAGGGGCACACGTACGGCACGGTGCTCGTGGATCTGGAACGCCGGCGAATGATCGACCTGTTGCCGGATCGCTCCGCCGCCACCTTGACCGCCTGGCTGACGGGCCATCCGGGAGTCGAGGTGATCAGCCGGGATCGCGCCTCGGCGTACTCACAGGCGGCGACCGCGGCGGCCCCGAACGCTGTCCAGGTGGCCGACCGCTTCCACCTGCTGGTCAATCTCCGGGAAGCTGTGGAGCGGACCCTGCAACAGCGAACCGCCGCCATCCGGACCCTCGTGCCGAAGGCGACCTCGCCACTGACCGCTCCGCCACTGCCCGCGACGGGGGCCGCCGAGTCGGCCGCGGCGGTCGAGGGCCGGCGGCAGGAGTTGTTCGAGCGGGTGCGTCGCCTTCATCGGGACGGTCTGTCCTTGCGGCAGATCGCCCGCGAGGTGGAACTGCACTACCGGACGGTGGAGCGGTACGCCCGCTCCGACACCTGCCCGGGCTGGAACGCCGGCCATGCCCGGCCGAGCGGGTTGGACCGACACGCCGAGTGGATTCGCGGTCGCCTGCGGGGCGGGTGCCGTTCGGCGGCCCAGATCGGCCGCGAGTTAGCCGAGCGGGGCTACCGGGGTGGGGCCTCCGCCGTCCGCGAGTACGTCCGCCGACTCCGCGCGGAGATGGGACTGGCTCCCGCTCGGCCGAGCTGCCCGCTGACGGCGGTGACTCCAGCCCCACCCATGGCGCGTCGGCTGTCCGTGGCTGTGGTGCGACCCCCGAATCGCCGGACGGACGAGGAACGGGAGTGGGTGGCCCGGCTGAAGGGACTCGGCGACGCCGTCCGGAGTGAGCTGGAGACGGCCGAGCAGTTCGCAGCGTTGATTCGGGAGCGGAACGGGGCGGGGTTGGACGGATGGTTGGTCCGGGCCGAGGCGGTCCCGACGTTGCGAGCGTTCGCATCGGGCCTGCGACGGGATGAGGCGGCGGTGCGAGCTGGCATCACCGTGCCGTGGAGCAATGGGCCGGTGGAGGGGGCGGTGAACCGATTGAAGCTGCTCAAGCGTGCGGGATACGGTCGGGCCCACTTCGACCTGCTCCGCGCCCGCGTCCTCCACGCCGACTGATCCACTCACTCGACCCATCGGCCGAGTCCAGCCCAGCGTAACCAACTTGCACCGTGGTTGGCCCAACGGCACCTCGACGCCGTCCTCGACGCCGAACGCCGGTCGAAGGACTATCGGCGAGACGTGATAGGGGTGGCCGAGCAAACTCACACGGCCGACATCCGCCTGCTCCGCACGGTTCCCGGCATCGGGCCGGACCTGTCGGCGGCCATCGCCTGCGAGGTGTGCGACATCAGCCGGTTCGCCGGGGCGGAGAACCTCGTCGGGTACGCCGGCCTGGCAGTCGGGCCGAACGAGAGCGGCGGTCGCAAGTATGGGACGAAGGCCAAGGGTGAGGGGAGCGGCCTGCTCAAGTGGGCGTTCAACCAGGCGGCCGGCCAGATGCTCCGGCGGTTCGCCCCGGCCCAGTCCTGGGCGTCGTCCCGGGCCTCTGAGCCGGTGAAGAAGACGAGAACGATCCTGGCGGCGCAGATCGCCCGCACGGTGTACTCGATGCTGAAGAACCACCGCCCGTTCGACGCGAAGCGGCTCGCCTCAACCCTCGCGAACCGCAGCCGCCAGCAACTCCACCACCTTCCGCCCTCCTTTCACCGCGGAGGTGTCGCCCCAGTCTTCTAAACCCATGACATTCCCGCGGTCGTACTGCGAGGGAGTGATGCCACCCACCGGCCGAGCCATGACCACCGACTGGACCGACGCCCGCCGTCGCCGACCGACCATCCCACCGGGACCGACTCCGGCCGGGGTGACGGCAACCGCAGGCCTTGCCCTCGGGGTCGAGTCCGCCACCGCACGCTGGCCGAGACCTGTGGAACGGGAGCGTACCTGAGCCCGCGGCGGGCCGTCCGCCCGAGGCCGTAGAACTGTCTGTCCACCCGCCGGCGGGTTCGCCCGCAGGTCAAGGGTGAGATCGCCACCACGCCCCGGCGTCGCATCACCTTCCTGCACCGAACGCTCTGACCCTCGCTCCGTCCGCTCGTCGGCGGGTGTGGTGTATTTTCCAGTGGGGTAGAACTCCCTCAGAACTGTCGGTGGAAACCCATCGCCCTGCCCTTCCTCTCCGCCGGGAAATTCCTGAGACTGATTCCGCCCGCTTCCCGCCGAACGGGGAAAGCCCCGGAGGTGCCCGCCGTGTCCCTGGACCCGAACCGCGTCAAGGCCCTGTTCGTCGCCGCCCTCGACCTGCCGGCCGGCGAGCGGACCGCCTTCGTCGCCCGCGAGTGCGGGGCCGACGCCGCCCTCCGGGCGCGCCTGGACGAGTTGATCGCCGCTCACGATGGGGCCGCCACGGTCGACGCCGCCCCCGGCACCGTCGCCTACGACCCGGACGGCACCCGCACGGCCGACCCCGCCCACCTCGGCGCGGCCGGCGAGGTGATCGGCGAGCGGTACCACCTGATCGACGAGGTGGGCGTCGGCGGCATGGGCAGCGTGTGGCGGGCCGAACAGCGGACGCCGGTCAAGCGGTACGTCGCGGTCAAGCTGATCAAACCCGGCATGGACTCGAAGGCGGTGCTCGCCCGGTTCGACGCCGAGCGGCAAGCCCTGGCCGTAATGGATCACCCGAACATCGCCCGCGTGTTCGACGGTGGGGTCACGGCCGACGGCCGCCCGTACTTCGTCATGGAACTGGTGAAGGGCACCCCCATCACCACCTTCGCCGATGCCCGCAAGCTCACCCCCCGGCAACGCCTCGAACTGTTCGTGCCGGTGTGCAGCGCCATCCAGCACGCCCACATGAAGGGGGTGATCCACCGCGACATCAAGCCCTCGAACGTGCTCGTCGCCCTGTACGACGACAAGGCGGTGCCCAAGGTCATCGACTTCGGGGTGGCGAAGGCGACGGGGGCGGCGCTCACCGACCATACCCTGCACACCGGCCTCGGGGCGGTGGTCGGCACGCCCGAGTACATGTCGCCCGAACAAGCCAGTCTGAACAATCTGGACATCGACACCCGCTCCGACGTGTACGCCCTCGGTGTGCTGCTGTACGAACTGCTCACCGGCAGCCCACCGTTCACCCGCACGGAACTGGAGGTGAAGGGGCTGCTCGAAATGTTGCGGGTGGTGCGTGAGGACGAACCCTTGCGGCCGAGCGTGAAGCTGAGCACGGCGGCGGCGAAACCGAGCATCGCGGCCAGCCGCGGCACCGAGCCGACCGCCCTCGGCAAGCTGCTCCGCAGCGAACTCGATTGGCTGGTGATGAAGGCGTTGGAGAAGGACCGCGACCGCCGGTACGACAGCGCCAACGGCTTCGCCGCCGACGTGAACCGCTACCTGGCGGGTGAAGCAGTGCAGGCGGTACCGCCCAGCCTGGGCTACCGGGTGCGGAAATGGATTCGCAAGAACCGCGGGCTGGTGACGACAAGCGGGTTAGTCGCCGCGTCACTGCTCGCCGGCACCGGGGTGGCGACTTGGCAAGCGATCCGAGCCGAGCAGGAGGCGGAGCGAGTGCGGCAGGAGCAGGCGAAGACGAAGGACGCTTTGGAGCAGTCGGAGAAGAACCGCGAACAGGCCGAGGTCAACCTCGTTAACAGCTACTTGCGGCCGATCGGGTTCACCCCCGCCGGGTTCGATCAGGTCGAGTTGATCGCGCTCGACGAAGTCGCCCGGCAAGAGAACGACCAGATCAAGTTGATATTCCTGCGCGAAGCAATGTCAGATCCGGAACGAGCCTTGCGAGTGGCTCGCCGTGCCGAACGTGTGGTGCAGGCCGCCGTTGGCACCAGCCTGAAGCGGCGGGTGGCGGCACTCAAGCTGACGAGCGAAAAGCAGCGCGACACGACCGCTGACCCGCGGGTGCGGTTGGCGGCGTGCTGGCTCGCCATCGAACTCGGCAGCGATGACCTCCCCACCCTGAGTGAAGGGCTTGACACACTGGTGACGCGGAAGGTGTCGGACTGGGACAACTTCGTGAATCACCTCCCGACACGGATCCATCCGACGAAGCAGGTGGCACTTGCTGACGCCCTGGTGGACGTGCTCGGCAAAGCGGATCGCGACGCCCTCTACGCTGCCGGGTGCTGTCTGGCTGCCATCGCCCCCCGGCTCGACCCGACGACCGCGGGCAAGGCCTTCGACGCGATTGTGGGCGTGCTGACCACCACGAGGAACTTGAACGCCACGCCTGCAGCAGGTGCCGGTCTGGGCGCCCTCGCCCCGCGTCTGGACCCGGCTGGCGTGGGCCAGAGGTTCGACGCCCTGGTGGGTGTCCTGTGCAAGACGACGGATACCTCTGCTCTTCTGGAGGCCAAGGCCGGCTTGTCCGCCCTCGCCCCGCGTCTGGACCCCGCAGTGGTTGACTGGTCTGCCAGCGCGCTTGCGGATGTCCTGGTCAAATCGACGGACGAGTCCGCCATGGAAGCGGCGGCAGGCGGACTGGCCGCCCTCGCCCCCCGGCTCGCCCCGCCCACCGCCGCCAAGGCCACCGCCGCACTGGTGGGCGTCCAGGACAAAACGACACAAGGGAAAGCTCCGGAGACGATCAACTCCGCCCTGGCCGCCCTCGCCCCGCGGCTTGACCCGACTGCCGCCGCCACGGCCGCCGACGCCCTGGTGATCGCCCTCCGTAAGGCGACAAACCACAATGCCCTGGCGGAAGTGGTGGACGGTCTGGCCGCCCTCGCCCCACGGCTCGACCCGGCCGCCCGGATCAACCTCACCTCGGCGGCCGACGTACTGGTGGGCGTCCTCGGCAAAGTGACAGACGGGAACACCCTCCAGGCGGCGGGGCTTGGCCTGGCCGCACTTGCCCCGTGGCTCGACCCGCCCGCCGCCGCCAAGTCCGCCGACGCCCTTTTGGGCGTCCTGAGCAAAACGACGGATTACCACGCCGTGTGGGGAGCAGTGGACGGTCTGGTCGCCCTTGCCCCCCAACTCGACTCACCGACAGCCCGGGCCACACTCACCCAGGCGGCCGACACCCTGGTGGGCGTTCTGGGAAAGTCGACGGACTTTGCCGATCTCCAAGCGGCGGCGAACGGTTTGGAACACCTCGCCCCGCGGCTTGATTCGTTCGCCGCCGTTAAGGGGCTCGAAGCCCTAGTGGCGGTGCTCGGCAAGACGACCGACGTGTTCGACATGGGGGCGGCCGGGGACGCGCTGGCCGCCCTCGCCCACCGCCTCGATTCGCCCGCCGCAGTCAAGGGGTTGGCAGCCCTGGTGGCAGTGCTCGACAAGACGACCGACGGGTATGCCCTGTGGGCGGCCGGATACGGGCTGGCCGCTCTCGCCCCCAGGCTCGATCCGGTTGCCGCCGCCAAGGGGTTCGATTCGCTGCTGGCGGTGCTCGGCAAGGCGACCGACAGGGACGCCCTCCGGGCGGCCGGGGACGGACTGGCCGTCCTTGGCCCCCGCCTCGACCCGGTTGCCGCCGCCAAGGGGTTCGATTCGCTGCTGGCGGTGCTCGGCACCATGTCGAACGGGGACGCCCTGCGGGCGACAGTCAGCGGTCTCGCCGCGCTCGCCCCACGGTTCCACCCTGCCACCGCGCACAGGGCCGCCGGCACCCTTCTGGACATCCTCGACAAGACGACGGACTACCAAGCTTTACAAGTGGCAGGAACCGGTCTGACCGCCCTCGCTCCGAAGTTCGACACGGCGACCGCGGGCCGGGCCTTTGACGCCTTGGAGGAGGTTCATGCGCGACTGGGCGACGATCAGGGCGACGATTTCATCTGCGTGGCCGTGCTCGAACTGCTCCCCCGGTTCGCTCCCGCGGAGCGGAACGAGCGGTTGCACCGCCTTCTCCGCGGCGTCATGAGGTACTCCCGACAGTGGGAGGCGCTGACGTATGTTGAACAGGGTGATGGCCAAAGACTCGGCCCGAGGGCGTTCCTGTTGTCGGTCGCTCGGATCAAATCCGTTCCGTTCTTGGCCGAACTACTCCGAGACCCCGGGTGCTACGGCGAGTTCAAGGATGCAGTGATGCTCCGGCTCGAACAGCTCGCGTACCCGGAGCCGGCGCAAGCGGCGGTGGTCGCGGGGTTGGCAGCCGATCCCCTCTGGTCGCTCACGTTGCCAGCACTCCAGAAGGCCGACGACGACCGCCGCAAGCAGAACCGCCGCTTCCGCACAGTGTCTGACGCCGCCCGGTGGCTGGCCGAGCACCACCCCGAGATCGACCTCGACACGCCGTACCACAAGGCAACCCCGGCGAAGTAATGTCCGCCCCCGCCGACCTGTCGAGCACGGTGTACGACCACCTGCGGCGGGTGGCGGCGGCGAAGTTGCGGGACGAGCCGGCCGGGCACACCCTGGACGCCACCGCCCTGGTGCACGAGGCGTACCTGAAGCTGTCGGCCGAGGCGTTCGCGTCGAAGGGTGGTAATCGGCGGTGAACTCAGGACCACTTCGGCATCCAATTCAGGACCACCGGTAGCCCATCCCCTACGGTTGCGTGTTCTCGCCACCGGGAGGGGTTCGGATGCGTACCGTGGACGACTTCGCTCAAATCCGCCGCGTGCACCGCGACGGCCTCGGCATTCGCCAGATCGCCCGCCAACTGGGCGTCGGACGCGACACCGTCCGCAAGGCGTTGGAGAACCCCGAGCCGATCCCGTACACCTTGTCCGCCCCGCGCCCCGCCCCCACCTTCGACCCGGTGCGGGATCTCGTGGACGCCATCCTGGCGGCCGATGAGTACGCCCCGCGGAAGCAGCGGCACACGGCCAGCCAGATCTACCGCCGGCTGGTGACCGAGCACGGGTACACCGGCAGCTACAGCCCCATCCAACGCTACCTCCGCGACCGGCGGCGGGCCGCCCGTGAGACGTTCGTCCCGCTCGACCACCCGCCCGGCCATCGGTGCGAGGCCGACTTCGGGCACATCCACGCCGACTTCCCCGACGGCCGCCGGCTGGTGCCGGTGCTGGTGATGACGTGGAGCTACTCGAACGCCCCGTTCGCCCTCGCCCTGCCGACCGAGCGGACCGAGGCGGTGCTGCACGGCATGGCCGAGGCGTTCGCCTTCTTCGGATGCGTGCCCCGCGAGGTGTGGTGGGACAACCCGACGACGGTGGCCCTGCACGTCGGTCGCGGACGGGAGCGGGTCGTCCACCCGCGGTACGTCGCCCTGGCCAGTCACTTCACCTTCGCCCCCCGCTTCTGCCTGCCGGCCACGCCCCGGGAGAAGCCTCGCGTCGAGAACCGGGTGAAGGACCTCGAACGCATGTGGGCCACCCCGGTGCCGCGGGTGAACGACCTGGGCGAGTTGAACGCCCACCTGCGGCGGTGCTGTGTCGCCGCCCGCGACCGCACCTGCGGAACGAGCACGGAGACGGTGGAGGTGCGGTTCGCCCGCGACCTGGCGGCGGCGATGCCGGTGCCGGCCCGGGCGTTCGAGGCGTGCGTGACCGGGCCGGGCAGTGTGGACGCGTACCAGACGGTGGCGTTCGACGGCAACCGGTACAGCGTCCCCCGCCGGTGGGCGTTCCGCCCGGTGACGGTGAAGGGGTTCGTCGACCGGGTCGAAATCGTCGCCGACCACCGGGTGGTGGCCGCCCACGCCCGCTGCTACGGGAAGTCGGAACGGGTGCTCGACCCGCTCCACTTCCTGGCCCTGCTGGACCGCAAGCCGGCCACCCTGGATCACGCCCCGGTGTACCGCGACTGGGTGCTGCCGCCGGCGTTCGCCGACCTCCGCCGCGACCTGGAGGCGCGACTCGGGCCGCGGGCCGGCGTGCGGCAGTACATCCGCGTGCTGCAACTGCTCGCCCGCCACCCGCTCGACCAACTGGAGCGGGCCGTTCAGGTGGTCCGCATCCGCGGCGATCCGACGGCGGTCAAGATCGCCGCCTGCGTCGAGCGGCTCGCCCGCCACCCGTCCGCGTCGAGTGACACCCCGCTGTCACTCACCCCGTCCGCCCTCCCCGACCTGAGCCGGTTCAACCGCCTGCTCACCTCCCACCCGACCCCCGAGGACTCCGATGAGTGACCCGAACGCCCTGCTGCTGAAGGCCAACCTGAAGCAGCTCCAGCTGCCGACCATGCTGGCCGAGCACGACCAACTGGCCCGCGAGGCGACCGCCCGGAACGAACCGTACGAGGCGTACCTGCTGCGGCTGACCGAGGTCGAAGTGGCCGCCCGCACGGCCAACGCCATCACCGCCCGCATCCGCGCCGCCGCCTTCCCGGTGGTGAAGGAACTGGACGCGTTCGACTTCACCGCCACCCCGAGCGTGCCCAGGCAGACGGTGTTGGCCCTGGCCCGCGGCGAGTGGGTGGAGCAGCGGCGGAACTGCTGCCTGATCGGCGGGAGCGGAACCGGGAAAACGCACCTGGCCACCGCCATCGGCCTGAGCCTGTGCCGGGTGGGGAAGAAGGTGCGGTTCGTCACCGCCGCCGGGCTGGTGACCGAGTTGGAGGAGGCGCACCAGCAGCACCGCCTCGACCGCACCCTCACCGCCCTCGACCGCCTCGACCTGCTCATCGTGGACGAGTTGGGCTACCTGTCGTTCAGCCGGTCGGGGGCCGAGCTGCTGTTCCAGGTGTTCGCCGACCGGTACGAGCGGCGGAGCCTGCTCATCACCAGCAACCTGCCGTTCGGCGAGTGGGGGACGGTGTTCCAGGGCGAACGCATGACGGCGGCGTTGCTGGATCGCCTCACCCACCAGTGCGACATCCTGGAGTTGACCGGCGAGAGCTACCGCTTCCGCGAATCCATGCAGGCGAAGCAGGCCCAGGTGGGTAGAACAGCGAAGACGACCAAGGCGAAAAAGTGACCCCTTCACCCCCGCTTCAGTGGACTTGGATGTGGTGCTGAAGTGGACCTGGATTCGGTGCTAATCACCACGCGTCCTCCACGCCGACTGATCCACTCACTCGACCCATCGGCCGAGTCCAGCCCAGCGTAACCAACTTGCACCAACTCTTCGGAAGAGTCACTTCTCGACCGGCGTTCACACTACCTGATGTGATTTCTGCGGAATCGCCTGAAATTCAGCTTGTCCTGCACGATGTCGCTCCGCCGAGTAATCCCGAACGTAGCGACATCATGAGTCAGCCCGCCGAGAAATTGGCCCGCCTGTCCGCCGACCACCGTGACGCCTCGCTGCTCCGCTTACCCCTTCGCTACTAACGCCGCCGATCGCCCCTAGATTTCGCCACCCTCGCCGACTCTCCCGACGATTCTCTCATGGTAGAAGTACTGGCCGAAGGGGAAAGTGCCTGACACCACGATCGTGGGTCGACGAGTTCGGGAAAGCGAGGTCGGCCGATGATACGCCGGCAGACGTGGCGAACGCAGCCGAGTCGGTGTCCTGCAGGTTCACCTACGAGGAGACCAGCTACTTCCATCCGTTCGTCCGCGACTTCCTGTTCGGCGGACGAACGAGAGCGCAAGACCACATCGCCCGCCGCATTCCCTGCTTCGACGCTCACACAGTCACTGTCGATGCCGGCTGGTATCCCGAAGGGAATGATTACGCCATCCCCGGCTGGTGGTGCTACTGGGATGTGGGCAGATCGGAGACGGGACGTCGGGCGGGGCAGTCAATGCACTCGGTTTCCCGGTACGTGCCGTCGGGTACCGCGGATGCAGGCGGTGGCTTACAGCACTTGCCAGCGCAGTTGCACGCCACGAACACCCATCCGTCGTTCATCTCCGTACGGGTTGAGTCGAAACGCCACAGGCACTTACCGGTGGGCACGCCGGCGTTGGGGGTCAGGCAGTTCTCGATGAAGTTCAAATCCGCCATCGGGCGATCCTCATGCCCCCTCGGGTGAGTGTGGGCGGACGCCAGGGGGGAGGCGTCGCTCGGTCGGTCACGGTAGGCTACGGACCACTCGGATGCCGGTCATCCCGGCGGAACTGTCTGGTGCGCACTGTAGCCGCGTGTCGGAGGTCAGTTTGGCAGGGTGCATGTACACCGACCCGCCTCGGGCCACCTGTTCGCCATATTTGGTCGGGTGGCGGATGTTGCACCACTCGTCGGCGTTGCCGATGGAGTCGAATAGGCCATACCGATTTGGACGCAAATGGGCCGGAGGCTTGGCCACAAAGTTGGCATTCTGGTTGTGCCAGACGTACCGTGACACCAACTCGGGTGCCGGGCCAAAGTCGCGGTCGCATGGATCCGGCCCGCGGCAGGCCAGCTCCCATTCGTCCTCAGATGGCAGGCGATACCCCGACCGGTATTCCCAGTCGGGCCGTAGCTGTGCTCCGTTCGGGCCAAACGTGTAGCACATGTTGTCGTCGCCCAACCCTGCCTGTTCGGATAACCAGTTGCAGTACCGCGCCGCTTCTTCGTACCGCACTCCGTACGCCGCCACCGCTGATGGGTCCGGATGGTGCCACGAGTTGTACCGCACCGGGAACTTCGGATTCCACCGACGCAACTCGGCGAAAGTGGTCTCTCGGGTGGCGATTAGGAACGGGCGGACGGTGTGGGTGAGAATCTTGTCGTGGATGCGGACGTTGACCTTTTGCTCCGGGAAGACGGCACACAGCCCAACGAAGGGCACGTTCCGCCAGCGGTTAGCGGACACCTCTTCCTCGACCAGTTCCGGCACCGAGCCCCATCGGGTGGCGAGCGTGAACTCGGCGGCCGAGTGAACACCTGAATCGGGGTCGGCACGATGTAGTTTCACCAACGACTCCTCGATCTCTTTCCGGGTGGTTGCGTCGAGCGAGCGGATCGGGTACTCGGCCAGGGCGAGCACCAGCGCCCGCCGCACTGGGCTGGAGCGGGTGGCGGTCAATTCGGCCATCACATCCCGCACCGGCAGCCCGCTGGGGGCGAAGCGCGCGGTCAGCCACGCGGCGGCGGTAGTGCTGCGCTCGGCAGGGTCGAGGTACTTCCACCATCCGCCAGTCGTGTCGAGGCGGAGCAGCACGGTCAGCAGGTTGGCGAACTTCGGATCGGAGTTGACAGCCTTCAACCGCTCGCCGACCAACACCACGACGTCCGGCTGCTGGCAGGCGCGGTCGAACACCTCGCGGGAAGCGTGCAGCGGGCTTCGCTCTACCAGATCGAGCAACCGGTGCGTGTCGTCGGGGGACGTTAGCAGAGCGGCCAGCACCGATCCAGCGAGGCGAGAGCGGTCGGACGGTTCGTCGCTCACATACAGAGGGATCAGTTCGGGCAGAAGGGACGCGCAGACCGGACGGAGCAGCGTCACCCACCGGCCCAGGGCCACCGGGCTTTCCGATAGCAGTTGACGGACGACGGCTGGGGCAACGCCCGACCACCAGTCGGCGTCGGCTTGCCAGTCGGCGAGCAGGGCGGCAGCCCGAAGGCGGTCGCCGTCGGCCGCGCGGTCGTCCCGCAGGGTCCCTTCTTGCCGGGCGACAAGTTGTTCCCGATGTGGGCGGAGGACGGCCCGCACGACGAACAGTTCGTCAGCCCCGGAGAGATGGATCGAACCGACCAGGAATTCGCGAGCATCGTCGTCGCCGGTCAGGGCGAACACCCCGCTCGCCGCCCGCACTCGCTCGGAGAGCGGGCGGGCACTGTCGGTCCACACTGTACGCAGCCGGTCGCCCGCATACGCCCGGTCGCCCTTCAACCGCTGGATGGCGTCGAGTACGGCTGGCGCGTCGGCGGTGGTGAGCGACTGGACGACCACGTCGGTGGTGGCATGCCTCATCTGTGTCTCGTTCCACGCCGCCGCCGCCCAGATGGAGATGCCGAACACGACCGCCAGGGCGACCGCGACCGACCACGCCGGGTGACGGCGGACCGTCCGGGCGGCGCGCACCGCCCACGGCAGCGGCCGAGCCACCACGGGCTGGCCGTTCAACACCCGCTTCAAGTCGTCCCGCACCGCCGCCGCCGACGCATACCGCCGGTGCCGCTCTTTCCGCAGGCACATCAGGCAAACCATCTCCAGATCCCGCGGCACCGACAGGTTGAGCACCCGAGGGGACACCGGGTCGGTGGCTACCACTTGGTGGAGCAACTCGGCCGGGGTCGCCGCTTTGAACGGCGGGCGGCCGGTCAGGCACTCGTACAGGGTGGCGCCGAGCGAGTACACGTCCGCCCGGGCGTCGATGGCGTACGGGGCGTTCACCTGCTCGGGGGCGGTATATGCCAGGGTGCCGAGCATCTGCACCGACTGGGTGAACCGCACCGCCGCCGGCAGCCACTTGGCCAGCCCGAAGTCGGCCAGCAGCGGCCGCCCGGTGTCGTCGAGTAGCACATTCCGCGGGTTCACGTCGCGGTGCAGGATGTCGCAAGCGTGGGTGGCAGCCAGCCCGTCGGCCACCGCCGCCATCAGCTCGGCCGCCTCCGCCGGGGCGAGTGCCCGGTCTCTCAACCGATCCGCCAGACTCCGACCGGACACCAGCGGCATCACATAGTACGGCCCACCGGCGTCCTCCCCGCAGTCGTACACCGGCAGCACGTTCGGGTGCCGCACGGCCGCCTGCGCCCGCACCTCCTCGCCGAACCGGGCGACCGCCTCGGCCCGCACCCGCGGGGTGGCGAACACGTCCGGGCGGATGAACTTGACCGCCACCCGTCCGCCGGTGTCGGCCCGCACCGCCTCGTACACCACCCCCATGCCCCCCTGCCCGAGCGGGCGGAGCAGGGTGTACCGGCCGACCGACTGCCCGACGGCTAGCGGTAGTACGATCTCGGCGGTGACCCCGTCGGCCGTGCGGTCGAAGGCGGTGGTGAGGACCAGTTCGGGGAAGCGGGCGGCGTACTCGGCGAAGCTGGGCGAATCGCCGACGGACAGGCGGAGTTCGTACTCGACCGCGGCCAACTCCTGGAGCAGCACCACTCGCTGGTCGGCCGGCCAATCCTCGACGAACGGCTCGATACGGGCACCGGGCGAATCACGCCACGCCGACTCGAACCGCTCACAAACCCGGATGACGGCGTCGAGCACTTCAGCGGGGGGGTGCTCGGCCGGGGGGAACATGGTGGGCATTTCCGAATGTTAGTGCTACAAGCCGAAGACCTGCTGGGAGCGCGAGCGAGAGGTCCGCGCTCCCAGCTGCTGTTCACTCCTCGGCGCTGAGCAACGGGGTCAGTCTCAGCCGGGCCAGGCGGAGCTTGTTGGTCACCGTGCGGGTGGTGCAGTTCAACTCGCCGGCGATCTCTCGGTGCGTCCACCCATCAAGCATGCGGAGCACCACCCGTTCGAGAGTCTCGTCGTTGAGCGAGTCGAGTACCGCCCTTAATTCATCCGCCCAAGCCGCATGTAATTCTGGGTTGGAGTCCGCGTCGACTACGACGGCCAGCACATCACTCGGCGATTTCGTCCACCCGCCGCCCCGCTTGTCGGCCGCCCGTCGCTCCACGAGCCGAGCGATCTTGCGGCGGGTGATCACCGTTAGAAGTCCCCACAGGTCGTTGCGGTCGGCCGGGGCGTCCAATCGTCCGGTGCTCATTGCCTGCCAGAAGCTGCCAAAAGCGCTAGCGGCGATGCCGTTTGCGTCGAACTCGTCGTTCTCCGTCACTCGCGAACGGACGTACCGCACAAGCCGCTCGAAGTAGGCGTCCCACAAAGGCCGCACTGCGTCCGCCTGCCCGCTCTTCAGACGCCTCAACCAGTGCGAGACGCCGTCCGCAGGTGCGTCGCTCACGGCCACCTCAAGTAAATGAGATTTTTTCCCAGCGCGGTTCCGCCTGTTGACGGAATTTCTCATTCCAGTGCAGGCGCGGGCAGTTCGGCCCCGACACCTTCAGCCGATCGGCCGACTGTTCATCCAGAGGATACATGATGCCGACCTTCCTTCAAGAAGAGATGGGCGTGGCGATGTCCGGGGTGAAGTGGGACATCGGCAACTTCAAGCTGTGGCAGAGCACCAAGGACGACATCATCCTGTTCGTGCCCAAGCAGCCGGTGCTGGCCAAACAAGGGAACGGCCGCTACCAGGTGGCGGTCAGCTCGTTCTTCCAGCAGAAGGACAACACCTACAAGATCACCGGCGGGTCGGCGGTGTTCACCATCACCTCGGCCGTGCAGTTCGACCCGGCCCAGATGCAGCGGCTGCAGGAGCAGTGGCGGGCGGAGGTGGGCGGGTCGGGTCGGGCGGTCAGCCGCAACCCGCGGTTCATCCCGCTGAACGTCCGCAAGGGGGAGGCGACGGTGCTCATCAACCCGGAGTCGGGCACCCCCGACCCGGCGCACAACGACAAGGACGTGGGCACCCCCGGCGGCACCAACTCGTTCCTCATCCGCCTGACCGAGTTGGGCGCGCAGGAGTGGGCGCAGGGGATCAAGAACAAGACGAACATCCCGGCCGGGGTGAAGTTCACCTACGAGTACCTGCAACTGCTGCCAACCGTCGGGGCGCGGGTGGTGGTCCACGGGCAGCGGGCGTTCACCCACTTCTCCACCTCGTTCAAGGCGTCGGCCAAGTGGGGGTTCTGGGGCGGCAAAGCGCAGATCGACGCCGCCTGGGAGAACATGACCCGCGACGGGACGGTCGAGATCACCTTCGTTGGCACCCCGCCGCCGGAGATGGTGGCCCTCCGCGACACGCTCGTCACCTCGTTCGCCAACCAGGCGAAGGAGATGCTGTTCAAGAGCCTGTTCGAACCGGCCCCGGACGTGAAGCCGGCCGAGGCGGGCGAACCGAGCGGCGGCTTCCTCGGGTTCGGCGGCGGGGCCAGCTTCGCGCTCAAGTGGAAGAAGCAGACGGAGACGACCGACCTGAAGCTGGACCTGAAGTTCGAGGGGTGGACGTGGCTGAAGGCGAGCATGGACGCGGACATGGGGGCGCTGTTCGGCGGGCTGGACGCCAGCTACGTGACCGAGGTGCAGACGCAGCAGTCGTTCCCCGCCTCGCTGGTGGTGGACGCCGACGAGATGCTCGAGAAGGTGGCCGTGTCGTGGTCGGCCAGCCAGGGCAAGTCGCCCGAAGCCCCGGTGTTCGGCGGGGACGGCGGGAACGCCACCTACACCGTCACCAGCCAGAACCCGGACGCGGTCACCTGCCGGTACAAGGCGCAGGTGGTGTTCACCCCGCGGTCGTGGCCGGTCATCAGCACCGAGGGCCAGGGGCTGGTGAAGGACGGCGGCAACCAGATCGTGCTCAAGCCGTCGTCGTGGATCGGCCGGCACTGGATCTACATGTTCGTGCGGGACGGCGACCGGGTGCTCGGGCCGAGCGAACTCACCCCCGACGACTACCTGGTGGTGAACGTGTCGTACACCGGCCCGCACCTGCCGCGGGCGATCACCGACTCGGCCAAGATTTCGCCCCTCGAGCCGATCCAGTTCAGTTACCCGATGTCGCCCACCGGCGAGCGGGGGCAGGCCAAGTTCTCCGCCTTCGGGGTGATCCAGAACAAGATGGTGCGGGCCTCCGACCAGGCCATCTCGTTCGCGGAGGACGCGGTGTTCATCCTGGCCAGCAAGGAGGGCATCCGGCTGGTGTCGAAGGACGCGGCCCTGCCGGAGGACGACCAACTGGCGAAGCGGTTGCTCGCCGCCGGTGCCCGCCCGCTGGCCATCGGGAGCGGGATGGGCGAGGAGGGCGGCGAGCCGACCGGCGGCTCGAACGGCAAATACCTGACCGGGCGGCTGGTGGCGGTCGAGTACAGCACCGTCGGCCCGGCCCTGTGGCTCGAGACTGGCGGCGGGCGGAAGAAGGTGAAACTCCGCTCGGCCCGCGAGGCCCTGCCGTTCGATGACGAGGGGCCGAAGCGGGTGAAGGTGAAGCTGGACGCCGCCGGCGAGTACGCCGACTCGGTGGTGGTCATGCTGGAGTCGTAGCAGTTCGCCCCTCTTCGCGGGGGGCGGGGGCGGGGCCCCCCCCCCCCCCGCCCCCCCCCCGCGGCCCCGGGGGCCACGGAGGGCCCCCCCCCCCCACCCCAGGGGCC
>CAYMHO010000006.1:0-41523 GCA_964390195.1 uncultured Fimbriiglobus sp. | reverse complement strand
TGGGGGGGGTACTGGGTGTTGTGTTTGCGTTGCGCCGATGTGGGGGGGGTGGGGGTGCGCGCAAAGCCTGGCTCGCGCCCGCTCGCCGCGAAGAGGTTCGCCACTTCTGCCCCGCCCCTCACACCTCTGGTGCCCCCGATGGACCGCACCGTCATCGTACCCGCCGCCAGCCCGCTGCTCGATCATCCGGGCACCAAGAAGTTGCACGCCTACCCGAACGGCGAGGTGCTGGTGAGCACCTCGGCCCCGGCCGTCGAGGCGGTCGGCGACGAACCCCCAAACGAAACCGCATTCGAATCCGGGCTGATCCTGCCGACGACAAGGGCGGGCGAAGCGACCGAGTTACCCACCCCGGCCGAGGTGTGGGGCGACCTCGCGGGGAAGACGGTGCTGGCCTACGTCAGGTTTCACGGGCCGGTGGACGAGGCGTGGCTGAAACAACTCCGCACGGCCGGGGTGGCGCCCGTCCGCCCCCAACCTCGGCACTCGTACCTGTGCCGCGGCACGCCCGAGACGTTCGCCGCGGCGGCCAAGCTGCCGGTCGTCGCCCAGGTTGTCCCGCTGACGGACAAGCTGAAGTCGGCGGCGATCGTGGCCGAGGCGGGCGACACGCTGGTGACGGTGGTGCTGGTGGGCACGGCGGACGAGGTGCCGGCGGTGGTCGAACGACTGAAGAAGCTGGAGGGCGTGACCCCGGACGGCAAATCGGCCACCCACCTGGACGGCAAGATCCTCGTGCGGGCGAAGGTGACCGGCACCGGCCGAGCCCTGATCCTCCGCGAGCCGACCGTGGTGGCCCTGGAGTTGTATCACCCGCCGAAGGCCGAGGGCGAGGTGGCCGCGCTCATCGTGGCCGGGCAGTACACCGCCGGTGTGCCGCACGGGTCGTATCTGGGCTGGCTGGCCGGGCACGGGTTGAGCGGGGCGGGGGTGACGATCGGTGTGGTGGACACCGGGGTGGACGTGAGGCACGCGGCGTTCACCGGCCGCATCGCCGACCACACCGGCGGCAGTCGGAGCTGGCACGGCACGTTCGTGGCTTCGTGCGCCGCCGGCCGGCACGAAGCGGAGAAGGATGCCAACGGGTTCATCCTGGCGCTCGGGGTGGCGCCGGCCGCCCACATCACCTCGTTCGATTGGCAGGTGACGACGAGCGAGGTGGAGCGGGCGCGGCGGACGGTCACCACCGCCGGGCCGAACGGCGTGCCGGCCACCATCCAGAACAACTCGTGGGGCGCCGGGGCGGTGACCCCGATGGGGTACGGCGCCCAGGAGGCGACGTTCGATTCTCTGGTGCGGAACGCCGACCCCGGCGGCACCGGTCGCCCGCTCACCGTCTGCTTCTCCGCCGGCAACAGCGGGGAACTCGGCCTCACCCGCCCGAAGGGGGCGAAGAACCTGCTGGTGGTGGGCAACTCGGAGAACTATTTGCCCGACCGCGACGACGCCGCCGACCAGAGCGACAACATCAACGAGGTGTACAGCGGGCCGGACGCGAGCAGCCACGGGGTGTGCGGCGACGGGCGGGTGCGGCCGCACGTGGTCGCTCCCGGTCAGTGGACGACGGCCGCCAACTTCGGGCGGAAGGAGGGCGACCGCTCGTACATCAGCGCGACCGCCGCCTACGGGCACGGCACCTCGGCCGCCAGCCCGAAGGTGGCCGGCGGGTGTGCGGTGCTCACCGAGTGGTGGCGGAAGGCGAACGCCGGCGACACCCCGTCGCCCGCCCTGCTGCGGGCGCTTGTCGTGAACACGGCGGTGGACACCCGCTACGGCGGGTCGGTGCCGAACAAGCACCAGGGGTGGGGGCGGGTACACCTGCAGGCGGTGCTCGACCCGTCCGCCCGCCGGGTGTACGTGGACCAGACGACCCTGTTGCGGAACCGCGGCGACCGGTGCGACACCCGCGCCACCGTGGCCGACCCGACCCGCCCGCTCCGCGTCACCCTCGCCTGGACCGACCCGCCCGGCTCCGAAGGGAGCGGCACCGCCACCTTGCCGTGCGTGGTGAACCGCCTGGTGCTGCTGGTGGAAACGGCCGGCGGCACCTACCGCGGCAACGTGTTCACCGGCGGGTCGTCGGTGTTGGGCGGGTCGCCGGCCCGCGACGGGTTGGACAACGTGCAGAACGTGTTCCTGCCCGCCGGGGTGGTGAGCGGGCCGTTCACCGTCCGCGTGCAAGCCGTGGACATCACCACCAACTGCCTGACGAATCAGCCCGACGGCACGGCCCAGGACTTCGCGCTCGTCATCGACAACGCCACCCCGTTGACCGAGGGCGGGGGTGTGCTGGCGGTGATCGACCCCAAGGCGGGGGCGAGCGGGGCCACCACCCCGGCCGACCACCTGGAAGGACCACCCACTACGACCACCACCCAACCGGCTTCGACTTCGAGTTCAACACCGGCCGACGCGGACGCCTGGTGGGCCGAATCGACACTCGGTGCGGCCGTCGAAGGTGGTGAACCCGCCAATGGCGGGTACGACCCGGTGACTGACGTGAGCGTCGGGTTGCGGGCGGTCGCCGGCACCGTTCCCGCTCGTGTGCTTCAGCCCACCACCGGCGCCGAAAGCGAAGGCGAACAGGCGACTCCCGCCGTCGTGCCCGATTCGGCCGACACCGCCCGGGCGGCGGTCGCCACCGCGGCCACCATCCCGTTCCGGGCTGCCCTCGCCGCCGCGTGGCGGGCGGTGCAATCCGCCACCCGCCCGCACACCGTGTTGCTGTGGGTGGGGGCCGGCACCCGATTCACCGCCGCCGACCTCGCCACCCTGCGTGCGCTGGCGTTCCACTGCCGCGTCGTGGTGGTGTCCACGGCCGCGTCCGTGCTCCAGTTCCTGGCCGAGCAACTCGGGCCGTTGCCGGGGCTGTCCTTACGGGCGGCCACCGATTCGCCGACCGAAGCGGTTCACTCGACGGTGGTGGAAGCGGCCGGCGGGCAGGTGGTGGTGACGACCGATCAGACCGGTGCGATCCCGCGAAAAGTGTCGTTCACCGTGTCGAACCTGGACGAGCGGATCGTGGTGTTCGTCCGCAACCCACAGGCGGTCGTCACCGTCTCTCGGCCGTCGGGAGTGGCGGACCCCGCCCCGCGGATCGAACCGGTGGCCGACGGCGGGCGACTGCTCACCTTCGAAAAGGCCGCGGGTGGGCCGTGGGCGGGCGGCTGGCAACTTACCCTGACGGCCGACGGACAGGTGCGGGTGTGGGCGTTCGGGTCGCTCCGGTTGCGGCTGGCGGGCGCGGGCTGGCGGGCGAAAGGCCGGCTGAGCGTGGGCGTGTTCGGCGGGCAGTTGACGGACGTGATGGTGGAATCGCGACCGCTCACGGTGAAGGCGACCGAGTCGTCCACCGAGGTGGTGACGGTGCGGGCGAGGCCGTCGCCGCTGCTCGACGGCGAACCGGCGGTGGAAGCGGCCGACCCGCCGACCGCCCCGCGGTTGGATGTCGTCCTGCCGAAACATGCGGACGTGCCGGCGGCTGATCTGACTGTGTCGGTGTCCGGCCGAGACGCCACCGGGGTGGTGTTCCGCCGCCGCGTGTGGTGGACGCACCCGCTGCTCGGGCGGTGGGCGCGGCCGTCGGCGAACGGGAAGCGGCGGTTGACGGTGTCGGCCGAGTTGACAGAAGCTCACTACTCGGGCGGACAACTCACTGGCGTGACAGTGCGGAACGGCCGCCGCGAGCGGGAGCTGCGGGTGACCTCGCCGGCCCTTCGCGAGCAACTGGCCGTCGTCGCCGGGCCGTCGCCACGGCCGGTGCTGATCGACGTGATCGGCGACGAGTTGCTGGGCGTGGTTCACCTGCTCGCCCCGGCCGTGGTGCCGCCGCCGAACGGCCCGTCGCACGGCATCGACCACCCGGTGCCCGATCGCCCGCAGGCCGAATCGCCCGACCCGGACTACCCGCAGGCGTCGCGGTACGTGCAGGCGAAGCACTACCGAGCGGTGGCCGACACCCGCGGGGTGAGCCGGGTGGTCATCCACATCACCGACGGCGGGCCGAAGGTGGACGGCACCGTCGGCTGGTTCCTGAACCCGACCAAGCCGAACGGCGACCCGCTGCCGGTGAGCGCGCACTACGTGATCGGGCAGAACGGGGACGTGGTGCAGATGGTGCGGAACAACGACATCGCCTATCACGCCGGGTCGGCCAACGGGGACAGCGTCGGCATCGAGCACTGCGCCCGCCAGCCCCGCGCGTTCGGCCCGACCGACTCCGGCCTGACGCCGTCGATGCTTCAGTACGAAGCCTCGGCCGCGCTGGTGCGGTGGCTGTGCGAGGGGTACGGCATCCCAATGGACCGCGAGCACATCCTCGGGCACTCCGAAGCCGACACCCACACCACGCACACCGCCTGCCCGAACAGCGTGTGGGACTGGGAGTACTTCATGGAGCTGGTGACGTCCGGGATGAGCCAGCCGCCGCCGAGGTAGGTGTCGTAGACCTCACCCCCCATCCCCCTCTCCCAGGGGAGAGGGTGTTCAAGGGGGATACGTCTATTGGTTTGCCGCGAGGCGAAGACGAGCGAGACAGGGGGTGTGGGGGGCGGTTGCCACCCACACCCGCAGCCCGTTCGTCTTCGCCTCGCGGCAAACCTGAAGCCCTTGCAGGTTGAACACCCCCTCTCCCCTTGGGAGAGGGGGACGGAAGGTGAGGTCTTCGCACCTCACCCCATCTCACAACGAGGCCACGCCATGCCGTCCGCCGACACCGCCTGGGAGGCGTTCCTCGCCGAACCGTTCGCCGAGGGGCGTGAACTGCTGATCACCCGCCCGGTCGTCACCAATCCCGCCATCCTGCGGCGGATCGAACCGCGGGTCGATCTGATCCGCGCGCCGATCCGCGTGCGGCCCGAGTTGTTCCGCCCGATCCGCCCCATCCGATTCATCGGCCCGCTCGTGGCGGTCCCGGTGTCGACGTTCGCCGCGGCGGTGCCGGCCGGGGCGTTCACCCTGTGGCCGGTGGTGGCCGACGCCACCGCCTATTACCTGCTCGCTCAGCCGGCGCTCACCTCCTTCCAACTGACGGTGCGGAAAGAAACACGGCCGGTGGGGCAGGTGATGACCGGCGGGACGGCGGTGGTCGGCGTCACCGCGTATCCTGCCGACACGCCAGCCGCGGCTACCAGCGGGGAGTGGGCGGCGGCACTTGAGGCGGCCGGGCACGGTCGCCCGAACTGGCGGTTCCTCCCGCTCCCCCTCCGCGGGCTGGTGGGGGCGGTTCAAGTTTCGACTGAAGAGTCGATCCGCCCGGCCACCGTGTCCGCCGACGACGCCACCGGGTCGGCCACCGCCGTCGTCGAGTTGTCCGCCCTCGGGGCGACCGCATGGGAGCAGGCGATCCAGGCCCGCAACCCGGCGGGAATCACCGCGGTCGTGTCCCTCGAAGCCGGGTACGTCACCCGCACTGCCGCGGACGTGGGCAAGCAGTCGGCCCGGCTGTCGGCCCCGCTCGGGGTGATCGCCGGCGGCGTCGGCCCGGACAGCGTCACCCAGGTGCAGTCGGCCACCACCCTGGACGCCAAGATCGTGGTCACCCCGAACGAGTACGTGGACGCGGTGGTGATCGACGCCCGCCCGAACCAGGGCATCCCGCCGCGGAACGAGGTGTTCGACCGCACAGGCGGCACCCTCACCCTGCGGATGACGTCCGACGACCTGGGCGGGCTGGCGGTGGACTGGTCGGCGGAGGTGCGGTACCGCGGCAACGGGTGGCCGACGGTGCGGCAGTTCGGGCGGCTGTCGGTGGCCGACAACCAGTGGGCGTCGATGGTGAAACCGGACTCGTGGCTGCACGTCACCACCGTGTTCGCAGTGCTGCTCGACGCGGCCGGCAACCCGGCCGGGCCGGCGGTGTTGCGGCCGGACGTGGACCGCGTGGCGGTGGAGGTGAGCGGGTGGGTTGACGAGCAGGGGCCGGCCGGCGGCACCCCACCGCTGGTGAGCGTGACCGAGCTGCACCACCAGCAGTTCACCACGGTGGTGTTCCCGCGAACGCCCAGCCGGGCCACCCCGCCCCGCAAGGTGAGCGTGGTCACCACCCGCCCCGGTGGGGTGGGGATGCTCACCCGCACCCTCGGGGCGGCCGAGACGGTGGTGGTCATCAAGGTGAAGCCGGATGGCAAGGCCGAAATGGTAACCAACTCCGATCCGGTGTCCGAGGCCGACTGGGTGACGAGCTACCTTTCACTCTGACCAGTAGGGTTGTTGTGCGATAGGGGATTGCCGAGGGTGGCCCGTAGCTGCTCGCACACCCGATGGACGACAGCGGCGAGCGGTTCGCCACCGGCGGTGCGGGGGTCGTAGAATGGCTGTAGGCAGGTCGATGAGCGTTTCTACGGCGACGGGAACGCTGGACGAAAACCGTGATCACCCCGTCGTCGTACACCGCGGGTCCATTGCGACCGGGATACCGCCGACCATTTTCTTCGCCCTCTCCTCCGTCTACTCCTTCTTTTCACCGCAGAGGATGCGTTCGCCGTTCGGCCCGCTCACCTCGATATCCTTTGGGTGCACGCCGGGCAGGTCGGCGGTCACCAGCACCGCCTTGTCCGTCTCCTCCACGTCCACCCTCGACAGCCACTCTGCCCGGATGCCGAGGGTCTCGTCCCGTGGGGTCACGTCATTTGGGGCCGAGCAGTCGTCGCTTTAATCGTGTCCACCAGCCGGGTGCAGATGCCGGTGGGATAGGCGCTACAGGGTTCGATGGCTCCTTCATCGGGGGTGTGCTGAAGTGGCTATCGCGCGCCTCCTGATCCCGCAGCCGCCTGGCCTCCACCTGGGCGTCGCCCCAAGGGAGGGCGGTCGTGACCACCCCCCGCTCGATGACATAGTGCGACCGGCAGGGCAGTGACCAGTTGCCGATGGACGGCCACAGCGACACGCTCTCCCCGTCGAACGTCATCCGCCACGCCGCCGGGCTGAGCGGTGTCACAACTTCCGCGCCGCACCCACAGCAGCAGGCGTGCGCGGCGGTGCAGAACTCGACCGACACATAGAGCACGCCGGCGTCCAACTTCTCCGGGATGGACTCCACGAAGCGGTGTTCGAGCCGCTGACAGAGGGTCATGCCTGATCCCCGTTCAGGAGCAGGTTGCTCTCGGTCGTGTACGTCGAGTGGTGCTCCCGCTCGGCGTCGCGGTGGAAGCCGCAGAGCATCTTCCACTTGATGACGGCGAGGGCGGCGTTCAGGGCGTTCAGCTCCGCCACCGGGATGTTCGACCGGTACACGTCGTCGGCCCCGCCGGCGGCGAACGAGACCTTCCCGCCATGCACATGGTCGCGTTTGACGGGCGTGCTCGCCGTCACCCGCAGGATGCCGCCGAGGGACCCGTCGGTCAGGTCGATGCCCATGCCGACGTCGATGAACGACGCCCCCAGGTCTTCGAGCCGGCGGACGACCGCCCGCGTCTCCTCGCCCGCGTCCAGGCACAGGAAGGCGGTGGTGGTCCCGTCGAGCAGATGCACGGTGTCCGCCGTCAGGCGGGTCGGGTGGACGACGATCCGCGGGTGCATCCGCGAGTAGATCCGCCCGTAGTATTCCTCCTTCAGCGGCACCTCGCGCAACTCACCAAGCGCGGCCGCTCCGGGGGCGCGAAACGCGTTGTGCTGAAGGAACTCGTCTTTGTCGAACAGGCGGATCTCCTTCACCGGCGTCTTCGCCACCCAATCGAGCACATACGACCCGGTGCCCCCAGCCCGACGATCGACACCGTCTCCCCCGCCAGCCGGTCGCTCAGCCCGCCGATGCCGACCCGTGCGGTGGCGGTGTCCAGGTACTGGAACACCCCGTCGCCCTCGTCCTCCGGGGTGCGGAACACCCGCGGGGGCTAATCACCAATCCCGAAGCCGCAGCAGTTCGCCGAGAAGATCCACGCCTCCACCTTCCCGTGGTCGGGGCGGGTGAACACGCGGACGAAAGACTGGGTGGACCTCGTACTGCTCATCGAGCGAGGTGCCCTCACCCCGGACGACCTGCAGGCGTCGCTCGCCGCCACCTTCGCCAGGCGAAACACCCACCCGCTTCCGCCGGCCCTCCCGCCGCCGCCAGACAGTTGGGCAACCGACTTCCCCGGCATGGCGGCCGAAGCCGGTCTGTCTGTCACCGACCACATGAGCGCCTTCGCGGTGCTGGCGGCATACTGGACGACCCACGCTATGGATTCGCAATGATGAGCAGTGGGAAGAGTCGGTCAGGCGTGTCCCCAATTGCAAGAACGTGGTCAGCGGCGGGGCGGACATCGTGTCCAATGCCGACGCTGAACGACCCCATGAAACGGTCAGCGGGACTACACCATTTCTGCGCCATTACTCTGCCTGATACACCGAAATCATGGGCTTTCTTGCAACGCGGTGTGTGGGCTTGCAACGGCTGTAGAAGCGTGGAAAGTGCTGAAAAGCCTGATGGTTCAGGCGTATTCGTCGGGCACACGCTGCCGCCTGAAAATCGCTAGGTCCCCGGTTCAATCCCGGGACTACCCACTCGATACAAGGCCTTTCTGCCGAAGCGTTTCACGCTTAACCCCGGCGAGTGCGAGTGAGGCGTAATAGGCCCAATTTGTCGCTCCACGGCGATGAGCCGTGGCCGAATTGAAGGTTGAACAAGACCGTGCGGTGTGGGCGACGGGCGGCGGCGTGCGGTTCTGTGAACACGTGCGTAGCGACGGGAGTGCACATGATCGCAGTGCCGCGCGGTGTCAGGTGGTGCTCACCGCACGCGGGGTTCTGGCCGGTGAAAATGACGGCGTCGAGCGAGCGGGCCATGTCGATCCACTCGAACACGGGTATCGTCCGCTCGCCAGCGATGCGGTCGAGGTATCACTTCGGGACCGCAGACAGTTTCAGCGGCATGGGGACCGACTCCACTTCGGACGCGGCGTGTGGATCAGTCGGCTCAACGGCCGGCGGTCACCTCGGGCAACCCCGCCGCCTTCAGCTTCACGTTCAGGTCGGCCACCTCCTTCTTCTGCAGGTCGGCCCAGCGGGCGAGTAGGGCGTCCAACTCTGTCTTCGCAGTGGTCACGCCGGCCGCCGTGTGCGTGGTCGGCGTGGCGTCCGCCCCTTGCAGGACGGTCATCAGCCGGCCGAATTCGCCGGCGGTTTGCCCCAGGGTCGGTTCCTGCGTCGGACGCGCGCCCCGTCGCCGCCCCCGCCCCGCCGCCCCCTCGACCGCCGCCAACCTCGCGTCCAGTTCGTCGATCGCCTCGGCCAGTTTGTCCGCCTTCGCCTTCACGTCGGCCAGTTGTTTGCGGACGGCGCGGACGCCCGCCGCCGTAGTCCGCGCCGTCGCCATCCCGTCGTAGCACGTCATCGACAGCTTGAACTGTTCCTCCAGCCCCGCGGCCGGGGTCGTCACCCGCGGGTCCATCTTCACCTCCAGCGGCTGCTCGAATGATTTCCCGCCGACGCTCAGTTTGACCGAGTAATTCCCCGGCAGCACGAACGGGCCGGTCGGCTCGGTCGGAGTGTCGCCATAGATCGCCGAGATGGGGACGGACTGCACCGCCCCGTCGGGCGGCGGGTAGTGCAGGTCCCACACGAACCGGTGGCTGCCCGCCTTTGCCGGGAGCACGCGGGCCGGGCGTATCCACCGCGGGTCCATCTCGACTGACTTTGGGTCGATCGTTGGCGGTTTGTCGGCGCTGCTGTACTTACGGACCAGTTTGCCGGCCGGGTCGAGGATCTCGAGCGTCACCGGCCCGGACGCGTCGGCCCTCAGGCGGAAGTCGATCACCGCCCCGTCCGGTGGGTTGGGGGCGAGCGGCTCGTCCGGCGGGAGCGGGGTGTCGGTGGCCACGCTCCGCCGCACCCGGTACGCCGGGGCCGGAGGGAACAGGGTCACCGCCTCTTTCGCGGTGGCAGCCGTCAGGTGCCGCAGTGGGGTGATGTCGTCGAGGATCCAGAACGACCGCCCGTGCGTGCCGACGACAAGGTCGTTCTCGTGGATGACGAGATCGCGGACGGACGTCGCCGGCATGTTCAGCCGCAGCGGCTGCCAGTCGTCGCCGTCGTTGAACGACACGTGCACCGCCCGCTCGGTGGCGGCGAACAGCAGCCCCTTCCGCACCGGGTCCTCGCGGACGGCGTTCACCGGGGCGTCGGCCGGCAGCCCGCGGACGACCTCCGTCCACGTTTTGCCGCCGTCGTGCGTGCGGTACACGTGCGGCTTCTGGTCGCTCAGGCGGATGCGGTTGACGGCGGCGTAGGCGGTGTCGTCGGCGAACCGCCCGGCGTCGAGCTGCGCCACCTTGCTCCACGCCGTCAGCCCCGGCGGGGTCACGTCGGCCCACGTCTTCCCGCCGTCGCGGGTGAGGTGGATCAGTCCGTCGTCGGTGCCGGCCCAGATCGTGTCAGCCTTCGTGTACGACGGGGCGACGGCGTAGATGACCCCTCGTCGCGGCTGCTTGGCCATCTCCGGGGTGCGGTACACGCCGATCGTTTCCGGCACGTCCGGCGCGGGCCGCGACAGGTCCGGGCTGATGACCTGCCAGGTGTGCGCCCCGTCGGTCGTCTTGAACAGCACGTTGCCGCCCAGGTAGAGGGCCTTCTTGTCCACAGTCGAGAACAGGAGCGGGGCGGTGCGGAGGAAGCGATACGCCTGCCCGCGGGGGGCTTCCGGGCCGACCTCCTGCACCTGCCCGGTGCGGCGGTCGTACTTCTGCACCTTGCCGCCGAAGATGACGTCCGGGTTGAGCGGGTCGGGGGCGACGTACCCGTACTCCTCCGTCCCGACGGTGTGCCAGTCCCGCGGGGTGATCTGCCCGTCGTTCCCGCGGCTGGCCACCGCGCCCGACCCGCTCTCCTGCTGCCCGCCGTACACCCAGTACGGGAAGCGGTCGTCGGTGATCACATGGTAGAACTGGGCGGTCGGCTGGTTGTGCCACGAGCTCCACGTCTTCCCGCCGTTCACCGTCACGACCGCCCCCTGATCGGCGGCCACCAGGAGCACGTTCGAGTCGTCCGGGCTGACCCAGACGGTGTGGTAGTCGTCCCCGCCGGGGGCGCCCTTGAAGCAGGTGACCGTCTTCCCGCCGTCGGTGGACTTGTACAGGCCGATGTTGGCGACGTAGAGGACGTCCTTGTCCTTCGGGTCGATCTTCACCTCGGCGAAGTCGCTGCCGCGGCCCCACAGCCGCGGGTCAGGGTTGATCAGTTGCCAGGACTCGCCGGCGTCGTCCGAGCGGTACAGGCCGCCGAGCGTCGGCGCGTCGACGATCGCGAACAGCCTCTTCGGATCGGTCCGCGACACGTCCAGCCCGATCCTCCCCAGCCCGTCGGCGGCCGTCGGCAACCCCTTCGTGAGCGGCTTCCAGGTGGTGCCGCCGTCGCTCGACTTGAACAGCCCGCTGCCCGGCCCCTGCCACACCCCGTTCTCCCACGGCCCGAGCCGCGACTGCCACAGCACCGCGTACACCGTCTTCGCGTCCGCCGGGTCGAGGGCGAGCGCCACCGCCCCGGTGTCCTCGTCCTTGTACAGCACCTTCTCCCACTTCTTGCCGCCGTCGGTGGTGCGGAACACGCCCCGCTCCTTGTTCGGCCCGTACGGGTGACCGAGGACGGCGACGAACGCCCGGTTCTCGTCCTTCGGGTCGATGACGACGGACGAAATCTGCTGGCCGTCGCGGAGCCCGGTGTTCTTCCACGTCTTGCCGCCGTCGCGGGTGAGGTACACCCCGTCGCCGGTGGACAGGTCGGGCCGCTGAAGCCCTTCCCCAGAGCCGACGTAGATGACGTCCGGGTTCGACGGGGCGACGGCCAGGACGCCGACAGACCCGGTCGGCTGGTCGTCGAAGATCGGCGTCCACACCCGCCCGGCGTCGGTGGTTTTCCACACCCCGCCGTTGTTCACCCCGACGTAGAACGTGTTCGGCTTGCCCGGCACCCCCGCCGCCCCGACCGTCCGCCCGCCGCGGAACGGCCCGATGCACCGCCACTTGAGCTGGGAGTACAGGGCGGGATCGAGCGGGTCGGCAACCACAGGTGCGGCGAAGGCCACCAGCACGAGGGCCGCGAAAGCGAGACGGACTGGCATGACTTCTCCGCGAGTGGGGTGGTCGGTCCGACGGGATCGCGGGCGGGGTGCGCCGAGTTCCAGTCGATTGTTCGGCCGGTTGCCAGCAGGCCGATCACGGCCCTCGGCACCGCCCATCCTTCAGTGGCAAGCCGACCGGGGTGCCTGATGCTGAAGAACAGTCTGCCGCGGTTGGTCGCGGCGGTGCCGAGAGTCCAGGGGTTTCTATGCAGTGGAAGTCGCTGCTTGCACTGGGGCAGGGGAGCGCGTATGGTCCGAAATTTCTTGGGACACTGGTGCGTTTCGTGGGGATGGAGTTCGCTTCTGAAAATCGCCAGGTCCCCGGGACTGCCCATTCAACGAACTGCCTGACAGCCGAAGCGTTTCACGCTTAACCCGGGCCCTCCGGGTGCGGCTTCCAAACCGGGCGGGCTGGCGGGCTGGCGGGCTGGTGCCACAGCCCAAGGCAAGGAATCCGACCGAGTGGCCCTCGCGCCCCCGGTCGGCTGACCACGCCGGGGGTCGAGGTTCTCCCCCCGGCGTCACACGCTGTCACCGCTCCGATCGCCTCCGTCACTTCTTGAAATCGCCGGCTCGGATGATGACCAACTTCTTCGGGTCGATGTGCTTCTTGAACGCCGCCGTCACGTCCTCCGTGGTCAGCGCTTCGATCCTCTTCTCCTGCGCGGCGGCGTGGCCGAACGTCCGCCCCAAGTTCAGATTGGACACGATCTGGCCGGCGATGCCGGCGTCGCCGGTGCGGCCCACCTTCTGCGCCTCCAGGTACGCCCGCTTGGCGTCGGCCAGCTCGCTCTCCGTCGGCCCTTCCGTCAGGAACTTGGTCAACTCCTCCATCGCCGCCGCCTCCACCTTGTCGATGTTCGCCGGGTTGGTGATGGCGTTGATGGTGAGGGTGGCCGAGTCGTCCCGCGGCGAGGCGGTGAAGCTGGACGTGACCCCGTAGCTCAGCCCTTCCTTCTGGCGGATGCGGTCGCCCAGCCGGGAGGAGAGCGTGCCGCCGCCGAGGATGAAGTTGCCCATCCGCAGGGCGACGAAGTCGGCGTCCGACTCCTTCAGCGGGAACGCCACCGCCGCCACGAACACGGCGTTCGCCTTGTCCGGGGTGAGGATGTCCTTCTTCGCCCCCTTCAGGTCGGTCGGGGCGGTCCGCTCGATCCGCCGCACCGGAGTCTTCGACTCCCAGTCTTTCAGGATCGCTTTCACCTGGGTCAGCACCGCCTCCTGGTCGAACTCGCCGACCACCCCGAGTTCCACCTGCGACGCCCCGAGTTGCGTCTCGTACAGCTTCTTCACCTGGTCCAGCGTGACCCCCTTCGCCCGCTCCTGGCTCTCCTCCAGGGTGGGCACGTACCGCACGTCGTCCTTCCCGTACTGGGACAGCAGGCGGGCCATCAGGTTCGACGCCAGCGCCTGCGGGTCGGTGGTGGCCGACGACATGCCGGCCCCGCTGCCCCGCTTCATAGTCTCGAACTCGGCCTCGGGGAACGCCGGCTCACGGAGGATCTCGCCGAGCAGGGTGAGGGCCTTCGCCAGCGTGTCCTTCTTGGCTTCGATCGAGAACGTGAGCTGGCCGGCGGCCCCGCCCCCGCCGCCCGCCCCGCGACCACCGCCGCCCCCGCGCCCGCCGAACCCGCCCGTGCCGGGGCTGATGCGGATGCCGAGCGACTCCATCTCCTCCCGCAGCGCCTGCCGGTCGTGCTTCTTCGTGCCGGCCATCATCAGCGCCGGCAGCATCCCGGCCGCGGCCGTCTGCCCGTTCAGCGACTCCTCGTTCCCGTAGTGAACAGTGAGCACCAGCGACACCGTCTCCCCGCGGTTCTTCTTGGCGATGAACCCGGCCTTCAGCCCGCCGTCCGACACCACCTTCAGCCGCGCGTCCAGGTTGGCCGGCGACGGGTCGAACACCTCACCGCCGGCGGTGACGGTGCCGCCCTTGTAGTCCTTCACCTGAGCCGCGAGGTCCGGGGCGGCCGGGATCACCAACCGCTTCGGCTCCTTCTCCGGGATGTACACCCCGACGGTGCGGTTGTGCTTCTGGAAGTACGTTTTCGCCACCCGGTTGACGTCGTCGGCCGTCACCTTCTCGATGCGGTCCCGCTGGAGGAACAGCAGCCGCCAGTCGCCGAGGGCCGACGCCGAGCTGAGCGCCTGGGCCATGCCCGAGGCGTTCGACGGCAGTTGCTCCGCCTGCCGCTTGCTGCGGGCCTTCGCCTTGTCCACCTCGTCGGCGGTGAACGGCGTGTCGCCGAGCGACTCCAACACCTTCAACAGCGCGTCCTTCACCTTGTCCAGGTTCTCCGGGTCGGCCGAGGCGCTGGCCGAGAACAGGCCGGGGTCGTGCAGGTTGTCCGCCCGCCCGCTCGCGGCGGTGGCCAGCTTCGACTCCACCAGCGCCTTGTACAGCCGGCCGTTCGGCGACTGGGACAGGATGCCGCCGAGCAGCGACAGCGGCGCCCAGTCCGGGTGCTTGGACGACGGGATGTGGTACACCACCGCGACCGACCCGACCGTGCCCACCCGCCGCAGGGTGACCGACCGTTCGCCGTCCTGCGGCGGCTCCTCGGTGTAGGTCGGGTCGAGCTTCCGCTCCGGCTTGGGGATCGACCCCAGGTGTTTCTGCACCAGCGCGAGCGCCTTCGCCTCGTCGAACTTGCCGGCGATGACGAGCACGCAGTTGTCCGGCTGGTAGAACTTCTTGTAGAAGGCCTGCAGGTTCTCGATCGGCACCCGCTCGATGTCCGAGCGGTTGCCGATGGTGCTCTTGCCGTAGTTGTGCCACTCGAACGCGGCCGCCTCGACCCGCTGGGAGAGCACCCCCTGCGGGCTGTTCTCCCCCCGCTCGAACTCGTTCCGCACCACACTGAACTCGCTCAACAGGTCCTCCCGCTTGACGAAGCTGTTCACCAGCCGGTCAGCCTCCAAGTGGATGGCGAACTCCAGGTTCACGTCGTCCGCCGGCAGGGTCTCGAAGTAATTGGTGCGGTCCACGTTGGTGGTGCCGTTGAAGCTGGCCCCGTGGTCGCGGAGGGACTTGGGCACGTTCGGGAAGGTGGGCGTGCCCTTGAACACCATGTGCTCGAGCAGGTGGGCCATGCCGCTCTCGCCGTATCCCTCGTGCCGGCTGCCGACCAGCACGGTCATGTTCACCGTGACCGTCGGGCGGGACGGCTCGGGGTACAGAAGCACTCGGGCGCCGTTGGCCAGTTTGTACTCGGTGACCCCCTCCACGGTGGCCACCTTCTCCTGGGCCAAGGCGGCGGACGTCACCGCGATCGCGGCGAGCAGTCCGAGCGGTCCGAACCGAACCATGACGGCTTCTCCTGAGGCAAGGGGACTTGATCCCAACCCGAGTTAAGGACACGATCTCAGCCGCGTCGCGGGCGGTCGTTCGTGACTGGGTGGGTGCTGTTCACCGCGAGAGGGAATGAGATCATCGATGGAAGGGTGCTCGTCGTCAAATGAGAAATGCTCGAGCGGTCGGCCGGGCCGCGTTCGGGTGCGCACAGGCGGCCTCTCCCCTTGAGGCGGAGCCAACAGGCTGCTGGGGAGATGAGCGAGAGCCGCGGGGTCGTAGACCGAGCAGAAACTCCCCTCGACCCTGCGGACGGGGTGTTCGTCCACCACTTCGGCAGCCGCACCTTCCTCGGGCTGGGGGTGGACACGGAGAAACAACTGCGGGACAACCAGGCCGTGTTCCGGGCCAAGTGGGGGGAAGGTCAAGGAGAGGAAGCCCTCCCGACGACCGTTCCCGCCGAGCCGCGGGGGGGCGACAACCCGGTGTGCCTGACCATGATCGTGCGGGACGAGGAGGCCCACCTGGCCGCCTGCCTGGACGGGTTCCGCCCGCTGGTCGGCGAACTGGTGGTGGTGGACACCGGCTCGACCGACCGCACCAAGCAGATCGCCGCCCGGTACGGGGCGCGGGTGTCCGACTTCCGGTGGGTGGACGACTTCGCCGCCGCCCGCAACGAGGCCCTACGGCACGCCACCCGCCCGTGGGTGTTGTGGGTGGACGCCGACGACCGCATCGACCCGACGAACGCCAGCAAGTTGGCCGCCTTGGTCGCCGGCCTGCGGGACGAGAACGCCGCCTACGTCCTGTCGTGCGAGTGCGTGCCCGAGGGGCCGGGGCTGGCGGCTACCGCGGTCGACCATGTGCGGCTGTTCCGCGCCGACCCGCGGGTGCGGTGGCGGTACCGGGTGCACGAGCAGATCCTGCCCGCCCTGCGGGCCGTCGGGGCGGACGTGCGGTGGAGCGGGGTGAGCGTGCGGCACGTCGGGTACGTCGACCCGGCGGTGCGGGGGCGGAAGCGGGAGCGGGACGTGCGGCTCCTGCGGCTGGAGCTGGCCGAACACCCGGACGACCCGTTCGCCCTGTTCAACCTGGGGGCGGTGCTGCACGAGGCCGGGGACTTCGCCGGCGCGCTGCCGGCGCTCGAGCGGAGCCTGGCCCTGTCGCACCCGCGGGACTCGATCGTGCGGAAGCTGTACGCCCTGGTCGCCCAGTGCCACGCCCGGCTGGGGGCGGCCGCCCGGGCGGGGGGGGGTGCGAGGCCGGGCGGGGGCACTACCCGGACGACGCCGAACTGCTGTTCCTGGAGGCCGGGTGGCGGCGGGAGGCGGGCGACCCGGTCGCGGCCGAACGCCTGTACCGGCGGCTGGTGGGCGGGCGGGAGGGGCCGCACTTCGCCAGCGTGGACACCGCCCTGCGGGGGCACAAGGGGCGGCACAACCTGGCCCTGGCGGTCCTCGCCCAAGGGCGGGTGACGGAAGCGGACGAGTTACTCCGGCAGGCGGTGGGCGAGGAGCCGGCGTTCCTGCCGGCGTGGATGGCCCTGGCCGAACTGGCCGCCCGGGCGGGCGATCGGGCGGAGTGCGGGCGGATCGCCGACCGCATGCGGGCGTGCGGCCCGGACGGCCGGGCCGAGGCCGCCCGCCTTCTCGCCGCCCTCGGCTCCGGGTGAGCGACGGAGCGCCCGTCGGCGAGGGGGCCGCGGTTGACACCCGTCGAAAGGAACCAGTCCGCACGCGTCGTATCGGGCCGGGGTCTTGGCAGCCCCGTCTGTTTCATCGCCTCCCCCGGCGTTGACGGGTGGAACATGAAGGAAGGCGGCCCCGACCCCGCTCGGACGACCGCCGCCCGCGTCGGCCGCCGGAACCGACCGGGTGACCACACGCCGGGTGGGGCCGCCCCGTCGGCCGGCCTGTCAGACCGTGCCGGCGCGGTCTGACAGGCCGGGGCACTCGTCCCTACGCCCCAGCCGGCCCGTCCGGCGGCACCGGCAGGCGGATCCTCCCCTGGTTGATCTGTGCCGCCTTGGCCTTCACGGAGTACGCCCCGGCGGCCACCACCCGCTCCTGATCGGCGGCAGGCAGGCGGCACACCCTCTCGGCCTGCTTGACCGTCACCTCCCCGTTCTCCACCATCCGCCGCAGCCGGGGGAGCCCGAATCGCAGCACCCGCCCGGCCTCCAGGATGATCGTCTTGCCCACCCCGAACAGCTGGCTCACCTGGGCGTGCGTCCACCCCGGGGCCCCCGACTCGGCCTGAACCCGGAGGAGGCCGGCGGCCAACAGCGCCTTGCGGGACTCGTCCAGGTGGCGGCGGGTGGTCATGGCCATCGCGTACCCCCGAGGGTCGCCCCCCTCGTACTCGCGGAACCGCGGCTCCACCCCCTCGGCCCGGCACGCCTTCAGCCGGTGCCGCCCGTCGAGCACCCTCCCCTGGTACAGCACGATCTCCCCGCCCGGCAGCAGGCCGTGGGCGCGGATCGACTTTCGCAGCGACAAGAACTCGTCGTCGGACATGCCCGGGACGAACTCCGCCAGCGGGTGCGGCGGGTAGTCCGGGTCCGGGTGCAGGTGGTCGGTCATCGGCGCTCCTGGTGTGAGTGGGTGGCACCCGGACGGCGGCCGGGGCTCCTTCGCCCCAGGCGGCGCGGCCCGCCGGTGCCACCCCGGTTATACCACGGGACACGGGCCGGCGACGGGCGAGCGGGGACGGCGGGCGGTGGTGAAACGACAACCGGGGAGGGGGAGCCCTACGCCGTGCCGGCACGGTTTCGTCGGCCCGGCGGCCGATCCACGAGTCCCCCGTTTCGGCCCCCGCTCGACCCGCCGCCCCCCGGCCGGGATGTTACCCTGGGGGCACAGACGCCCCACGGGCTGACCCGGCGGCTGACCCGGACCGCGCCGGCGCGGTCTCCTCAAGGCCGCTCCGGCGGCCGGCGGTCACCCGAGCCCCTTCAAGGAACTGCCCTGTGCCCCGCACCGGCCGCCCGAGCAAGTTGACGCCCTCGCTCTCGGCCGCGTTCTGCGAGCGGGTGGCGTCCGGCCTGTCTCGCACGCAAGCGGCGAGCGTGGTCGGCGTCAGCAAGAAGACGATCTGCGGATGGTTGCGGCTCGGCCGGCGGAGCCGGTCCGGGCCGCACGCCGCGTTCCTCACCGCCGTGCTCGCGGCCGAGGCCCGGTTCATGGCCGAACGGCTCTCGGCCGTGGTGCGGGCGGCCGCCCCGCGGCGGGCGCGGACGGTCCGCACCACCACCCACCCGGACGGTCGGGTAGTCGTGGAGGTGACCGAGCGGGTGCAGGCCGACTGGCGGGCGGCGGCGTGGCTGTTGCGGTGCAAGGATCCCGATCATTTTGGTGATTGTCGGGGTGAGGTGGACCAACTACGGCGGGAGGTGTCGAAATTACGTCAACTGCTGAGCGAGTGAGTGGACGGTCGGCACGGTATCCACAGTCGTTGCTCTGCTGGTTTTTCAGTCCCAAGCAGCACGACGGGCAGATGCTCCCGAACCTGCTAGAGATGACGGCCGACCAGATCACGGAATTTGAGGTCGGGCAGGTTGCCCGACCACCGGCGGATCGAATGGACCATCTGTTGGCGCAGCACCAGAGTCTGCGGTAGGAACGGCCGGGACCGCAGACGGCCCAGAAGATTCCGTGTCGCCACGTGTCGGGTGGTACGCTGGGCGGCGGACCGGACCGGTGCGGTCGTACTACCGGGGGAGCTATCATGTCGGGATTGGTGCGAGTGAACTTCTCCGGCGACACGCTGGAGCCCGTCGAGTGGGATGGGCGGGTGTGGATCAGTCTGCGGAGAGTGTGCGAGAACTTGGGGGGTGGACGTGGAGAGCCAGAGGTGGAAGCTCAGGGACAAGTCATGGGCGACCACGGTGGAGATCACCGCGGTTGCGGAAGACGGGAGACTGAGAGCGGTTACGGCGATCGACCTGGACACCACCCCGATGTGTCTGGCCGGGATCGACGAGCGGAAGGTGAGTGCCGACGTGCGGCCGAAACTGGCCCGCTATCAGTGGGGGGTGCACCAGGGTGTTAGCCGACCAACTCCTGAAGCGACAGCCGACAGACCGTCGGCGGACACCGACCCTCTGTTGGCTCAGCTCGATGCCCTCCGGGAGCTTCGGGTGCGGCAGTTGGGCCACGAGCGGCAACTGGCGGCGATCACTGCCCGGACCGAGGCGGCCATGCGAACGGCCGAACGGGCCGTGGGGGAGGCGGAGGCCGCCCGGCAGACGACCGAGGGCCGGTTCGGGTACTTCACCCTCTTGGCGTACGCCAAGTGTAAACGCCGGCTGAGAAGTGCAGCGCCCGCCGGGGTCGCGGGCACCAGTTGAGATGTGCAGCGCTTCGTTTCATGTCCGGACGTAGAGTGGGGTGACACCCGTCACATCCACCGCCTGCGACCGGAGGACGGAGTGTTCACACACATGGAGACTTGGACCGAGATCCGCCGCCGCGTTCTCACCGGCGAGATCAGCAAACGTCAGGCGTGCCGTGAGTACGGCATCCACTGGCAGACCCTGGCGAAGATCCTGCGACAGACCGAGCCGGCCCCGTTCCGCGTGCGGCAGCCCCGTCGCCGGCCCAAGTTGGACCCGTTCCTGCCCATCATCCACCACATCCTGGAGGCCGACCGCTCGGCCCCGAAGAAGCAGCGGCACACGGCCGAGCGGATCTACCAGCGGCTCCGCGACGAGCACGGGTACACCGGCGGCCGCACCATCGTGCCGAACGCCGTGGCCGATTGGAAGCGGTCCCAGGCGGAGGTGTTCGTGCCCCTGGCCCACCCGCCGGGGGAGGCGCAAGTCGACTTCGGGGAGGCGCAGGTGGTGGTCGCCGGGGAGGCGGTGACGGCGTCCCTGTTCGTGCTCACCCTGCCGCACTCGGACGCCTTCTTCGTGGCCGCCTTCCCGGCCGAGTGCACGGAGACGTTCCAAGAGGGGCACGCGCGGGCGTTCGACCACCTGGGCGGGGTGCCCGCCCGCATCAGCTACGACAACTCCCGCATCGCCGTGGCGGCCATCGTCGGCCAGCGGGGGCGGACGCCGACGCGGGAGTTCCTGCGGCTGTAGAGCCACTTCCTGTTCGAGCACCACTTCTGTCGGGTGCGGCGGCCGAACGAGAAGGGGCACGTCGAAGCGATGGTCGGGTACGCCCGCCGCACCTTCCTGGTGCCCGTCCCCGCGGCCGACTCGTGGGAGGCCCTCAACGCCGAGTTGACCCGGCGGTGTGAGGCCGAGTTGACCCGGCGGGTGCGGGGGGAGGCGGAGATGAAGGCGGACCGGCTGGTGCGGGACCGGGCGGCCCTGCGGCCGTTACCCACCGAGCGGTTCGTGGCGCGGCGGGTGGAACTGGCCACGGCCAACACCCTCTCCCTGGTGCGGTTCGACCGCAACGACTACTCGGTGCCGACGGCGTTCGCCCACCAGCCGATCACCGCCGTCGGCGGCATCGACGTGGTGCGGTTGCTCTGCCGGGACGAGGTGGTGGCCACCCACCGCCGGCACTGGGGCCGCGAGCAGACCGTCTTCGACCCGGTCCACTCCCTGGCCCTGTTGGAGCGGAAACCGGGGGCGTTCGACCACGCCCGCCCGCTCGCCGACTGGCCCCTGCCCGAGTGCCTCGCGGTGTTGCGGCGGCGGTTCGAGGCGGCCTGGGGGCGGCCGGGGTTGCGGCACTTCATCCGCGTGCTGCGACTGCTCGAGCACGCCTCGCTGGGCGAGTTGACGGCGGCCGTCGAGCGGGCGCTGGCCTTCGGGGTGACGACGGCCGACGGGGGGCGGGTGCTGCTCGAGCAGACCCGCGAGACGCCGGTGCCGCTGTTCGCCCTGGACGGCCGCCCGCACCTGGCCGTGGTGAGCGTGCCCGCCCCGGACCTGAGTGCCTACCACGCCGTGCGGGCGGGAGGTGGGTCGTGAAGAAGACCGAGACGAAGAGCACGGTGCTCCTGCACCACCACCTGAAGGCCTTGCGGCTGCCCACCGTCGCCGCCGAGTGCGAGGCGATCGCCGCCCGGTGCGCGACCGACAACGTGGACCACCTGGGGTTCCTGCTGCAACTGTGCGAGCGGGAACTGCTCGACCGCGAGCGGCGGGCGGCCGACCGGCGGCTGAAGGCGGCCAAGTTCCCCACCCTCAAGACGCTCGACGACTTCGACTTCGCCGCCCAGCCGTCACTCAACAAGGTGCTGGTGGCCGAACTCATGCGGGGGAGTTCGTCGACCGCCGCGAGTCGGTCATCCTGGTCGGCAACCCGGGCACCGGGAAGACGCACGTCGCCACCGCCCTGGCCGCCCAGGCGTGTCGCCGCGGGAAGAAGGTGCGGTTCTACCGGGTGACCGAGCTGGTGACGCAACTGCTCGAGGCGCGGGAGGAGCGGCTGCCGCTCCGCCTGAAGGGGCAGCTGAGCCGGCTCGACCTGCTGGTGCTGGACGAGTTGGGGTACGTGCCGGCGAGCAAGACGGGGGCGGAACTGCTGTTCGACGTGATCAGCACCGCCTACGAGCGGACGAGCGTGGTGATCACCACCAACCTGCCGTTCGAGCAGTGGACGGAGGTACTCGGCAGCGAGCGGCTGGGCGGGGCGACGCTCGACCGGCTGACCCACCGCTGTCACATCCTGGAGGCGACCGGCGAGAGCTACCGCCTGCGGGACGCCAAGCGGCGGGCCGGGCGGGCCGTCCGGCGGGAACCGGCCGACTCCGACGACACCTGAACTGGACCCTGAATCACCCTCCCCGCCCGGAACCGGGCGGATAAGTTGCCCTCCCCGCGCTGCACTTCTCAACCGGCGGGCGCTGCACTTCTCAGCCGGCGTTTACACCAAGCGAACGAACCGCAACCTGAGCGTGGACGAGGCCGGGCGGGTGGGCAAGGTGCTGTCGCAGCGGCTGCGGGCGGGCGGGCAGGAGCCGCGGCAGGTGAGCGGCCCGCGGTTCGGGCACGTCAACCTGTACCCCGAGCCGCTGCTCGCCGAGCACTTCGGCGACTGACCGGCCTGAGACCGCGCCGGCGCGGTCTCAGGCCGGTGCGAACCATCACCACTTGGGACCTGACATGGACGAGGATACGCGGGCGGGAATGCGGAAGGGGATCGAGGGCGTCGTGACAGCGGCCGAGGCAGGGGTGCACGTCCGCTACGGAATGGGGTTGCTGTCCGCGGACCCGCCTCCCGGCGGGCGGCTCGTCATTCGGCCACTCCCCGCCTTCAGACAGCTTGCCTTGAGCGTGCTGGTCGGCGAGCCGGTGCCACCGGCGGTGCTGCTCGCCGCGGTGGAGGACGCCGGCATCTACCCCACCGGCGTGCTGGCAGCGGCCGAAGAGGCGGGGGACGCGCCGCTGGACTTCGGCTCGCCGGTGTACTCGCCCACAGAGTAGTGGGGGGGAGAGCCACCTCCGCTTCCGCATGTTCGGCCCCTGGGTCCGCGGGCAGCAGGCCCAGGTGGTCGCCCTGTGCCGCGGGGTACTCGGGCGGCGGGACTCGGACGTCGTGACCTTGTACACGGACTTCCTCCACGCCTGGCTCGGGCAGCGGCTCGAGGGGCGCGAGGGCCTGTCGGGGACGTAGCCACCCGAGTGGCCGACCGACGAAGACCTCCGCCAGCGGATCGCCCGGTTCCCGCCGCTCGGCCGTGTGTTCCGCCACCCGCGCCAGACCGCCCACCCGACGACCGCCGCCGTCCTGATCCGGCTGATCGAGTACCTGGAGTTCCGCTGAGCCTCCGGACCGCGCCGGCGCGGTCCCGTTTCAACACGCGCTTCCGACAGGCGGCTTGGCTACCTCCACTACCCGGCCCCCGTTCGGCCGCCCGCTTCACGCATTTCCCACACCAAGTCACCCGTCTCTCTCCCCAGCTGAGCCGTGCCTCGGACACCCAGATGTTGGGCCTGGGGTGGCCACCACGGTGAAAGTCGGCGAAGATGCCATCACGCCCCCGCTCGACCGCGCCGGCGCGGTTTTGAGGGGCGGCACGGACATCGCTCATGCGTTACAACGAGTCTGACAGGGTCATCAAGGCGTTCTTGGTGAATCACCCGAGCAGCACGGCGGAGGAGATCCGGCAGGGGACGGGGCTGCCGATCGCCACTATCAACTACGAACTCCAACGGAATAAGGTCGGGAGCCACGAGGAACCGCGGTACGAGGCGGACGGGTTCCGGATGGGGCCGAACGGCCGGCCGGCGCAGTCATGGCGGTTGGCAGCCGAGCCGAAGGCCAGCGCCAAGCGGCGGTTGCGGGAGGCGGTGAAGCGGATCGGGGCGGTGCTGGCAGACCACCCGGAACTCGCGGGCGAGGTCGTGACCTGGGTGTCGGCGGTTGCCGCAGAGGCCGCACGCAAGTCCAAAGCCAAGGCCAAGCGGTGAAAGGGTTTATCGCACACCGAATCGCCCCTACAGGTGGCCCGATGTCAGCGGGCTGGGGGCGGGTCAGCCCGACGACCTTCCGCCCGTTGGAGAAGTGAAAGGTGATAAAGGTATTCGGCGACGGTGGTCCGGAACTGACGCCCGCCGTCATGGCGGGAGAACCGCTGCCACGGAACGATCTCCGAATCAAGACCACGCCGACTCGGGTGTTGACCCCATTGATAGAAACCGTGCTGGCGCGGTCGGCCGCCGGGAAAATCGCCAGTTTGCGACACCGCGATCGGGAAATGTGACAAAATTAGACCGCGCTGGCGCGGTCTCGGTCGGCGGATTGTCACGTTCCCCGGCCGCTCAATCATTTTCCACGCGCCTCAGCCGGTACACTCGGGGTCGGCGGTGACCGGCCGCCTTCCGCTGTAGCGGACTATACCCTCGACCGGAGTCTGACGGTGACCCATCAGCCCGACCCGTCGGCAATCGCCGACCCACACGCCCGCTTCTACTGCGGGATCGACTGGCACGCCCGCACCGCAGCGCTGTTCGTGTGCGACTGCCACGGCCACCGCCGGCTCGCCGCCCGGGTCGCCGCCCGGCCGGGGGAGGTGATCCGGGCTCTCCAACCGTTCGTGCCCCACCTCGTCGCCGGGGTGGAGGCCACCGGCGGGGGGAACGACCTGGCCGACGAGTTGCGGGACGCCGGCATCCCCTGTCGGATCGGCGACCCGTCCCGGTTGCGGTTCCTCAACCCGAGACGCCGGAAGTCGGACCCGCGGGACGCCCAGTTCATCGCCCTCATGCTCGCGGACGACGACTTCCCGGAGGTGTACCAGCCGGATCCCGCGGTGCGGGAACTGCGGGACTGGCTGCGGGTGCGGGCGAAGTACGTGGACATCCGGCAGGGGTTCCGGGCCCGTCAGGCCCAGCGGAGACCGCGCCGGCGCGGTCTCACTCCCCGCGAATCCGGCGGTCCCCCTCTCCCGGGGGCCCAAATCGGTCACAAAAGTCACCTTTCACCTTCTGACCTGACCGCCGTATCGGACGCGACGCTCGACGCCGCACTCACGGGGCCGATCGCCCACCTGGAGGCGGAGGCCGCCAACCGGGCGAGGCGGCTGTTCCCCGACGTGTTCGAACGGCTGACCGCCATCCCGGGCGTCGGGCCGCTGACCGCGGCCACCCTCTGTGCCGAGATCGGCGACCCTGCCCGCTTCAAGCGGGCGGACCACCTGCTGGCCTACGCCCGGCTGGTGGTGCCCGCCGACCGGAGCGGTGACCGGATCGTCCGGTTGGACCACCCGAAGGGCGGCAACCAACACCTGCGGCGGGCGTTCCTCGACGCCGCCCACCACGTCTCCCAGCACTGCCCGCAGGCCGAAGCCTGGCTCGAACGCCGGTTCCCGTCAGACTCCCAGCGGGGGTTGGGGTTGGTGGCCGCCGCCCGGCGGCTGGCGGAGGGGTGTACGTGGTGTGGCGGAAGGGGGTGGACTTCGACCCCGTTCGCGCCTTCCCGCCGTCTTCGGAGGGTGGTGCCGTGTGACCTGACGCCGCCCGGCGTCCCCGCCGGCCGCCCCCGCCGCACACCGGTCGAGCCACCCCCGATCTGTGCCGCCCCGCCGCCGGCGGGGCGAGCGATCCCGACCCCTTGGCCGACCAAGTCGTCCGCCCGGACTCTCGCCGCCCCACGGCAGGCGTAAGAGCTGAGTGCGCCCCGGACCGTCGGGAGCGCAGCACCCAGTCCGGCCGGCGCGGCGGAACCGCCGACGAGCGAGACGCCGGAACCCGACCACCGGCCGGACGCCCGCCAGGCGTCGCCGTCCGGGGTGCGCCCAGAGGGGGAAAACGGGGGTAGAGCTGATCGGGGAAGGCAACAGGCCAAGATCGCCGTCGGAGACCGCGCCGGTGCGGTCTTTGGGATGCCCCTGGATGGACCCACTCAACGTCTACTACGTAGGGCGACCGGTCAGCACCCTGCAGCAAACGGACATCGGACTTGCCAGATCCATACTCGCACAAGGAGCTACCGGAGTGCGGATCGCGACACTCGTCGGTCAACGTGATGGACGCCGCAGTCGGCCCACAACCGCTCGCCACTCACTCCCAAATTGGAAGTGGGGAAGCATTTCAGACAGTACGGTCAACCCTAGTCCTTGGAAGTGGGGGAGCATTTCAGACAGGACGGTCAACCCTAGTCCACGGCTGGAACACGCGAGAGTCCACGACACTGGGGAGCCGACGAAACCGCGCCGGCGCGGTTTTCAGTCCGGTTATTGGCGTCGTGGACAGATCGCACCCCGAACCGGGGGATTGGTGATGCAACGACCGCCCCGAACCCGGCTCATTTTCTCCCGGCCACGTCTCCCGTGCGATACTGACCCCCGGCCGGGTGACCGGTGGAGGCTGCGAGGGATGACGAATGCAACCTGTAAACGCCGGCCGAGAAGTGGCTTTTCCGGAATGCCATTCAGTTAGGCCGCAAGTGTTACTCCGTTCTACGGTTCGGCCACCGACGGGGAGCTGAGCATGGGACCGACACTAGAGGCGGCGTTGCGGCAGATCCGGGACGACATCGCGGCCGTCCTCTCGCCGGACACCCTCCGCGGGGTGTGCGCGCAGGTCGGGCACACGTGGCGGGAGCGGGTGCTCGACCCGGTCACCACCATCCACCTGTTCCTGCTCCAGATCCTCCACCGCAACACCGCCTGTGCCCACCTGCCGCGGTTGCCCGCGGTGGCTCCGCCGGCACCTGCGGTTGGCGGACCCGAACGCCCCCCTCTCCCTCATCGACGTGGTCACCAGTCAGCCGCTCCTCCTCGGGCTGGTCGTCGGCGGGTCTGCCACGCAATTGCCGGGGGCGGAAACCACGCAGGCGTACTCTGGCGAAAAACCAACTGGACGACCGCAACAGACGGCCGACAACCGACAAACCGGCCGGCCATTTATACTCGCCAGACTCTGACACCCGACGGTTCATCCACGAGTGCCTGTTCGGGGACCTGTACACCAAGCTGGCGGACGGGATGACCATCCTCAGCGCGGGGTCCGAGTACACCCGCAATCACGCCAAGCGGGGGTGGATGCGGGCGGTGTACGGCGACCCGTGGCTGATGGACAAGCAGTTGACCGGTCTGGCGCTGGCCGCCCTCTACCCACAGTTCTTCCACCGGGTACGGGCGATGGCCGAGTCCGGCGGGCGGGGGCACCTGGCCCGGAGCCTGCAGCGATTGGAGTCGGACGTGGTGATCGGCGGGGTGGCGGCGGCGATCGTGGAGCGTCACCCAACAGTCCCCTTCGTCACCGTCCACGACGCGGTCCTCTGCCACACCGCCCACGCCCCGCTCGTCCGGCAAGCGTTCGGTTGACCCAGACCGAAGTGGAGACCGCGCCGGCGCGGTCTTACCCCTGCCCAGTCTGCCAGGTCGGGCCAGCACGGGACGGAGGCGGACAAAATCGGACGCGGTTCCGTGTCGCGTGGGAGAATGGCGGCCGTCGATTCAGCCCCACCCGCAACAGAGCGACCGATGCCCGCCGTCACCCCCACCCCGCCTGCTTACTCAGCCTTCCTCGTCGTCCAGATCGTCGCCGTCCTTCTGAATTGGTCCCCGTGGAGCGTCACTGTCACTTGGCAGGTAAACGAAGTCAACATTGGCCGGCTGAAACGTCTGCTGTTCCCGCAATTCATCTCCCGGATCCATCGGATGATTGAACAGGAAGACCTCGACAGGTTTTTGGCCACCTGTCGGGTCGAGGATGTGAAGATGGACGAAGGCGACTTGACGTTCCTCACCTGAGTCACCCCGCGGCCTTTTTCGCCGCGGCCAGGAGGGCGGCTTTGTCTTTGCCTACGTGGGCGTAGTGCTTGTGAATGATCTGCGGCGTGTTCCCGACGAGTTCGGCCACCACCTCGACGGGCACACCATTAATGATCGCCTCGGTGATCCGCGTATGCCGCAAGACGTAACTGGACGCCTTGATACCAGTTCGCTGTTCGACCTTTTCGAACCACCGCTTGGCGCTTACCCGGTTCCACGCCGCCCCGTCCCGGTTGCGAAATAGGGTTCCGGTCGGGTGTTCCCCGGCCAGCCTACTCAGAATGGCGAGCGATTCCTCGGTGAAAAACAGCGTCCGCGGGCGGCCGGTCTTTTTTGCCGTCTTGTGTTCGGCCAGCGTCGCCGTGCCGCTCGCGAAGTCGATGTGCCGCGCCTCCAAAACGGCGACTTCGCTGAACGGCCTCGCCCCGGTCAATTCAACCACTCGGAGGAAGTCGGCGAACGCGGGGCTTACGACCTCGCGGATGCGCCTCCGCTGCTCCGTAGTGAGCACCCGCTCGCGACGGGCGGACTGTCCGCCGGGCAGCATCTTGAGCGGGTGGTTGTCCAGGTAGCCCTGTGTCACCCCCCAGTTGCACACGGCTTTGAGGGTCTTCGTCGCCAGCGCTCGGGTGGACGAACTCCACCCCTTCTTGGTGTTCAACCAGGCCAGCACCATGTGCCCTTTCAGGTCACACGCGCGTGCGCGTTTGACATGGTTGCAGAAACTCTGGATCACTCCGACCTGATAAACGAACACCTCCGGCTTCTTGAGGGATTGGGTGTGGACTAGGTACTCGTCGGCCAGCTTGCGGAAGGTCGGCCCGAATGCCGGAACGGGATCCTCCTGCCTCCGGGCCATGAGTTCGTGGAACAGTCGCTCCGCCTCCTTCTTGTCCCGCGACAGTTTGGTGATCTTGCCCTGGTGGGTGACGCACCACCAGCCGGTCTGTTTGCGGAACCAGATCGATGCGGGGCGGGGCATGGCAGGCTCCAAGTGGGTGCCTGCATTGTAGCCGAGTTTACTGCACGGGAATACTGCACTGGGCGGGTATCGGGTCGGTGCCCGTCCCGGGCGATTCCGCTCCCTCCTCTGGATTACCTAATAAACGAGGGGTGAGCGGCTTGCCGGCGTAGTCGCACCAGCGGTGGGCGGCGTAGTCGTACACCTTGCACGTCCGCATCGTCTGCATGAACGACCGCGGCCCCCACATCACCCGGATGATCTCGGTGCGGTACTTCTTCTCGATCGCCTTCTGCGCGTCCGGCAGGTGGTACAGCGGCACGCCGGGGTCGGCGTGGTGGGCGGTGTGCTCCATTACGTGCCGCATGATCCAGCGGAACGGGAACGGGAAGGTGATGTGCGGGGTGGCCCGCACCTGCATCTGGAAGTACGTCGGCCCGCCGCCGTCCAACTCCGAGGAGTACCACGCCACCCGCGGGTGGGTGTGCTGCTGCAGGATGATGAACCCGATCAGCCAGTTCCACATCATCTGCGGCAGGACGAACCCGCACAGCACGAGCAACAGCGTTTCCAGCCAGTCGCCCCACCCGGCCAGCACCAGCCCGCCGACCCACGCCACCGCGAACACACTCACCAGCATCCGGTCCCAGAAGTACGCCTTCGGGTTCCGTGGGGCACGCTCGCGGGTTGGGAACATCTCCCACTTCACCCACATGTCGAGGAAGTAGAGCAGGCCGAGGCCGTACCACGTCCGCTTCTGGCGGTATAGCCACCGCTGGAGGGCCGACAGTTTGCGGTACTCGTCCAGACTCAGCGGGGGGAAGCCGGGGTCACGCTCCTTCCAGTTGGTGAAGGCGTGGTGCAGGCCGTTGTGGTTGTGGACCCAGGCCGTGTACGGGTGCAGCGACGGCAGCAGGCACAGCCGGCCGAGCAGCCGGTTCAGCCAGCGGTACGGGGTGAGGATGCCGTGGCAGGCGTCGTGCCCGACGATGAACATCACCCCAATCAGGATCCCGCCGGCCAGTCCGAGCGGGATCTTCGCCCACCACGGCAACAGGATCACACCGGCCAGCGTGCCCAGCCACAGGAGGGTGGGAATCAGGTACGACAGCACGCCGGACAGCAGCTTCACGCGGTGGCCGGGTTCGATGTGCGATCGCACTTCGCTGACGTCCGGGCCGGGGGCGGAGGATTGCGGCGGGTGCATTCAAAAAATCCGATTCGGGAGTCGAAAGAGACAGCCTACACCAGTCGGCCGGGGTTGAACACGTCATCCGGGTCGAGGGTGCGTTTCACGGTCCGCATCAGTTCGCGGTCGCCGCGGTCCTTCCCCCACACGGGCAGCACTTTCTTCCACCCCGGCGGGCAGCGGCGGACGGTCACGTTACCGTTGGCGGAGGTGAGTTTGGTCAGTTCGGCGACGGCGGTCGAGACGCGTTCGACGCCCAGTTCCGACGGCAGGTGAACCCACACGATGCCACTGCCGGCGTGTGCGTGAACCCCAGCCTGTGAATCCAAGCCTGCCGCCGCAACCGCGATTGACGCGACGTTGCTCGGCGCAGTGTTCACCTTCAGGGTGGCATAATCCCCATGCCCAATCCGGCCTGCGAAGAGCCATGCCTCAGTGCCGAACCCGGAATCCACGCGTAACCCCCGCACCGGAGCCGAGGTGAGTTCGTTCTTCAGCGTTTCCATCTGCCACGCCACCGTCGCACCCTTCTCCTCAAATCCACACGCCACGAACCACGGCTCACTCGTTTCGCCGATCAGATGCATGACCTCCACCCCGATCGGCCGCGACTCGCTGGAGTGCAGCCGATCCAGTGTTGGCCCGAGCGCTGCCACCCCGACGCCGAACGTCACTAACCCGGTCGCTTCCGGCTTCGGCTTCACCTTCAACGTCACCTGCGTGATGACGCCGAGCGTGCCGAGTGCGCCGGTGTGCAGCTTCATCAGGTCGTACCCGGCCACGTTCTTCACCACCCGCCCGCCGCCCTTCACCTCCACCCCGTCGTCGGTCACGAAGCTGATGCCGAGGATATAGTCGCGGAAGGTGCCGTGCCCCAGTCGTCGCGGGCCGGAGATGTTCGCCGCCACTGCCCCGCCGAGGGTCGCGGTTTCCGGGTTCGGCACGTCGATCGGCAGCCACTGGTTTTCCGCCGCCAGCACCTTCGCCAACTCGGCCAGCGTGATGCCGGCCTGCACGGTGATGGTCATGTCGCGGGAGGCGTGTTCGATGACCCCGTTCAGGCTGCGGGTGTCTACCGCGATTCCCGGTTTGGTCGGCACGTTTCCCAGGTCGAGCGTCGTCCGCCCGCCGACGGGGTACACCCCCTGCCCCGCCGTCCGTACCTCGCGGACCAAGTCGCAGACCTCGGCCACGGTATTTGGGCGACGCACGGGCAGCGGGCCGAACCCGTCGATGAACAACTCGTCGGACATGAGGACGCTCGGAGCGGGGACGATGACTACCGGCTATAATGCAACTTTTCCGCCCCCGCGACAGCACCATGAGCCGACCAGCCACCCCCGAACTGCTCGCCCCCGCCGGCGACTGGGATGCCCTACGGGCCGCCGTCGCCAACGGCGCCGACGCGGTGTACTTCGGCCTGTCGGCGTTCAACGCCCGCGCCCGCGCCCACAACTTCGCACTGGAAGAGTTGCCGGATGTGATGCAGTTCCTGCACGCCCGCAACGTCCGCGGGTTCGTCACGCTCAACGTGCTCATCTTCGCCGACGAGATGGACGAGGCGACGCGGTTCGTCATCGCGTGTGCGGAAGCCGGCGTCGATGCGGTGATCGTGCAAGACCTCGGGCTGGTGCGGCTAATCAAGGCCATCGCCCCGACACTGCCGGTTCATGCTTCGACACAGATGACGCTGACCGAACCGCGGGGGATCGAGTTCGTGAAGCGACTGGGCGTCGAGCGGGTGGTGCTCGCCCGCGAGCTGAGCCTGGACGACATCCGCAAGGTGACGGCCGGCACCGACTGCCCGGTGGAGGTGTTCGTCCACGGGGCGCTGTGCGTGGCGTACAGCGGGCAGTGCCTGACGAGCGAGGCGCTGGGCGGGCGGAGTGCGAACCGCGGGCAGTGTGCCCAGGCGTGCCGGCTGCCCTACGAGATGCTGGTGGACGGCCACCCCCGCGACCTCGGCGACAAAGCGTATTTGCTCAGCCCGCAAGACCTCGCCGCGTATGAGTTGATCGCACCGCTGATCGAAGCCGGGGTGATCTCGTTCAAGATCGAGGGGCGGCTGAAGGGCGGGCCGTATGTGGCCGCGACCACCGCCATGTACCGTAACGCGATCGACGCCGCCCTGGGGAATCAGCCCTTTCACCCGACCCGCCGACAGGAACTCGACCTCGCCCAGACGTTCAGCCGCGGACTGACGCACGGCTTCCTGGACGGCGTGAACCACCAACTGCTCGTCCGCGGGCGGTTCCCCAAGAGCCGCGGCATCCGCGTCGGGCGGGTGGTCGGGTACGGCAGTCGGGGGGATGTGCTGATCGAGCCGTGCGAGTCCGTCCCGGATCTGATCAAACCCGGCGACGGGTTGCTGTTCGACATTGGCACCCCGGAGGTGCAGGAACCGGCCGGGCGGGTGTGGTTCGTCAAACACCTCTCCGACCGCGACCGATACCTCGTCGGATTCGATCCAAAAGGAACGGACCTGTCGCGTGTGCAGATGGGTTGCGACGTGTGGAAGACCGACGACCCGGAAGTGAAGAAACAACTCACGCAGACGTACTCGCAGGACAAGCCGGCTCGCCGCCAATCGCTGCACGCCACCCTCGCCGGCACCATCAGCGGGCCGCTCACCCTCACCTTCACCACTGGCACCGGGGTGTCAGCGACCGCGACGTGGCCCGGCCCGCTGGCGATGGCGACCAAACGCCCGACCACGCCGGACGAGATGCGGGACCAGATCGCCCGCCTCGGCGACACCCCGTTCGAACTGGCCGATCTGACCACTGCGATACCCTCCGGCGTGCTGGTGCCGAAGAGCGTGCTGAACGACCTGCGGCGACAGGCCGCGACGGAACTGGTGGCGAAGCGGGTGCGCAAACACGCCGTCGTCGCCGCGTGCATGCGAGCCGATCAGCCGCCACGCTCGCAAGCTCGCGGCGACGAGCACCCGCGCCTCACCGTGCTGGTGCGAACGCTCGCCCAACTCGACGCCGTCCTCCCGCTCAAGCCGGCGGTGGTGTACTGCGACTTCGAGGACCTGCGGCGGTACAAGGAGGCGGTGCCCAAAGCCCGTGCCGCCGGCGTGCCGATCGGCCTTGCGACCAACCGCGTGTGGAAGCCGGGCGAAGACGGTTTCCAGTCCCTCGTCACTCGCGCCGAACCGGACCTCGTGCTGGTGCGGAACCTCGCCGGACTGGAATACTTCCGGGTCGAACTGCCGCACGCCACCTTGATCGGCGACTTCAGCCTGAACGTGGCGAACGACCTGACCGCCCGCCTGCTCGCGGAGTCCGGGCTGCTTCGCATGGTGCCGAGCTACGACCTGAACTGGGGGCAACTGGGGGCCATGCTGCGGCACGCCGACCCGCTCCGTTTTGAGCCGGTGGTCCACCAGCACATGCCCATGTTTCACATGGAGCACTGCGTGTTCGCGGCGTTCATGAGCACCGGCAAGGACCACCGCGACTGCGGCCGGCCGTGCGAGGAACACACAATCGAGTTGCGGGACCGAGTCGGCGCTCACTTCCCGGTACTGCCCGACACCGGCTGCCGCAACACCGTGTTCAACAGCGTGCCCCAATCGGCGGCGGAGTACGTCGGCCGCATGAAGGAACTCGGCGTCCGCTGGTTCCGCATCGACCTGTTACGGGAGTCGCCGGAGCAGGCCGTGAAACTGGTGGAGCAGTACCGCCGGGTGCTCGACGGCACCGACGACGGCAAGCAGACGTGGAAGCGGTTGAAGGCCGTCAACCAACTCGGCGTGACACGAGGGACGCTCAACCTGCTGTAACGCTCGCTGGAAGCGATGTAGACGGTGCGGTTGGCGAACGCGGGGTGCGTCCACACCACCTTCCGCCCGGCGTAGGTGCCGGTCGGTTCGATGACGTGCGCCCGCCCCACCTCCTTGTACTTCTCCGGCGTCATCTTGGCAATCACCTGGTCGCTCTTGTCGGTGAACAGCCAGGAGTGCTTGCCGTTCTTCACCACGAACGCCGTCCCGCAGTACACAGGGGCAGACTCGTCCTTGCCCGTCACCGGCCGCCAGGATTCCCACAGTTGCTCGCCGGTGGCCACCTTCACCGCCCGGAACACGCCCGGCTGGTCGGCCCCGTACATGACCCCCGTCTTCCACGAACGGGGTCATGTTCATTGGGTACAGCCCCTTGCCCTTCATCGTCGCCGGACCCCGCCACGCCACTTCGGCCTTGTCCACGGCCGTCAGGTTGAGGCCCACCGTCGAACCGAACACGGCCCCAGCGAACAGCACGTCCCCGGATTTGCGGGCCGCCGTGATCGACATGGCGTACCCGGGGGCGAGCGGCAGCGACCACTGCTTCTGGCCCGTCGCCGGGTGGAGGCCGACCACCGCCTCGCCGAGCCAGATGTCGAAATGCCCGGTCCCCTTCACATCAATGAGGGTCGGCGGGGCGTACCCGATCTCCTTCGCCGACAGTGCCTTCCACACCTCCTTGCCGGCCGCCTTGTCGCACGCCACCACCGTGCTGCCCTCCCCGCCGACGGTGGTGATGAGCGTGCCCTTGTAGACCAGCGGGTGCCCGCACTAGCCCCACATGGGCGACGGGGAGGAGTCGGCATCCAGTTGCCGTCTCACCTCGGCCCAAGACGGGTCGGCCGGATCGACCCGCTCGGGTCGGGCTGCCTGCTGCTCGCGGTTCACCCGCCGGGCGTCGGCTCGTTTGGCGGTGCGGGCGATTTGGGCCGCCGCCTTGTGCAGCCAGCCGGCGAGGCTCCCTCGCCGGACAGCCGCCCCGCCCTCCGGGCGAGGAGGAGGAACACCGCCTGGGTGGCGTCCTCGGCTCGTCCCGGATCGCCCAGCCACCGCCGGCACACCCCGGCGACCGGCCCGCCGTGCCGTCGCACCAGTTCGGAGAAGGCCGCTTCGTCCCCCGCGGCATGGAACCGGGTGAGGAGTTGCCCGTCGGTCGAGTGGGTGTACGCACCGGCCGGGGCGGACAGCCGGTCCAAAATACCTCGGAAGGCGTCGGTCGTTTCGTTTCGCACGCGGTCTCTCCGGTTCGCGTCGGCCGCACTCCCCTTCACTGTCCGCCGCCCGCGACGGGAACACGAACAAAATCCGACCGACGACGCCCGCTCGCGGACGCCCCGGCCGGACTACCAATGGGGTGCGGACCGCACCCCCACGCCGGAGGCCGAATGCTCGACGACACACTCTACATGCGGCGGGCCATCGAACTCGCCGCCAACTCCCCCGCCCTGCCGTTCGCGGCCGTGGTCGTCGACCGCCACTCCGGGGCGGTGGTGGCCGAGGGGTGGAATCGGGCGGAGGAGAACCCGGTGCTGCACGGGGAGATCGACGCCCTGAACGCCCTCGCCGCCGTCCGCCCCCGACCGGACGGTCGTGAACTGGTGCTGTACACCACGGCCGAGCCGTGCCCGATGTGCATGGGGGCGATCCTGTGGGCGGGCGTCGGGCGGGTGGTGTTCGGCACCTCCATTCGGTTCCTGCTCGACACCGGCTGGCGGCAGATCGACCTGTCGGCCGCCGAGGTGGCGAGGCGGGCGGCCGGCATGGGGTGCGAGGTGGTCGGCGGGGTGCTGTCGGCCGAGTGCGACGAACTGTTCCTGTCCGTGTGCCGGGCCGCCCCGGGGTGGTAGGCTACCAGAGCTTGGTCAAAAACGCGTCGGCCGTCCGGTGGTGTTCCTCCAGCTTCGCCCCCAGCTTGTCGAGCATGCCGACCATCACCGCCATCCGCGGGTTCGACCGGAAGAAGTCGGCGTGCCGGTCGACGAACCGCCAGTACAGGGCGTCCCACACCCCGCACCAGTCGCCCTTCTTGTGGTCGCTCATCTTGAGCACGTACGCACTCCCGCTGATGTAGGGCTTGGTGGTCATCCCGCCGCCGTCGGCGAACTGGCTCATGCCGTACACGTTCGGCACCATCACCCAGTCGTAGGCGTCGACGAACAGTTCCATGAACCACTGGTAGACGGCGTCCGGGGCCAGGTCGCACAGGAGCATGAAGTTGCCCAGGATCATCAGCCGCTCGATGTGGTGGCAGTACCCGGTGTCGAGCACCGACCGGATGACGTGGTCCACGGGGGCGATGCCGGTGGTGCCGGTGTACAACGCCGCCGGCATCGGTCGGGTGTAGCCCCAGTAGTTGCGGGTCCGCTGCCGCCGCCCGCGGGTGCGGTACACCAGCCGCACGAACTCCCGCCAGCCGATCACCTGCCGGACGAACCCTTCGAGCGAGTTGAGCGGCACCCGGTCCACGTAAGCCAGGGCCGCGTCCGCCACCTCTTGCGGCGACAGCAGGCCGACGTTCAGGGACGGCGTGAGGACGGAGTGGAAGAGCACCCGCTCGCGGGCCGAGATGGCGTCCTCGTAGGCGCCGAATTCGGCGAAGCGGTGCTCCAGGAAGTCTGCGAGCCACGCCCGTGCGTCGGCCGCGGCGGTGGGGTATACGAACGGCGTGTCCGCGCCGGGCGCGTCGGGGAAGCGGGAGCGGACGTACTCGCGGGCCTCGCGGACGTACTCGTTCTCCGCCACCACCGCCGGAGCCGGCGGGCGGACGGTCTTGGGCAGTTTCTTGCGGTTGTCGGTATCGTAGCTCCACTTGCCGCCGACCGGCTTGCCGTCGCGTGTCAGCAGTACCTTCAGCCGCTTCCGCTGGCGGATGTAGAAGTCGGTGAAGAAGAGTTTTTCCTTGCCGGCGGTGAAGGCCTCGATCTCGGAGTCGGGCGTGAGGAAGTGCGGGTCGGGCAGGACGGTCCACTGCACACTGGCGGCTGAGCAGGCGGCGGTCAACCGGGCGAGCACCCAGTCGTCGTTGGGATCGATCACGCGGATGGCGTCGCACTTCGCCTTGCGGACGTGGGCGACCACCTCGCCGGTCTGTTCGAGTTGGTGGGCGTCGAGGTACTTGGCCTTCGGCAGCACCTCGGCGGCGTACCGCTTCATGGTGGCTCGGTGGAGCATCAGCTTCTGCTTGTGGAAGGCGTACTGGTGGAAGAACAGTGGGTCTTCGACGAGGAACACCGCGTCGGCCCCGGCGACGGCGGGGTGCGGGGCGAACAACTGGTGCGGGTAAATGAGTGCGGCGGTGGGCATCGTGGCGTTCACTCCGGGTCACGTCCACTCATGGTTGCCCGTCGGCGGGTGCGGAATCCAGTTCCGCGATCCGCCTATCATCATTCACCCTGACACGAGACCGGCCGCCCAATGCCCGCGACCCACGATCCGACCGCCACCCCATCTTGGGCGTTCCTCTGGCTGCGGGCCGCCGCGGTGTACAACCTGCTGTGGGGGGCGGCCGTCATCGCGTTACCGCACCTGCTGTTCGACGTGTGCGGCATTCCCCGGCTGAATTACCCGGAGATCTGGCAGTGCGTCGGCATGATCGTCGGCGTGTACGGCGTCGGCTACTGGGTGGCCGCGAACGACCCGCGGCGGCACTGGCCGGTCGTGCTGGTCGGCTTCCTCGGCAAGTTGTTCGGCCCGGTCGGGTTCGCCGTCGCCGTCGCCCGCGGGGTGTTCCCGCCCGCTTTCGGTCTGACCATCCTGACGAACGACCTGATCTGGTGGCTCCCGTTCGCCCTCATCCTGTGGGACGCCTTCGTCCACCGACGGCTCGGCGACCCGAGCCGGCTGACGATCCAGACGTTCGTGAAGGAGAGCCGCATCCCGACCAGCCCCGGTGAAGTCTTCCGCTTCCACGAGACGCCCGACGCCCTGGTGAAACTGATCCCGCCCGGCGAGCCGCTGAAAGTGCTGGTGCCGCCCGCCTCCCTCCGGCCCGGCACGCGGGTGGTGCTCCGCGGCTCGCTGCTCGGCCTGCCGCTCACCTGGGTGGCCCTCCACACCGACTACGATCCGCCCCGCCTGTTCGCCGACCGGCAGGAGTCCGGCCCGTTCGAGCACTGGCACCACCGACACCACATTCAGGATGACGGGACGGGCGGGACGATCCTCCGCGACGAGATCGAGTACGCCCTGCCGTTCGGATGGGTCGGGCTGGTGCTGGGCGGCGGAATCGTCCGCAAGAAACTGGCCGCCATGTTCGACCACCGCCACGAGGTGACACGGCGGGCGGTGTGCGGGACGGAGGCGGCGAGCCGTGGCTGACGACCTGCCCAACACTTTCTGGGTCATCCACCTGGCCGCGACGCTCTTCCTGGTCGGCCTCATCTGGGTGGTGCAGGTGGTCCACTACCCGCTGTTCGCACACGTCGGGGCCGAGCAGTTCCACGGGTACTGGCGGGGGCACACGCGGCTGATCACCTGGCTCGTCGCCCCGTCCATGTTCGCCGAACTGGTGACGGGCGCCCTACTTTTCGCCGTCCGACCGCCCGGCCTGTCGCTCCCGGTGCTGGTGCTCGCGTTCGGGCTACTGCTGGTGAACTGGCTCTCGACGTGGCTGGTGCAAATCCCGCTTCACGAGCGGCTCGGCCGGCGGTTCGACCCGGCCACCGTCCGCCGACTCGTGCTCACGAACTGGGTCCGCACGGCCGCCTGGACGTTCCGCGGGGTGCTCGTGCTCACCCAGACCTACCACCTGCTCCGGGTATCACTCCAGATCGAACAGTGACGGAGTCGTGGGCTTGGCAGGCTTCTTCGCCTTCCGCGATCGAACCGCCTGTTCCTTCTTCCGCGAACCGTGTTTGAAGTACACCGCCGCCGTCGCCGCCTTCGCCGCAGCCGTCTTGCGGATGGCGTACAGCACGTTGGTCATCTGCTTGGCCCGCTCGGCGAACGGCACCACCGGCGGCGGGTAGCCCGGCAGGGCGTCGCAGCTCACGATCCGCTCGGCGGGCAGCGTCTTCAACTCCGGCACCCAGCGTTTGACGAACCGGCACTCGGCGTCCCAGTCGGCCAGTTGCTTGAGAGGGTTGTACACGCGGATGGCGTTCCACCCAACTACCCCGGCCTGCATCTGGAGTTGGTTCAGGTGGATGCCGGGGTCGTAGTCGCGGAACACGCGGGCCAGGTGCGGGTGGATCAGCCGCCAGTCCAGGTGCAGCACGTGACAGGCGAAGCTGACCGCAATCGCCCGCATGCGGAAGTTGACGAACCCGGTCGCGGCGAGGCACCGCATGACTGCATCGACGAGCGGGTAGCCGGTGCGGCCCTCCCGCCACGCGGCGTGTAGGCGTTCGTCGTTCCCGTACGGCACGTCGCGGTAGCACGGGTGAACGCTACGGAACTCCAGTTCCGGCTCGGATTCGAGCCGCTGGGTGAAGTGGTCCCGCCAGTGCAGCCGGCTGACGAACGCTTCGAGACTCAGCTTCCACCGCGGGGATTGCGGGTCGTTCGGGCCGAGGTCGGCGAGGCGGCGGGCGACCGCGTGCCACACCTGCCGGGCCGTGATCGTGCCCCACGCCAGATGCACGCTCAGCCGCGAGCCCGCCGTGAACGCCGTGTTCGGCGAACTGATGCCGCCGCGATACCACTGCCCGCGGCGGGTCAGGAAGTCGGCCAGCGTGGCGTGGGCGTCGGCCTCGCTCACCGGCTGCCACGGGCGGCTCGGGGCGAACGCGGGCAGCTTCGGGAATGCGGTCGCCACCGCCAGTCGTCGCAACTCACCGGATTGGCGGATGACCGGAATTGACAACGGTTGAACGCCCGCGATCCGCGACTGCCACCAGCGTTGCAGGCGGTCGCGGTTCACCCCGCCCCGCTTCACGCTCGACTGCGGGAACTCGCGGTAATCGACTCCCCGCTCGCGGCACCACGCGGCCACCGCCCGGTCGCGGCGGAAGGTGATGTCGTTGCCGACTTCTTCGTGGCTGAGCAGGTGCGTGAACGGCACGCGGGCGTGCAGCTTCGCCAGTTTGTCCACCACCTCGCCGTGGGCGACGACGAGGTCCGCCCCGTGGGTTCGCAATGCCGCTCGCAGTCCCGTCACCGCCTGCCACTGGGCGTGGACGTGCATGTCGGACGTGTCGTCGGCGGCCAGGAGAGACGGCTCGACACAGAACAGCGGCAGCACGTCGAAGCCGAGCCGGTCCGCCTCCGCGAGGCAGGCATTGTCGGCCAACCGGGCGTCCCGCTTCACCCACCACACCGCGACGGGTCGGCTCACTGGTGCGGCCTCTTGGACGACTTCGGCCGGTAGCCGAGCACCTGCGGGGCCACCTTCTCCCAGTACCGCGAGAACCGCTTCGGCTCCTGCGAGTACTCGGCGAACGCCGGCCGCGGATGGACCACCAACTTGAAAGTCGACCGTAACTTCTCGGCCGTCTCCACCACCCACGGGTTCGGGTGCTCTGAGACGTGAATCGTCGTCGCCCCCAGTTTGCCGGCCAGGGCGGCGAGTCGTTCGGCCGGGTCGCCGACCAGCGTCAGCTTGATGGGGTTCGGCAAATGTGCGTACAGGTCGTCGAGGCCGCCGAGCACGAACGCGAGCCGGTGGTACGCCCACGGCTCGGCTCGCAACGCCGGCTCGTCGAACACGAACACCGCAGCCGCGGTCGGGTTCGCCGTCAGGGCCGCGTCGTCCCACGACATCGCCGCGTCGTGCACCCACACCAGATCCGTGGCGGGCGGCACCGGCCCGATGTCGTCGGGACTGGCCGGGGCCGTAACTGCTTGATTCCGCGTTCCGACTTCCACACTCCGCGTGGCCAGCGGGGCGGTCGAGCCGGCGAACAGGCGGTGTTGCAGGGTCGGGTAGTCGGCGTCGAACGGGCACTTCGCGGCGCAGGTGTCGCACCACTTGCCGCCGCTGAAGGTGGCGACGTTTTCCTTGTTCATGAAGTACGGCTTGCTGGCGAAGGTACCTTCGACCCACTGCCAGCTACACGAGTTGCTCGCCACGTCGCCGTCGTACAGGTGCTGGCGGAACAGCGTCGCCCCCTCCTGCCACCGCACCCCGCGGAAGTGGCACAGGTACGCCGCGAACCAGAGCCGGGCGTGGTTGTGCAGGTAGCCGGACTCGAACAACTCGTGCAGCATGCCGTCGACGCACGGCAGCCCGGTGTCGCCCTTCACGACATCGAGCGGCATGCGGGCCGAACGTGCGACGGGGTGCTTCGGTTCTTCCAGGTCGTCGTCCAGCCCGCGGCCGTGCCACGCCAGCACCTTCTCGAAGAAATCCCGCCACGCGAGCTGCCGCAGGAACTCTTCGAGCCGGGCCGGGTCGTTCGGGAACCGGGCCTTCAGGTGCTCCCGCAACTCCACGGCCGAAAGCATCCCGTGCCGCAGGTACGGCGACAGGTGCGAGACGGTGCCGCTCAGGTGGTTGCGGGTGCGGCCGTAGGCGGCCGGGTCGTAGGTCTGCAACCGGCGGAGGGCCTCGGTCCGCCCGCCGGGCAGGGTGCCGGGCCGCGGGTCGCCTAGGAAGCAGCCCCGCAGACGGTCGAGCAGAGCCGGTCGTGAGCGGGTCGGGTCGCTGGTCGTCATGCCGGCATTCATAGACATCACACGGGCACGCCATCGCACCGACCGGAGCGGTTCGCCTACACTACCGCAGTGCGAGTTGGACCAACCGTCCCGGGGACCAACGATGACTTGGGCGGAGTGGTACAACGCGTTGGCGAAGCCGAGCTGGACGCCCGACGGGGGCACCATCGGGTTGATCTGGTCGCTCCTGTACCCGGTCATCGCCGTCACCTTCGGGTACGTGTTCGTGCAGGCGGTGCGGCGGAAGATGCCGCGATCGGTCGCGGTGCCGTTCGCCGTCAACCTGGTCGCCAACCTGATCTTCAGCCCGATCCAGTTCGGGCTGCGGAACCTGCCCTTGGCCGCGGTGGATATCCTCATCGTGCTCGGCTCCATCGTGTGGTGCATGGTCGCCGTGTGGCCGCACGCCCGGTGGGTGGCCGTCGCCCAGGTGCCGTACCTCGCGTGGGTGGGTACCGCCACCGTGCTGCAACTCTCG
>CAYMHO010000005.1:0-72661 GCA_964390195.1 uncultured Fimbriiglobus sp. | reverse complement strand
CCCGCATCGACGCCTTCAGGTAGCGGGCGAAGCGGAAGTCCTGCTTCTGGATGTGCGACTGGGCGATGGTGATCGGCTGTTCCAATTGCAGCCACTGCACCACGAACGGTCTCACGAACCCGTCGCTCCGCGGGTCGGCCAGGAGCCGGTCCACCTGGGCGTCGAGGACGGACGGGTCGCGGAGCTTGCCCGCGGCGGCCAGCTTCCGCAGTCCGGCGTCCGGCGGCTCGCCCCACAGCATGAAGCTCAACCGCGAGGCGATGGCATGCTGGGCGACGGTCTTGTCCGGATGAGCGGGCGAGGCGTGGTAGCGGAACTGGGGGCTGACCAGCACGGCCCGGAAGGCCGCACGCAACCCGGCGTCGAAGGTCTGCCCGTCGGCGCGGACCTTCTGGTACAGCTTGAGGAACGGCTCCCGCTCGGCTTCGGTGGTCGGCCGCCGCCACGCCCGGTCGGTCCAGACGGTGAGCAACCGTTTGGCGGAGTCGGCGTCGTCCTTCACCTCGCCCACGTCCGCCGTCCATACGGCGGGTGGCCACACGGTCAGGGCGTCGGGTTCGATGGCGATGTCGTGGACCACCACGAACGGGCTGGGCTGCTTGTCCGGCGGCAGCTTGCGGTCGAAGAACGGGCGGAACGGCCCGGTGCCGCCGGGCACCGGCTCCTTCGGGTTGCTCTTGTCCTCGTTCTCGAACCCCTCGACTGCGTAGGGCATTTCCACCTTGCTCGCGAGCGCGATGGTGACACCCTTCGGCTGCACCACCAGATCGCCGAGTTGCACCTCGTACACCAGCTTCTGCGGCTTGTCGGCCGGTGCGGTGATCTCGCGGAAGTCCAGGTCTCGGCCGCCGATCCGCACCCACAGCCGCGGGTTCGGCAGTTCCTTGAACGGCTTCATCACCGACACGTTCAGCGTCAGCCGCAGGACGCCTTCCTTGCTCTCCGGGGCGGGCACCGCGAAGCTCAACTCCTCCCGGTCGCCGACGGCCCGCGACTCGACCAGCAGCCCGGTGCCGGTCTTCAGCGTGCCTTTCAACTCCTTGCCGGTGAACCCGTCGGCCTTCCACCCGTCGAACGCCTTCTTCAAGTCCTTCACCTCGCGGAAGTCCAGGGCGAACGTCTTGCCCCGCGGCGGGTCGAGGAACCGCAGCCCGTCGGTCGCCCGGCGGGTGACGACCAGCCACTGGGCCACCCCGTCGGACGCCTCTTGCAGGGCGTCGGCCCCGGTGTCGAACCCGGCCACCGTGCCGTCGCCCGGCAGCCCGGCGGCGAAGTCGATGTTCAGCCCGGTCACGTCGCGGAGGGCGGCGGACAGCTCGCGGCGGTTGAGCCGGCGGGTGCTGCTCACGCCGAGTGACCGTTGCGCGGAGGCCACCCACTTCAGCAACTTCTGCGTGTCCGCGACGGGCGGTTTCTCCCGACCCTCGGGCGGCATTTCCCCGGCCGCGATTTTTTGGTGAACCAGCGTCCACAGGGTCCGCTCGCCCGCCTCGACCCCCTTCAGCCGGTCGAGCCGCACCCCGCCCTCCTGCCTCTTCTCACCGTGACACGCGACGCAGTGCTGCTTGAGGAACGGGGCGGCGACCTCGGCGAACGACTCGTCGGCTGCCGACGCGGGGACCGCGAGCAGTGCGAGGGTGAACACGACGGCCGCAAGTCGCACACTCATTTCGACACCTCCCATACGATCACTGCCTTGCCGCACCCCGCCGCCAGCCGCTTTCCGTCCGGGGCGAACGCCAGTGACGCGACCGCGTCCGTCGTCTGGATCGACTGCACCTCGTCGCCGGTGGCCGCGTCCCACAGTTTGACCGACTTGTCTTCGCTCCCGGTGGCGATCCGCTTCCCGTCAGGGCTGATGGACAGCGTCGTCACGTCGTCCGTGTGCCCCTTGAGCGTCAACAGGCACTTGCCCCTTTCCGCGTCCCACACCCGGACCGTGTCGTCTCGGCTGGCGGACGCGAGCGTCTTCCCGTCGGGGCTGAACGCGACCGCGGTGACGATGGCGTTGTGGCCGTCGAGGGAGAGCAATTCCTTGCCAGTCTTCACGTCCCACACGGTGACGACGTTGTCGCCGTCGCCGGACGCCAACCGCTTGCCGTCCGGGCTGAAGCAGACGGCCGTCACATCGTAATCGTTCCCGGATTCCAGCGACAGCAGCCGCTTGCCCGTCTTCGCGTCCCACACCGCCAGGGTGTCGTCCGCGCTGCCGGTGGCGATGCGGCCGCCCTCGGGGCTGAACGCGACGGCTGCCACCGTCTCCTTGTGCCCCTTCAGTTCGAGCAGGGCCTTGCCCGTGTCCACGTCGAACACCCGCGCCAGCTTGTCCCAGCAGCCGGCCGCGACCCGCTTGCCATCGCCGCTCACCGCGACACTGGTCACGCCCTTACCGTCCGCAAGGATCGACCGCAGTTCCTTGCCCGTGGTGGCGTCCCACACCCGGACCGTGTCGTCCTCGCTGCCGGACACGACCCGCTTGCCGTCCGGGCTGAACGCCACGGCCGTGACGAACCGCTCGTGCCCCGAGAGCGCGAGCGGTTCGCCGGCGGTCAGCGGGGTGAACGTGACGATCACGATGAACGGGGCGATCCGCATCACGAGAACAACTCCCGGATCGGCGTGCCTTTGGTGGCCCGGTCGTTGACAGTCGGCGGGATGCCCGCGTCAGTCCGCATCCGCCCGACATCGAGGAGGGTGTGCAGGATGGTGGCGTGCAGGTCGGCGATGGTGACCGGCTCGCCCGCCGGCTCGTGACCTCGCTTGTCCGACTGCCCGACCACCTGCCCGTGCCTCAGCCCGCCGCCGGCGAACACCAGCGGGCAGAGCTTGGCGTGGTGGTGCCGGCCCAGGTTCTTGTCCAGCCCGGTGCGGCCGAACTCGCCGGTGATGACGAGCAGGATCTTGTCTTCCAGCCCGCGCTGCTTCACGTCGTCGAGGAAGGCGGAAACGGCGTGGTCGAGCGGCGGGGCGAACGCCCCCATCCCCTCGGGCATGTTCGGGATGCCCTTGCGGGCGTGGAAGTCCCAGTTGGCGTTGATGACGGTGACGAACCCGGCCCCGGCCTCGCACAGCCGGCGGGCGAGCAGCAGTTGCCGGCCGAGGGACGACCCGACCGCCGGCCCGGTGCGGACGAACTTCGAGTTGTCGTCGCAGTTCCAGTTGAGGAACTGTTCGGTGTCGTAGGCCTTCACCGTGGCCGCGTCTTCGAGCGACAGGTCGAGGGCCTTGCGGACCCGGCCGCTCTGGATGAGGTCGGCCGCCTGCCGGCTGAACTCGTCCAGCCGGCCCATCGCACCCGCCGAATCGGCGGAGCGGTCGAACCGGTCGAGTGCCTTCAGCAGCCCGAGGCGGGCGTCCAGTTGCGGCGGGGCGATTTTCGCCTCGAACACATCGAGTGGGTTTGACGGTGGAGTTTCCCCCGGCTTCGGCTTCTTCTTCTTCTCCTCCCCGAAGCCGTCCGACAGCGGGGCGAGCAGTTCGAACGGGGCGAACGCCGTGCCCAGGCCGGCCGGCTGGCACCCCTCCACCACCGACTCGAACGACCCGTTGAACCCGGCCCGCCCCTTGCTGTTCCGGGTGGTGGTCGGGATGAGGGCGTGCCGCGGCAGGCCGGTGGCGGGGTTCACCGCCCCGGCGGCGCGGGCGTACACGGCGCCGAGGCCAGGCTCGGTGATCGGCTTGCCGTCCTGCACCGTCAGGTCGGCGGTGAGCAACTGCTTGTGCGCGCCGTTGTGTTCGGGGTGCTTGGTCTGGAACGACCGCACCACGGTCAGCCGGTCGGCCAGCTTCGCCAGCTTCGGCAGGTACGCCGAGAACCGCACGCCGGGCAGGGCTGTGGCGACGTGACCGTTGATGCTCGTGTGCCCCTCCGGGCCGTCCGGCTTCGGGTCGAACGTCTCAAACTGGCTCGGCCCGCCGGCGAGGAACAGGAACACCACCGATTTGCCGGTGGCGTACCCGGCGGTCGGGGTCGGGGCGGCGCGCCCCACACCGCCGGCGGCGGCCAGCCCGCCGAGGCCGAACAGCCCGGCCCGCAGGAAGTCGCGGCGGGAACTGCCGTCGCACAACGGGGACCGCGAACCGGTGACGACTTCGAGCATGACACGTCCGGGGTTGGTGAAGCAACTCCGACAGCCGGCCGATTCATTTCGTGTAATGGCGTGGGACGATCGGGCCTCCGATGTTCGACGCTTGGCCTGTCAACTCGCCGATGATGCCGTGATCTTCAAACACGCGGATGGGCCGACCGTCCGGCCCGGTGAGCGTCGTCGCAGGGTCGATGCCCAGCACGTGGGAGTAGAGCGTGGCCAGCAGGTCTTTGGGCGTGTACGGGCTGTCCTTCGACCGTTCGCCCCACCGCGTGGTGGAGCCGATCACCTGGCCCATTTTCATCCCGCCACCCGCGACGAGCGTGAAGCCGACCTCGTTCCAGTGGTCGCGGCCCGCCGCCCCGTTCACCTTCGGCGTTCGCCCCATCTCGCCCCAGACCACGACCGCCACGTCCTTCTCCAACCCGCGCTCGTACAGGTCCGTAATCAGGGCGGACAGATGCTTGTCGAGCGCCGGCAGTTCCTTTCGCAAGCCCGGGAAGACCTTGCCGTGGTGATCCCAGGGACCTTGGGTGTGCCACGTCTTGGCTTCCTGGTTCGCGGTGAGTGTCACCACCTGGACGCCCGCTTCGACCAACCGGAGAGCCTGGAGGAACTGTGCCCCGCTGGCACCGTATTTGGCCCGAACCTTTTCGGGCTCCTTCTGAATGTCGAAGGCGTCGCGGGCCTTCGAGCTGAGCACCATGTCGAGGGCGCGGGCCTGGAACGCGTCCATCGCACCCACACTGCCGCGCTCGTTGTCGGCGATGCGTTGCCGCGAGTTGAGCGAAGACAGGAGCTCTTTCCGATCACTCATGCGGTCGAGCGTCATTCCCCCTGATGGCCCGACCGCCTTCAGATCCGCGCCGGGGATGAAGGGGTGGTGGGCGAGGCCGAGGAAGTCCGTCGAGATACGGGGCGACCACGGGTCGTCGAAGGCGACGTACGGGGGCATCTCCTGCACGGCCCCGCCGCGCAGTTTGCTGAGAACGGACCCGAACGTGGGCCGGACCATGGGCCGGAAGTGGAAGCCCGTGTAGACGAGCACCGGGTCGTGGGCGTCCGCGAACTCCGAGAAGCACATGTTGCGGATCACAGTGAACTTGTCGGCGAGCTTGGCCAACTCCGGCAAGAGTTCGCAGACGTTCAGGCCGGGCAGGTTCGTCGAGATTGGCTTGAACTCACCCCGCACTTCCGCCGGTGCGTCGGGTTTCATGTCGAACGTGTCGATGTGGCTGGGCCCGCCGTGCAGGTAGACCATGATGACCGATTTCACCGCGGACTTGGGCCGAGCAGCACCCTGCGCCTGAAGGCGGAACAAATCCGCGAGCGTGAGGCCGCCAAGCCCGAGGGCGCCGACTTGGAGGAAGTCGCGGCGGGTGCTGCCGTCGCAGCAGCGGTAACGAGATCCCAGGAAGTTCAACATGTGCTGCCATCCACATGCGGGGGGGCGGACGGGTTGAGTCGGATTGGGCGACGGCACAACAGCCACGGGAGTGCACCCGGCCCGTGAGTCCGATGACTGGCGGGCGGTTGGGCAGGTCACGCCAACAGTTCACTCAGCGGGCCGGTCTGGTCAATGTCCTTCAGGTTCGGGTCGGACATGCCGAACGTGTCGCGCTTGTCGCCGGCCAGGTGAAGCAGCGTCAGGTACATGTTGGCGGTGGTGCGGTGCGCCTTGCGGCCGTAGCCGGGGTAGTCCACGTACCGCCCGGCCTTCAGCCTGCAGTCCATGTCGCCGATCACCACCATCGGCCACTCCCAGCAGCGGCTGTGGTGCCCCTCGGCCCCGTCGCTCAGGTACACGATGACGGTGTTGTCGAGCATGGTGCCGTTCCCCTCGGGCACCTTTTCCAGCTTCTTCATCAGCCCGGCGATGAGGTCGAAGTGGTAGCGGCGGATGATGTCGTACAGGTCGGACCACGACTTCCCGTCGATCCCCTTTCCGTGCCCGATGCTGTGCTTGTCGATGTTCAGCCCGAGGCCCTTGAAGGTGATGTCGAAGTCGCGGACGCCGGCGGCGGACGAGAGGGTGAGCACGTTGGTCAGCCCGCAGATGAGGGCGGCCGCCCCCAGGTCGAACTGGGCGTCCAGGCGGTCGGTCTCGACCGGCGACTTGTACTTGTCCGAGACCACCGGCCCCTTCTCGCGGAGGGTGTGCTTGATGTCGTTCAGCTTGCTCTGCCGGTCGCGGAGCGTCTCGAAGGTTTCGAGGTACGCCTGGAACTGTTCCTTCTCCGGCCCGGCAACCGCCTTCTCGGCCTTCTTCACGTCGTCCTTCAGGAAGTCGAGCAGGTTGTTCTTGGCGGTGAACTCCTGGGCGGCGGCCCCGTCGGCGACGGTGCCGAACAGTGTGCCGTAGGCGTTCGCCGGGTTCACCATCGTCGGCAACCCCTTGGTCGGGCCGATGGCCGAGATGTTGTAAATGATGTTGTTCTCGGGCCGCTTGGAGATGCCCAGGCCGAGGTGCGGGAAGATGCCGCCGAGGTGCTTGGCCAGCGCCCCGTCGATCGTCTCGCCGACGATGGCCATGCTCTCGCCGCCGTTGCCGCGGCCGCCGCCGAACGCCCCGAGCGCCTGGAAGTTGTTCGAGTGCCCGCCGCCGCACACCCGCCCGGACAGCCCCTGCACGATGGTCACCTTCTCCTTCCACGCCTTCACCGGCTCCAGCGAGAAGGGCAGGTCTTTGTCTTTCAGGGCCACGTCCACGAACTCGTCCGGCCCGTTGAGCGCCTGCTGCGGGCGGGGCTTGCGGTCGATCCCGCTCGGGGCGAGTTGCTCCGGGCGCACCCCGTTGCTCTCCACCACGAACACGAACCGTTTCGGCGTGGCCGCCTTCCCGCCGGCCGCCTGAGCGCGGATGTTGGCCAGCATGGGTGCCAGGAACGTCGCCCCGGCGGACAGGCCGAGAGTCTTGAGTGCGTCGCGGCGGTCGAGTGTCATGGGAGGCATCCGAGGAGGGTTAGGGTTTGTCGGACTCACTTGGTCCGGAGGTCGTAGCAGTACACGCCATCGCCGCCGCGGACGAACAGTCGTCCGTCCGCGACGGGGTAGACAATCGGCTGGGAGTTGTACGCGGTGGTGTCCACGTTCGGCGGCAGCCACACCGGCCCCGACGCTTTCAACTCCTGGTCCAAAAACACCAGCCGGGCGGTGCCGTGCTGGCCCTCCGGCGAGAAGAGCAGGCGGCCGTCGATCACGCCCAGCCAGGGGTTCGATCCGGGGCCCTGCTGCTCGAACTTCCGCTCCGCCAGTTGCTTCCCGGTGCTCAAGTCGAGCACGCGGATCAGTTGCCGGCCGAGCAGGTACGCCCGCATGCCGGCCACCGTGACCGGCACGTTCTCGTCCGCCGGCAGCTCGGCGTCTTGCCACACCCGCTCGGCCCCGGTGGCGGACAGCTTCCACCCCTCGTAGCGGACGACGTTCTCGCCCCCTTTGGGTGGTGGCGGGGACGCGAGGAGGGTGTCGCCGGCGATGACCGCGCTCAGCGGGGCGACTGCCGTGAGGGTTGTCTCCTGCTTCCACACCACCTTCCCGTCGGCCGGGTCGAGGCACACGACCGTGCGTTTGTCCACCCCGGTGAATGTGAGCAGCCGATCTTTGCCGCCGGTCCGCCAGTGCAAGACGTAGCCGCCGGGGGCCTTCCACCGCTCCGCCCCGGTGGCGGGGTCGAGTGCGAAGACCGTGCCGCCGCGGGCGAAGATCAGGTGCCCCGCGACCATCATCGGCGACGGGTTCGACGGCGGGCTGACCGCGGGCGGCTTCTCCGACGGGGTGAACGCGGGCCACTCCCATTTCAGCTTGCCGGTCTTGGCGTCGAGGGCGTACAGACGAGACATCAGGTTGGGCACGAACAGCGTTTCGCCGGCGAGCAGCGGCACGCCCGACGCCCCGCGGTGCTTGTGCGTCGGGAGGTTGGGCGACCGCAGGGGCAGCACGGTTCGCCACTTCTCCGCGCCGGTGGCGGCGGCGATCGCCACCACGACGTCGTCGGCCAGCGGGCGGAAGTGGTTCAACACCAACGCCGTCTCCCGTTCGGTCGCGTTCAGCGCGGCCATCTGAGCCTTGAAGTCCGCCTCGACCTTGAACGTCCGCTCCCAGTACGGATCACCCTTCAGGGCCGGTGCGGACTGCGGGCTGGGCACGTAGAAGTGCTGATACACAGCGCCGGCGCCGATCACCGGCGAACTGCCCCCGCCGCCGTTCCCCGAGACGAGCGCGCGGGTGAAGTAGCGGCTGTCGGGGGCGTTGCCGTAGCCGGTGGGGACATACGACTCGCTCCGCCACACCGGGCGGGCATTGGTCAGGTCGTCGATCAACTTCGGCTGCGGCCCGGCCGCCATGTCGCCGGAACTGCCCCAGAACGAGTGCCAGGAGGCGGTGGCAGCCGAAGCGTCCCCGGCCACTGGTTCGGTCGCCAGCGTACCTTCGGCCGTTCCCTTCACCGACTTGTACGGCGGTTTCTCGGCGGCCACCTCGTATTCACCGCTCACTTTGCCCCCGCGGACGGTCAGTCGGAGGGTGAGCGTCAGGCCCACTTGCGGGCTGCCGCGGTTGGCGGCCGTGCGGAGGTCTACCGTGCCGGCCACCGTGTCCCCCTTCCGTGTGACAGTGGACCGCTCGACGGTGAGCCGGCGGTCCCCGGCGAAGGGCCGCACGAACCACAAGCTGGCCAGCGTGTCGTCTCGCAGGGCGACCAGGAGTTGCTGCGGGCCGGCCGGGCTTTTGTCTTCGGCGTCCTGGAGTCCCTTCGACAGTTCCAGCCGCGCGACGGCGTAGGTCCCTTTGGGTGAAGTCGTGACTGGGTCGGTCGGCCCCGCGACCGCCGGCGTGCCGCACGCCAGCACGAACAGCGCGACGCCCGCCGCCAATGCGGCCGACCTCATCCGGTTGTGGTGGTCATGGAACACGACAACACTCCACCAGTGCGGAACCCGACTCACTTCTTCGGGGCTGCGGTTTCCGGGACGCGGTACAGGAACGACTCGCTGCTGAGCAGGCTGACGACCAGCGCCTTCATGCTCCCGTCGCCCTCCTTGTACGCCTTGTGCGCGGCTTGCAGGGTCGCCGCGTCGCCGGGCGACTCGTTCCGGGCCATCCAGTAGCGGAAGGCGTGCCGTACGAACACCTGCTCCACCCGCTCCGACGCCGCCAGCCGCTTCATGAACTCGGCCGGCCCGCTCACCGGGCCGTCGAGGGCTTTGTCGCCGACGAACGCCACCAGCCCGCTCGTGTCCAGGGTGGCGGCGGTCATCACCGGGCCGAGCGGCTTGCCCTTCTTGTCCACGTTCTTCTTCGTCGCCTCGGCATCCAACACCGGCTCGGCGGTGCGGTAGCGGCCGAAGTGGTCGTACTGTTCGAACGGGTAGCCCACGTCGTTCATCAGCCGGTGGCACTGCCAGCAGTACTTCTCCTGCGTGACGGCCATCCGCTGCCGCAGGGTGTGCTCGGGGCGCTCGGGCAGTTGGGCGTCCACGGTGATGGGGATGTCGGGCACCACCCCGCCGAGCAACCGCTCCCGCACCCACTTGCCGCGGTGGATGACGTGGTTGTCGAAGCTGGTGGACTGCGCGACCAGCCATGCCGGCTGGGTGAGGATGCCCGCCCGCTGCTCCGCCGGCAGTTCGACCGGCTGCGTGTCGGGGAAGTCCGTCAGCCCGTAGGCCTCGTAGACGCTCCTGCCGGGCGGCTTGTAGGTCTTGGTCTTGAACTTCACCGGGTCGGCGGCCTTCTCCTTTTCGAATTTTGCCAGTTCCTCCGCCCGCTTCTTCTTGGTCTCCGCGGCGGTCTTGTAGGCGACGAAACTCTTGTTCGTCGTCAGCAACTCCTTCAGCACCTGCTTGTCCTGTTCGAGGACGTACGACACGAGCCGGTCGGTGTCTTCGACCAGCACCCGCGCGTCGTGCTCGGGGTTGTCCTTCGACTCCTTGAACACCTCCGTCGCGGCGTCGTACCCGAAGTATTCGCGGAAGAAGCGGGGGATGCGGGTCTTGTCCGCCTTCGGGTCGTCGAGCAGCCGCCGCACCTGTTTCGCCACCCCCGCGTCGGTGTCCAGTTCGCCGGTCGCGGCGGCCTTGAGCAGCTCGGCGTCCGGCCGTTTGTCGGTCAGGGCGTAGGCCACCGCGAAGGCGATCTCGCGGGGGGCGAGCCGCACCCGACCCTTCGCGTCGGGCTTCCCGCTGCCCACCTCCACCCGGAACACCGCCTCCGGCAGCAGGAGGACCGCCGCCAGCGCGTAGCGGGAGCCGACGACCGGCCCGGCCTCCGCGATGTTCTTCTTGGCGAACGCGACGAACCGCTTCTTCTCGTCGTCGGTCGGCGGCCGCTTCAGGATGGTGTCGAACTGTTTCACCACCGCCGCTTCGATCTGCGCGTCGGTGGGCGGGTTCTTCGGGTCGAGCAGCGCGAGGAACTCTTTCTGCGTGAAGCCGACGCCCTTCACCTGCCCGTCCTCGACCTTGTGGGAAGTCTGCAACTCGGCGACGGCGAGGGCGTTTAGAAGGAGCTGGGCGGTGACCGGCTCGTCGATCTTCGGAGCACCCATGTCCTTGAAGGTGGACTTCCCCTCGGGCGAGAACGGCTGGCCGATGCCCGACTTGCCCTTGGCCAGGTCGTTGGTAAACGCGGCGTAGATCTCCGGGCTGAGCCGCCGCACCCGCGGGCCGCCGTCGTACGGCGGGATGTTCTTCGGGTCGAACAGCGCCTCGTGCGGGACGGAGTTACCGTTCGCGTAGGCCGCCCGTCGGGTGAACGGCTTGCCCGCCCGCTTCGCCTCGGCGTGCGCCCACCGGCCGACCGGCACCAGGTCCTCGACGTTCGGCCGCGGCTTCTCCTTCGGCGGCATCTCGCCGGTGGCGATCTTCTCCACCACCATCGCCCACCGCGCCCCGCTCGTACTCGCCTTCATGTCCGGGTCGAGTTTGGTCAGGTCGAGATCGCCTTTCGGTTTCGCCCCGCCGTGGCAGGCGTTGCAGTGCTTGGCCAGGAACGGCACGACCGCCTTGTCGTACTCGGCCTTGCTCTGGGCGGCGTCGGCGAACTTGAGATCGACCGGCTCGACGGCGAACAGGCCGCCGGCCGTGGCCGCGAGGAGCGACAAGAGGAGAGGACAACGGGGCATGACCGAACTTCTCCGCATGGCGAATTCTTAAAACATCCTGACTCAGGAGCCCGGGCCGGCCGGCGGGTTTGGGGACACCTCCCACACGGCGACCGGGGCCTTGTTCGTCGCCGTCACCAGCCGCTTGCCGTCCGGGCTGAACGCCACCGCACGTACGCCGCGGGTGCCGGTCTCGATCACCTGGGTGCGCGAACCGTTCGCCGTCGCCCACACCCACACCTGCCCGTCACCCATTCCGGCGGCGAGCAGCTTGCTGTTCGTGTCGAACGCCAATCGGGTTACGGTTCGCTCGAAACCGTCGAGCGTCCTCACCAGTTTGCGACCCGGCACGTCCCACACCTGGATCGCCCCGTTGAACCCGGCGGCGAGGCGTTTCCCGTCGGCCGAGAAGGTGAGGGTTGTGATCGACTTCCGCCGAGTTGGCAACTGGAACGCCCGCTCGCCGGTGGTCGTGTCGAACACCGCGACGAGGTTGGCTGCATCCTTCCCCAGATCGGACACCCCGACCGCCAGCGACTGGCCATCCGGCGAGACGGCGAAACAGGTGACGGAGTTCTCGAGGTCGGACGCGAACCGCTCCTCCCCCGTGGCGACATCCCACACCCGCACCCGTCGCTTGTTCGGCTTCTGTTCGCCGGCGGTCGCGACCCACGAAGCGTCCGGGGCGACGCACAGGAATCGCGGATCGTGGACGCGGACGGGGATCTGACCTCGTTCGGCCCCGGACGGCAAATCTCGAACGGTGATCCGCTCCTCGCGGTCGTCGGTGCGGCACACGGCCACGGCACGGTGGTCGGGGGTGAGCCAGGAGGCCAGACCGTCGTTGAACACTTTCGGCAGGAACAGGGTCCGGCCGGGGTCGGGGGTGCCGGGCGTCCAGCGGGTCCACTGCTTCGCCGACGCCGCGACCACCGTCCCGTCGGCGTCGAACCCGACGTCGAGGGCCTGGAAGTCGAGCCGGCCGACGGGGTCGGCGGACAGCTCCCACGGCACGTCCACCCGCACCGGCGTATGCTCGTCGCGGACGAAGGCGGCTCGGCCGGGGCCAAGGAGCGTCGGTTCCGCCAGCGTGCCGTGGGTCACCCGCACGTCGCCGTCCGCAGGCTCCACCCGCGCCGCCCCGGACCCGGACGAACACACGGAGAACGAGCCTCGGCTCGCCTCCACTGCCGTCTCCCCGGCCGCGACCACGACGCGCCCGCCGGCCGCGTTCGCCGTCACCCGCCCTTCGACGAGGACGACTTTCCGTGCCGCATCGCCGGAGGACACGGGGCCGAACCGCACGACCGACTCGGGGTGAATCTCGACCCGCGTGCCGTCGGGGAACGCGACGACGGCAACACTCTCTTCGCCGACGGTGCGGAGCGTCTGATCGGCGGAGAGTGGCAGGTCGGGGCGGGCGGTGGCGACACCCGCAGGCCCGACCACCTCGACCGCACCCGCCACGGAGGACAGCCGGGCGAACTCGGGTGTCGGCTGAACCGGCGGTTGTGGGCCGGGCGACGACGTGCCGAACCAGATGACGACGAGGACGACAGCGGCCAGTGACGCGATGACCGCACCCGCGCGAACGAAGCGCCGGATCCGGCTCCGCCCGCGGGCCGGGCGGTGGGCGAGTTCCGTCATCACCGCCGCCGTTGTCCGTTCCAACCGGTCGGCTTCGATCCGTGCGACCGTCGGCCCGGCGAAGTCGAACTCGGACCGCAGCCCGCGGAGCGCCATCTCCAACCGTACGGCGGCCAAATGGCGGGCCTGCGCGGCCGGATCGGCCGCGAGCAGTGAGTCCAGTTCGACCGCCTCGGCGTCCGTAAGGGTGCCGTCGAACAGGCGGTCGGTGAGTTCGTCGGTGCGGTTCATGTCGGTGTCAACTGACCCTCGATGCACGCCCGCAGGCGGAAGCGGATGCGGGAGATCGCCCGCTGGACGGCGGCCGCCGTCGTCCCGTGCCGGGCGGCGATGGCTTCGAACGACCACCCCCGTTCGTACCGGAGGCGAAGCAGGGCGGCCTCGTCGTCGGGCAACAACTCGCGGCAGCCCCGCAGGGCGGCCAGGTACACGTCCGCGTCGTCCGTCGTCGGCTCTTCGGTTCGGACCCGCTCGGCGAGTAGTTCGCGGTATCCTGCCAACCGCTGCTCGGCTCGCGTCAGGGTGCGGAGTTCCTTCCTCAGCCGGTTCCGCGCCAGAGTCCGTATCCACGCCCCGAAGTCGGTCCCCAGGCGGTACTGGTGCAGGTGGGTGTAGGCGTCGATGAACGTCTGCTGCACCAGGCTCTCGGTGGCCGCCCAATCGCGGACCAGGGTGGCGGCGATCCGCCATACGTCCGACTCGTACAGCCGGATCAGCCCGGCGAACGCCTGCGTGTCGCCACCCAGCACCCGCCGGACGATGCGGTCGGTCTCGGGTGACGGAACCGACTCTCCCATGGAACCGAACCCCGGCGGACGAGGACGCAGACAGACGCAATGAGGGAGGCGGGCGGTTAGTGGTTGAAACGGAACTCCCGGCCGGCGACCAGCGCCCACACCACGTCCCGGCACAACTCTTCACGAGACACGCCGGGCGTGGCGAGGTGCTTCTCGACCGTGGCGGCTTCCTCGGTGCTCGGCGGGCGCGACAGCACCGTCAGGTAGGCGGTGCGGGCGACCTCGGCCGCGTCCGTCAGTTTCGCCAGTTTCCCTACCAAGCCGTTCGGGGAAAGCATCGTCCGCATCGTCGGGTTGTAGGTCAGGTACAGCGCGTGCGAGGCGTTCGCCTGAAACCCGTCCCCTTCCTGTTTGAACCGGGCGAGCAGGGTGGCGTACTCGCGCTCCCGCTCGAACTGCTTCCGCACCACCGCGAACGTGACGGTGTCGAGCTTCAGCTTGGCCTTCTCCCGCTCGTACTTGGCCCGCAACACGTCGGCGTGGCCGGTGGCCTGAGCGAGTGCGACGGCCAACTGCGGCGGGGAGAGCGGCTTGAGCGCGGCGATCGCATACGTCTTGTCGGCCGGCCGCGGGGTGCTGTCGGTCCACCGGCTCGACCGCAAGTAGGCCTCGCTGTGAAGGATGCCGCCCATCAGCCGCCGCAGGTCGAAGTCGTGCGTGGCGAAGTCGGCCGCGAGGTCGGTCAACAGATCCGGGTGCGACGCCGGGTTCTCGGTGTGGATCTGATCGACCGGCTCGACCAGCCCGACACCGATCAGTTGTTTCCACATGCGGTTGGCCATCGCCCGCTTGAAGTACGGGCTGTCCGCGGTTACGCCGACGGCGGCGAGTGCCTGCCGCCGGTCCCCCTTCGGGTCGCTCACCGTCCCGTCGAGGAACAGCAGCCTCGCGGTCTGTTCGCCGCCCTTGCGGCCGACAAATTTGACCTCGCCCTTCGCCTTCTCGACCAGGGCGGGCAGGTTATTTTTCCCCTTGTCGGTCTGCGTGTTGGCGAAGAACGCCGCGAGGCCGTAGTAGTTCTCCTGCTTCCAACCGGTCACGGTCGGGTGGTCGTGGCACTTGGCGCACTGCATCTGCACGCCGAAGAAGACGCTCGAAACGCTGACGGTCATCGAGTCCAGTTGGGCGGCGCGGTCGCCACCGGCGAGCCGGCTCGAAAGGAAGTACACGGCACCGGCCCCGACGGGATCGCCTTCGGCGGGCACGAGCAGTTCGCGGGCGATCTTGTCCCACCCGGCTTTCTCGGCGAGCCGCTTTTCGAGGTAGTCGAGGAACTCCGCCTCGCCCGGCCGCTTCTCCTCCAGGGTGCCGTTCAGCCAGTGGTGGAACACGCCCCGCCAGTAGACCGGCATCTCCGGGTGAACGAGCAGGGCGTCGATCAGCTTGTGGTGTTTGTCCGGGTCGGCGTCGTTCAGGTACGCGGTCGCTTCGTCGGCGGTCGGGATGCGGCCGAGCACGTCCAGGTAAATGCGGCGGAGCAACTCGTGCGGTTCGGCCCGACCCGCGGGGGTGATCTTGTCAGCCTTGTGCGCCGCGGCGAGGCGGGCGTCGATGACCTTGCTCAGGTCTCGGGCGTCGTCTGCCGATGCAGACGACGCACCGAGAAAGACAGCGGCGATGAGGAACGCAGTTCGCATCAGGCCACCTCCCACACTTCGACCTTGCCGTCGGCACGCCCGAGGCCGAGCCGCTTGCCGTCGGTCGAGAACCGCATTCCCAGGCTGAAGTCGCCGAGCTTGATCTGCGCCAGTTCCTTGCCGGGCAGCTGGCCGGGCGTGCCGAGTTTGCCGCTTTTGTCGGCCTTCGCCGGTTGGAATTTCGCCGGGTCGATCAGCACCACTTTCACGCTGTTTGACCCGGCGGCGAGCAGGTCGTCGGTCGGGCTGAAGCACGCTTGCGCGTCGAGATCGGCCTGGGCGAGCGGGGTGCCGGTCGCCAGTTCGAGGACGGTCATCAGCTTCCCGCCGGCGGCCGCGACCAGTTTCCCGTCGCGGCTGACGTGCAGGCGATGCACCCCGCTGAGCGCCGGGTTCTGGCCGAATTGCTCGTTCGCCCCTCCGTAGGTGATGGTGCGAATCACCTCGTGGCTCTTCGCGTCCCACAGCAGCACCTTGCCGTCTTCGGCACCACTCACGAACGCCGACCCGTCCGGCAGCCACGCCACGTCCCGCACGATCCCGGTGTGGCCGGTCAGCGTCTTCACCAGCTTCAGGTCGGCGGCGTTCCACACCTTCACGGCGTTGTCGGCACCGCCGGTCACGAGTTGCTTGCCGTCCGGCGAGAACGCGACTCCCTCCACCCAGCCGGTGTGGGCCTCGATGTCGTGCGCCCGCTTGTCGGCCGGCTTGCCGTCGGCCCACGCCCACAACTTCAGACGGCGGTCCGAGCCGCCGGTGACGACCCACTTGCCGTCGGGCGACACGTCCACGCAACGCACCCACCCGGCGTCGTGTGGGCAGACGAACTCCCCCGGCACAGCGGTCAGGTTCTTGACAGCGATTTCCTTGTCGTCGAGGTTCCAGACGGCGACGCGGCGGTCGGCGCACGCGGCAAGCAGGACACGCTCGATCGGGTGGAATCGCACCTGCGACATCGTCATCGGCCCGCGCTTCGCCCCGTCGTCGATGTGATAGGTTTTCAGCTTGGACAGTTTCGTCGGGGCCATGGCTACAGCACCTCCTTGACCGGGGTGCCCTTGCTGTTTTCAGTCAGCGGCACGGGTCGGCCTTCGAACTCCAGTTCCGTTCGGTAGTTGATGCCGAGGAGCGTGTAGAACGTGGCGAACAGGTCGGGAATCGTCACCGGCCGATCCTTCACCGCGGTGCCGTCCTCGTTCGTGCTGCCGACGACGGCCGGCTTCACCCCGCACCCGCCGAACGACAGCGACCAACTCTTCGTCCAGTGGTTGCGGCCGGGCGACCCCTGGCCGAGGATCTCCGGCGTGCGGCCGAACTCGCCCATGAGGATGACGAGCGTCTTGTCCCACAAACCGCGGTCGCGGAGGTCGTCGATCAGCGCCCCGACGGCGGTGTCGAACTCGCGGGTGATGTGCCGCTGGCTGTCGAACGCGCGGCGGTGTTTGTCCCAGGCGAGGCCATTCTGGTGCTGCACCCGCACGAACGGTACCCCCTTCTCGACCAGTCGCGCGGCAAGCAGGCAGTCTTTGCCGAGGGCGGTCGGCCCGTACTTCTCCACCCGCTTGGCCGGCTCCTTCGTCAGGTCAAACAGCTCGCGGTTGCGGAGCAGGTGTTCGACCGACCCGAACGCCGCGTCGTGGCTGTCGGCGGCGGGGGTGGACCGCCCGCTCGCGAAGCCGTCGCCCAGCTTGGCTCGCAACCCGGCCCGGCGGCGGAAGTCGTCGAGGTCTTTCGCCCCTGCGGCCGGCAGGTCTTCCGGCCCCTGCCCCTTACCGGGGCAGTACAGCCCCTGGAACCCGGCCCCGAGGAAGCCCGGCCCCGGTACGGCCATGTTCCCGCCGCCTTCTGCCCCGAGCATGACATAAGACGGCAACCCATTCGCCGCCGGCCGCTGGTTGGCACAGACCGACAGCCAGTGCGGGGCGGTGGCCACCACGCTCGTCGGCTTGTGCCCGGTCTGGGCGAGGTAGTGCCCCTCCATGTGGTCGCCGAGGTCGCTCGTCATGGAGCGGATGACAGCCATCTTGTCGGCGAGCCGGGCGAGGTTCGGCATGTACTCGTCGAACCGCACACCCGGCACCGTGGTCTGGGTGTTCATGTGCGGGCCGCCGGTCGGCCGTCCGGTCTTCGGGTCCCACGTCTCGAACTGACTCGGCCCGCCGGACATGAACACGAGGATGACGTGCTTCGCCTGTTTCGCAGCTTTAGCGGCGTTGTCGGCGGCGAACAGTTGGCCGAACCCGCCGACCGCGGCGGCACCAGTCCCCTGAAGGAACAGCCGGCGGGACAGGTCGTGGTCGGCCCGGCGGCAAGCGGCCGGTGGTGCGGCGGGTCGTGTCATGGGGAGAACGCTTGGGCGGGAAGGCAGGCGGGAGGCAACGGACACTCTACCACACCACCGAATCCCGCCGGGCAACGAGTCAGACAACCGAGTTGTGAAAAAATGTCTGCGCTCGGCTCGGCCGGGGTTTAGATTGCAACCCGCCTGCCGTGCGGTTGTCGACCCGACGAAGGATTTGCACGCCGGGAGCCGTCCGGTGCGCACGGTCGCTCCGGGCGGGAAGGCGATCGAAGAAGTTGTTGGGAAGGGATAGTATTCAAGCGAGAGCACCCGGAAATGGCCAGTTCAAGAACAACATCGACCTGTCTCGGCGCGCTGCTCGCGCTGCTCACGGCCACTCTGCCATCAGCGCGGGCCGAGCAACCGACCGACTTCGATCGCGTCGTCAAGCCGCTGCTCGCGAAGCACTGCGTCTCGTGCCACGGAGCCGAGAAGCCGAAAGGCGACCTCCGGCTCGACGGCCCGGCCCCCGACTTGGTCAATCCCAAGGTGCGGGCCACCTGGGAGAAAGTCCACTCCATGCTGGTCCGCGGCGAAATGCCGCCGAGCGAAAAAACGAAGCTGACCACCGATGAACTCGACACGCTCACCACCTGGATTGGCCTGGGCGTGGAACGCGGCGTGCTGGCCGATCGCGGCGGAGCGGGGCGGACCACCATGCGTCGGCTGACGCGCGTCGAGTACGCCCGCATGCTTCAAGATGTGCTCGGGCTGCATTTCTCCAACGTGCCAATCCACCTCTGGGAGAAACTGCCGAACGACCCGCAGACCGAAGCCCCGCTCAACGACGGCGACTTGCTCAACTTCCAAAGTCTTCACTTGAAGACCTATGTCGAATTGACCGAGAAGGCGGTCTCGGCGGTGCTGGCACCCAACACGAGTCCTGCGCCGTTCACCTATCGCATTGATCCGCGATCGCTCACCCAACGAGTCAATGTCTCCGGCTTTCAGGGCGCAGATAAAGGGTTTGGCGGCAAGGTCTCCGCGAAGCAAACCGACGTGACACAGACCGCCACAGTCAGCTTCGGTGTGACGGAGGGAAACGCGGACAACACGTTCAGCCTGCCGCCGATTTACCGCATTGACGGCTACCTGGGCCGCGACAAGGTGAACGCCGGTTCGTGTTACATCGAGTTGCCCATCTTCCCGAAGTCCGGCGTGCTGCACGTTCGCATCCGTGCGGCGGCTGTCATCCCCAAGGGGGAAGGCGCTCCGATTCTGCGTGTGGCCCTGCACAACAATGCGATCAACCAGATCTACGGAATGGAAATCGCGTCGTTCCCGGTGACGAACTCGACGGAGAAATTTCAGGATTTCGACGTGGAGATCCCGCTGGACTTGCTCGACTTCCCGTGGGTGCTATTCGAACGCCCAGGTCGAGTGAACCTGCGGATCACCAACGACTACATGCCGATTGCGGATCGAGTGAAGCCGGTGACGGAAAAAGGCAAGCCGCCGGAGTGGCCGTGGCAGGAGCCGATGCTGGTGTTGGATCAGATCGAGGTCAACGGCCCCGGCACGCTGGCCTGGCCGCCGCACCGCCATCAGGCGTTTCTGGCTGCGGGCGACAAGTTGACCGACGAGAACGAGCGAGCGTCGGCGATCCTCACCGAAGTCGCCTCCAAAGCCTGGCGGCGACCAGTTACTGCGGAGGAGGTCGCGCCGTTCGTCAAGCTCTACCAGTCACGACGCAAGGCCGGCGACAGCCGCGACGGGGCCTTGCTGCAACCGCTGACCGCGGTGCTGGTATCACCGTTCGCCGTCTACATCGTCGAACGCAAGGCCGAGAAGGTCGCTCCTCTCACCGATCTGGAACTGGCCAATCGCCTCTCGATGTTCCTCTGGGGGCGCGGCCCGGATGCCGAACTGCTGAAACTCGCCGAACAGAAGAAGCTACACGAACCAAAGGTGCTTGCGGCGCAGGTCGATCGCATGTTGGACGATCCGCGCAGCCAAGTCTTCACCGAGGATTTTGTGCGGCGGCTGCTAGCGCTGGAGCGTGTCGAGAATGATCCCATCGACTTCGGGTTGACGCTTCGCAGTTTCACCAACGCCAAAGTGGCCGATTTGCGTGAAAAGCGGCTCAAGCAGGATCTGGCGCGTGAGCCGGTGCGCCACTTTGAACACGTGCTGAAGAACAACCGCTCGCTGCACGAACTGATCGGCAGTGACCACCTGTTGGTGAACGATCGGCTGGCGAGCTATTACGGTATCGCCGATGTGAAAGGTTCTGAGTTTCGCAGCGTGCCCGCACCCGAGTCCCGCCGAGCCGGCTGGTTGAGCATGGCGGGCGTGCTCGCGGCCGCGTCGCGGGGCAATAAGGAGGCAACCATCCACCGCGGGGTTTATCTCCTTCAGCGGTTCCTTGGCGAACCTCCGGGCACGCCGCCGGGCAACGTCGAACCGCTCGAAGTCCAGGCCAAGCAAGATAAAGCGCGCGGCAAGCTGACGGTCCGCGAACAGGTCAAGCTCCATACGTCGATCAACACCTGCCAGCTTTGCCACCGCAAGATCGACCCGCTCGGCTTCGTCTGGGCCGATCTCGACTACCTGGGACAAAAGATCACACCAAAGCCGATCAAGCCAAACACTCCCGCACCGATCGCGGACTGTTCCGGCAAGGTGCCGGATGGCCGGACGTTTGCCAATCTGGCGGAGTTCACGGCGTTGCTCAAAGACGAACAGGCGAACTCGCGCTACCAGTTCGGCGAGGTGTTGTTGCGGCACCTGATGGGGTACGCGCTGGCTCGTCCGGTCGGTCTGCACGACGAAGCGGAGATTCGCGAGTTGGTTCGGTCCGCCCGGCGCGACGGCTGGCGGTTGCGTGAGGTGATCAAGTCGATCACCCTCAGTAAATCGTTCACCCACGGATAACGGAGATTTCCCGTGCTCACCCGACGTCATTTTCTCAAGGCCGCCGGCGTCGCGCTGCCGCTGCCGTGGCTGGAAACTCTCGCCGCCGCGGAGAAGCCGGCGAAAGCCCCGGGCCGGGCCGTCTTCTTCATGGTGCCCAGCGGCGTCAACATGTGGCGCTGGCACCCTAAGGAGTTCGGCACCGACTACAAGATCAGCAGTACGCTTGAGGCGCTCACTCCGTTTCGCAAGGAGTTGACCATCTTCAGTGGTCTGGAGCACGCCAAGGGAGCGGGCGGTGGGCACTATGAAGTCGGCGTCTGGCTGACCGGCAACGAGAAGTACAAGAGCAAGGACGGCCCGGTCGAGCCGAACACGATCTCGATCGATCAGCACATCGCCAGCGCGATCGGCAGCCGCACGCGCATCCCCAGCCTAGTGCTCAGTGCTCCGGGTGGGAGCGTCACCACGTCGTTCGACGCCAAGGGAGCACCGGTCAACGCCGAGAACAACCTGCGCCGGCTGTTCGGCGAGCTGTTCGGCTCCCCTGACGTCCTTTCCCGGCTCGATCGGCGGTCCAGCGTGCTCGACCTCGTCGGCGAGCAGGCGAAGGGACTGTCGAAGCAACTCGGGAAGAACGACCGCCAGCGGTTCGATGATTACCTCCAAAGCGTCCGCGACGTCGAGAGCCGGTTGCAAGCCGATCGCGGGTACTTTGCCTCCAAGCCGTTGCCAATCTCGGCCGACAATCTGAAGCTCGACGTGGATCCGCAATCGCAGCGGCAGGATTACTTCCAAACCATGCTCGATCTGGTCGCGCTGGCCCTCCGCAACGACCAGACGCGGATTGTGTCGATCCTCGCCTGCGGCTCGGGCCATGAGTTCTTCGGGCAATGGCCTCAGTTCGGTAACGACACGCACCACCGTGCTTCTCACGCCACCAACTACGACACCGAGGCGCAGCGACCGAAAGACTTCGCCTTACTCGAAAGCGTGGACAAGTGGTTCATCGCCCATCTGGCCCGCTTCCTCGAAAAGCTCAACGAGACCAAGGAAGGTGAGAGCACGCTGCTGGCAAACACAATGGTGCTATACGGCGGCGGCATGAGCTGGACGCACAACCCCTCGAACCTGCCGATGCTACTGGCGGGCGGCAGTCGGCTGGGCCTCAAGCATGGCAGCCACCTGCGCTTCAATCCGCACAAGGACCACATGGGCAAGCTCGATAGGGCGGCGAAAGTGAAAGAAACCACGATCTGCGACGTCCTCCGCACGATGTCGGAACGCCTGGGCGTTCCGGCCGAACGGTTCGGCGACAGCCACCGGGCGATCGAAGAAGTGTTGGCTTGACGGACGTTGGGCCCGCGTACCTCGAATGTCACACTCAAGGAGTTGGCATGATTTCGGTTCGTTCATCCCTTTGCGCGGTGCTGGCTGTTGTGGTTCATGCTTCCGTCACGCCCGCCACCGAGCCGACCTTCCCCAAAGAGACACAAGGCGACTGGCACGTCCTGCTGGGCGTACCCGCGACCAGCCTCGGCGTCAAGGACGAGGATACCGGCTTGATTGGCGGCAGGGTGAAGATCGAAGCGGACCGCCTGACGCTGGGGTCGCCGGGAGAAAAATCGGAGACCCTGCTGACGGCCGATTGCACCGCGCTCGCGGAGCAACGCGTCGATGAGAAGAAGCGACCGCTGCCGGGCCGGGAAGCAGACGCCAAGCTGACGGGCAAAGTCACGGGCGATCGGCGGCTCCTCTGGGCGTCCTCCTCGACGGAGCTGTTGCATGTCAAGATCTTGACTTCGGACCCGCCGAAAACCACAGGGGCCTTCAAAGGGTTCTACCTGTCAAACCAGTTTGGAGGGGACCCTGCAACCCTTTACTTGGTGCTGCGTCGTAAGGCCGTCCCGGAACGGGAGAAACACGACAAGTCCGCAGATGCAAAACGGTTTCTCGGCGAGTGGACCGCCGTGGCCCATTACGACGATGCTTTCCTCAAAGAGCCGGGCCTGAGTGGCAAGCGGAAGTTGTCGATCACGGCCGAGCGTATCGACGAACTGGATGACAAAGGTAAACCTCGGCGTCCGCCGGTCGGATTCTGGGGGACTTACAAGATCGCCGAGCCGGTCGGCCCGCTCGGTGCGATCGACCTCGAGTTGGAAAGCTGGGCTGGCGGTGGCGCTGGGCTGATGGGGCGCACGCCGAGCCTCTACACCTTCCATGGCGATGACCTGCTCTACATCGCCTACAACGAGACCGACAAGCGTCCCGAAGACAAGCGAACCCGCTGCGAACGGCTTCGTTCCGACGGCAACCACAACTTGTTCATCCTCGAACGGGCCAAAGGACGGTAAGGCAAAGGGAGTCTTGAACGGATGCTACGCCGAAACACGGGATTACTGCGATAAATCGAACAGCCCATGTGACCCGCCGCACTGGTGTCATCGATGCTCACGCTTGCCTTCGCCCTCATCGCCGTCAGCCCGAGTGCGGATCCCCACGCCGATTCTATGCCCGCCATAACGAAAGAGGCACAGGGCGACTGGTACGTGCTCGCCGCCCACCAAGGCAACAAGAACATCACGGCCGAAAAGGGCGTTGGGTCCAAGATCTCCCTCACGGCCGACAGCGGAGTCTGGCTCAATCCCGGTATGGCGGATGCACCGTTCATCAGTGCGAAGTGCGTCCGTGCCCCGGCTTCGACCGATCCGAAGAAGCCGTCCGATCCCAACGAACTGATCAGCACTGTGACCGGCAGCCTGTGCCCGAAGCAAGACGCAAAACTCGCGGCCCGTTGGAAGATCACCCCGGACAACGACGTGCTGTTGTTGCTCGTCGAGGTCGCGGAGTTCAAGGGCAACCGCAACGGCTCGTACAGCGGCGCCGTCCCGTCGGACGTGCTGTTCGTTTGCCAACGGAAGCCGCTGCCCGCTGTCGCGAAACCCAACCCCGAAGCGGATGCGAAGCGATTCGTCGGCACCTGGGCCGTGCTCGGCGAACTCGACGACGCGAACTCCGCCCGCACCCGTCCGCAGGGCAACGTCGTCTTCACCGCGACCGACTTCTCGAAGCGCGGGTCGTACAAGGCGGACGCGAAATCGGCCGGCGGGGAGGGCACCTGGAAACTCCTGCCGCCGCTAGAGGCACGCGGCCGCATCGACTTCGATTTCAAGTCCGGCATCGAGTTCCAGGGGCGCTCGCCGAGCCTGTACATGTTCTTCGGCGACGACCTGCTGATGGTCGTGTACCCGGAGGCCGAGAAGGGAGACGCCCTGCAGGATCCGGACCTTCGCCAACCGCCCACGCACTTCGGCTCTGACGGCTCCCGCAACATGTGGATCCTGCGGCGAGTGATTGAAACAAAGAAGTGAGCGCACCGTCGGTGTATGGTGATCCTTGGCGATCCCGATGTTGTGAGTGATCACATCGGGTCGCGACAGGAGGCGGCGGCGGGACGAGCCGTCACCCGGCCGTGGTGTACAGGGACGGTGACGGATTGCACACACTCCCCTTCTCGCCGGGCGATGACATTCCGTCCACCGGGCGTTATGCCGTCCGCTTTGGGTGAGTTCGGGGTTTTCGACTGCGGAAAATGAAGAGTCGACTCGTGGCGCCCACCATCCGGTGGTCGGTCGGCCAACCCGCACATCAAGGCGAAGGACAGCATCGGCGGCTGCGTGGGACTGGTGGACGGCGTCCGCGGGAGGGAGTACGAGGGGCCGGCCTCCCAGGCCCCCAAGTGGGTGAAGGACCAGCAGGGCAAGTGAGGCCCGCCGCGTTCGCTCGCTGATCGGCCGGCGGCTGATACGTAAGAAAAGCCGCCCGACTCGGGCGCGCCAACCGTATTGTCTGGTTCGACTCCCCGCACCCGGTCTCGGATCGAGACGGGTGCGGGGCGGCAGTCAGCGGCTCACATTCAACTTGAGCGGTTTCAGCGTCGGGTATTTCGTCATCACCTCGATCGCCGCCCTGCGGAGGGCGGCGGGGAACCTCTTCGAGTTCAACACGCGGCGGATCGACCGCACCTGACGTTCGAGAAGAGCGGCCGGAATGCGGAACGTCAGGTGGAGTTCGTCGAGGACGACGGTTCGGGGCATACGCGACTCCAGCGGGGGTGGGTCAGAGGCCGAACATGGCCATCACCCCGAGGACGAGCAGCCGGGTGAGCAGTGAGCCGGCGGCCAGGTAGGCGAACAGGATCGCCGCCAGGCGGGCGGGCAGGCCCATCCCGGCGAACGCGGCCACGCCCCACACGAGCAGTCCGGCCGCACAACCGAGGGGGAACGGCAGGAACGAGGTGAGGGAGACGGCGAGGATGGCCACCGCCGCGGTCGTCGGGCGGTGCGGCACGGCGGCCACGTCGGTTCCGCCGCCGGTACCTCGGAGGGTGACGATTGAGCCATACCAACACGCCGCCGCGAGGGCGGCGAAGAGGAGCCAGGCGAAGAAGTAGACCATGGTGTTGACTTCCGGGTGATGGGGTCAACGGGTGAGCACGAAGGCGGCGAGCAGGACGAACAGCAGGGCGAAGAGGACGGGCATGGCGGACTCTCGTGGGAAGTTGAGGGGCAACGGGTGGCCGGGCGAACGGGTGACGACGGGAGGGGTGAACGCGACGGGTCCGCACGGGCTGACGCGCCGGGAGGCGCGCGACCGGCCGGACCGCGTCCGTGTTCACTCTCCCGCTGGACACCCGCCCGCCCGACGAATTCGCTCAGGCGGGGTGGGCGAGCAGACCGCTCCGCCGCAGGACGCCCGTCACCTGCGCGGCGGCGGCGGTGGCCGCCCCGCCAATGGCGCTGACCGCGGCGGCGACGAGCGGCGGGCAGACCAGGCTGACCACGCCGACGGTCAGCCCGACCGCCCCGGCCACCAGGGCGATCCGCTTGAGCGGGAGGACGGCCGCCAGCAGGCGGGCGGCCTGGGTGACGGTGTTCATGACAGCCTTCGTCCGTTCCACCACGGCGGTCCTGGCGGCGGACAGTTGGCTCTTGATCGTCTGCCACCAGGAGGGTTTCGGCGGCGCGGGCGGGGGCGGCGGCGGCGGCGCGGGCGGGGCGAGCAGGGTGCGGACGTCCGGGTTGGCCAGCAGTTCGAGCACGGCGTCCTTCACCGCCTGCTTCGCCCCCTCCCGGCAGGCGTCGGCCACGGCCTGTGGGAGGGCGTCGGCCAGCACGTCCAGGATGCCGTCCAAGCGGTCCAACTGGTCGGCCAGTTGCTTGCGCTGGGGCCGGCCGTTCAGGGTCGCGGTCATGACTGTCTCCGGAATGACGACCGGCCGGGCGTGTCCGCCCGGCCGGTCTGGGGGGTGAGGGCAGTGGGGTTACGGTTCCGAGCGGTACGGGCCGAGCGCCCGGCTGACGGCCGACAGGTCGGCGGCGGCGGTCAGGGCGCGGGCGGCGGCGTGCGTGGCGGCACCGCCGAACAGGACGGCCAGGGCGACCAGGGTGCCGACGGCCACGGCCGCGGCGAGCGACCCGCGGGACAGCACCCACCGCCCGGCGGCCAGCCCGGCGGCGACGGCCAGGCGGGTGCGGTCGGCCACGTTCGACGGCGGGTCTGGCAGCGGCGGGGGCGGGTCGTCGTCCGCGTCGTGCCACCCGGCTAGGTCGGCGTGCGGGTCGTCCCACGGGTCCGGCGGCGGGCGGTGGCGGAGCGAATCCTCGCCCGCGCCGCCGGTCAGGGCGTGGGCAACAGCGTGCCGAACCGCCTCGCCGACGGCCTTGCCGGTCTCCCCGGCGATGGCCTCCCGCACCCGCTCCTTCAGCTCGCCCAGCGTGTCGGTCAGGCGGCGGGCGGCGGCGGTCAGCAGGCGGGTCATGGCCCCTCCCGGTCGGGAGCCAGGTTGAGCGACTTCAGGCTGGCGAACACGCTCGCCAGCGCCTTCTGCTCTTTCCGCTTGCCTTTGAGGGAACTCACCAGCCTGGCGGCGGCGGCGTGGGCCGCGGCGAGCGTCTGTCGCAGGCCCTCGGCCAGGGCGAGCGGGTCAGCCGGGTCGCCGTCCGCGGGCGGGCGGGGCGGGTCGATCTTCACAGGTGTCCTCCGGTGTCGAGGGGTGGGTTGATGGTGGACTGGTGTGACGGCCGTCGGCGGCGAGGCGGGCGAACGGGCGACGCTTTCAACCGGGGCACGGACGACGTCGTCGACCCCGAGCGGGGCGGCCACGAGTTGGAGGCCCGTGCCCTCGAACACGACCGGCCTGTCCGCCGCCCACACCTTCGCCGTGAAACAGCCAAGTTTGAGGGCGCGGGCGAACACGCCGCGGTCGAGCGCCACCCGCACGTCGGGGCCGGCGGCGGGCGAGCAGGTGAGCATCACCCGCTCGGTGCGGTTGTCGTCTCGGGCGAGCACGCCCACCCCGCCGGCCAGCACCAGAGTGACGGGCCGGCTCGGGTCGTCCGGACTCGGCAGCGTGGGCAGCTTGGCCAGCAGTTCGCGGGCGTCGGCCTCGTCGATGCCGCCGACCGTCGGCCGCTGTTTGGGGATCACCGCGGCCACGTCCGGGTAGCGACCGTTCACCACCGGCAGGCGGATCGTCCACGGTCCGGCCCGCACGGCGACGACTCCCTCGGCGGTGCCGACGCTCACGACCGTCTCCGAAGCCAACTCGGGGCAGCCGAACACGGGGACCGCGGGCACCAGCCGGTCGTCGGCGAACGGCAACGGGAACGGGCCGGCGAGAACCGCCACCTTGCCGTCCGACCCGACCACCCGCTTCGACGTGCCGGAGAGGCACAGCCGCTCGAGGGCGTACTGCGGCGAGCCGCCGCGGTCGGTCGCCTGCCCGCAGGCGTGCAGGGCGGTGACCAGCTTGGCCGGGCACGGCACCCACTCATGGACTTCGGGGAGCGGGTCGTGTTGACGACCGGGCTTGAGGGCGGTGAACGGGTGGCTTTTCAGCCCGGCGGTGTCCGACCAACGGGCTTCGGCCAACAGGCCGCGGGTGAGTCGCAGTTCGACCGGACTGCGTGCGGCTGTCACTGCCGACAGCGCGCCGAACGGCACCACCAGCAGGGCGTCGGCGGCATCCGTGGCAGCGGTGAACTGCACCACCACCCCGTTCGGCAACCGGGTGGTGAGGACGAGGACGTGGTCGGCGACGCGGCACACCACTTCTGGCGGCGGGCCGGCGGCCCGGCCGCTCACGCCGCGGCGGGCGACGGCGGCGAACCGACGGGCGAGGGCGGCGGGCAAGGTGATCACGGCGGACACCTCCTTGGGGTGATTGGGGTCAGTCCACCCGCCAGCCGGCCGCGATCAGTTCGTCGGCGGTGTCGAACACCTCCTTCGGCAGGGCCAACAGGGCGGGCAGCGACGGTGGGAGTGTGAACAAATTGGTGAAGAACACAGCGGCGGAGAAGCCGGTCAGGCCGCACAGGCCGAAGGCGTCGCACAGCACGCCGAGTTCCTCGACCCCGTTCGTGCGGCGGACGACCGGCAGGAACGGCCACACCGGCCAGGTGGCCGGCGTGGACACGACGAGGCGGTGTCGGACGAGCGGGTCGGGCGGGTGGGTGGCGGTCACAGGCCCTCCGTGCGGGACGCGACGACGGGCGGTTCGGCCAACCGCTCGACCTTAGCCCGCAGCTCGCCGCGGGCGGCGGCCAGCTCACGGTCGAGCCCGGCCTTGGCGTCGAGCAGGTACTCGGCGTAGGCGGCCACCTTGAACTGGGTGGCGCGGATGCGGTCGGCGGCGCGGTCGAGGGTGCCCTCGCGGGTGTCCGTACCGAACCCGGCGATCGCGGCCCGGTGTTCGGCGACGAGCGCGGCCAGGCCGGCGGCGACGGCGTCCTTGACCGAGCGGTCGCCCTCCGGCGTGCCGGCCGGCACCGGGAACCGCAGCACCTGCCCGCCCAGCCGGCCGAGCAGGGACTGGACCTTCTCCACGAACCCGACGTGCCGCGCGGGCACGAAGTACACGCCCCCCGCCGGGCGGACGGGGAACAGGTCGGCGTGCCGCTCGAACAGCTTCTGCACCACCCGCGTCACGTCCGCCCCGGTGCGGGCCGTCACCGCCCGGTCGAGCTCCTCCTGCGCCACCGCCGCCAGCCCCGGCAGCGGGCAGGTGACTTTGCCCGTCTGCTTGTCGAGGGTGAGCATGGTCTCCAGCGTGTACTCGATGCGGTTAGAACTGCGGGTCTCCTGGGTGAACTGAAACGTCAGTGTGGCGTCGTCCTCGGCCACCCGGCGGATGATGCGGGCGTCGGACAACTTCCGGCACGCCCGCGTGAACGCGTGCCGCGGGGCCAGTTCGCGGGCGACGGCCGGGTCGAGGGCGGCGGCCGTCAGGGCGTCGACCAGGGCCGGGTGGGTGACGGCGACGCCCGAGCAGGTCCAACTGATCACCTCGCCGAGCAACTTCGTGTGGGCGGCCACCGCGTATGGGGCGGCGGGCACTGGGGGCATGGTGGGCCTCCATGGAGGGAGCGGAACGACCCGGCGGGTGAACCGCCGGGCCGTGGAAAGTGAACGGGGACTACAGGGCGAGCACCCGGCCGACGGCGTCGGCGTCGGGGCTGAGAGTGTGAACGAGATGCACCTCGTCGCTGACGTCGGCCAGGTCGCCAGCGGCGGTGTTCAGCACCAGGGTGACGAGCCGAGCCTTGGCCGACTTCTTCCAGGACAGGAAGGCGTCCGTCACGACGGCGGGCAGGCGGCAGACGGCGTCGGTGACGAACACCACGTCGGTGACGCCGGGCGGCGCGTTTAACTCGGCGAACATGCGCGGCAGTTCCCGGACCGGGACATCGATCTCCGACCCCTTGCCGAGGAACGCGGAGAGCCAGTCGAGGAGTTTCGTTTCGTCCCACCGGCCGGGCGGGAGCGGCAGCAGGCGTTCGCCGGTGTCCCCGCTGTACGCCACCAGCGCGCACCATCGGCGCTGGTGGCGGGCCACCCAGGCCAGGGCCAGTGCGAGCGCCTTGGCCGTGTGGATGCGGTCCCCGCCCATCGACCCGGACTCGTCCAAACAGACGATGACCGGGCCTTTGCCTACCGGCTCGACGGCGTGGTGCTCGCGGCACAGGGCCTGCCGCTCGGCGACCCGTCGCAGGGTGTCGAGTTCCAGTTCGGGTAGGAGTAACTTGCCCAACTCGACCGGCAACAGGCGGGCGATGTCGCCGCCGGGTTCGACGCCGACCACGTCGTCCAGCCCGTGCGTCACCTTCTGCCGCTGCTGGCTCTGCGCTACCCGCCGGAAGCGGCCGGCCAGTTCGCAGACGGTCCGCAGGGCGGGGTCGGCTCGCACCCGCTTGAACAGGGCGGCGACCGCCTTGGGGTCGTGCGAGCCGGGTTCGCCCGCCCCCATCCCCAGTACCGCGGTCGCTTCATGCAGGTCCGACACCTCCTTGCCCGCCTCGGCCACCGCCTTGCCGACCGCCCGCATGACTGCCATCTCGGCGGCCAGGTCGTCACCGGCCGACGCCCCGGCACCAGCGGGGAGCTTCGATTCCTCCTGGTTCAGACGGGTGAACTGCTCGGCGAAGTGGGTGGCGGCGATGGCGGCGGCGGTGTCGTCCAGCCGGGTGGACACTTGCAGCGAGCAGTACTCAGGCGTGTCGAGCAACTGGGCCAGGAACTGGTGCCGCCGAGGGTCGGCACAGGCGTCGTTCAGCCGCGGGTCGGGGTCGAAGGCGGCGGTGAAGAAGTCGGCGGCGGCGAACGCGTCGGTGCCGGTCTGTCGCAGTCGCTCCGATTCGGCCACCAATTCTCGCCCCCGACGGAGGCCCCAGGCGTCCACCGCCAGCGCCGTCGGGCTTGCGGTGGCAGCGCCGTCCGGCGGTCGGGCGTCCAGGTCGAGTTGTTGGAGCAGGTCGTTCGTGGTGAGCCCTCCGTGAGTTCGGGTCAGATGGCCTCGATGCTGGCCAGTTTGAGCCTCTTCAACTCGCTCTTCAGGTGGGTGCGGGCCGTGTCCGCCCGGCCGTTCCCCTTCATACCCGCGAGCTGTTTCTCGATCTCGCCCAGCTTGGCCGCCGCCTTGGCGGCGTCGGCCAGGTTTTTCGGGTCGGCCGCAGCCAGCACTCCGTCGGCTTCGAGCAGCAGTTGCGACACTCGCATTCCCGGCGGGTTGGCGACTCGGGCGATCACCTGCGCCGTCTTCAACGGCTGCTCCAGCGGGTCGTCCCACAGACAGTGCCGGGCCACTTCCAGGTGTTCGGGCAGCACCTCGTCGGCCCCGCTCAGGAAGGCGAACGCCCGTACCACGTTGACCGTCTTGAACTGCCGCCGGTCGCCCGGCCGGACGCCCTCGCGGGCCAGCTCCCTCAGGACCGTTTCGAGCGATTCCTTCGCCGCGGCCGACCACGGCAGCACCGCCGCCTGTCGCCGGGCGTGCTCCACCTCGGCGGGAGTGATGGTGCCGGTGACCTTCGGCGTGTGGTCACGCTCCCACAGCAGCCGCTGCCGCCCGGCGAGGGAGCGGATCGGCGACACCGTGGCCCGCAACACGAAGCGGTCGAACAGGGCGGCCAGTTCCTTCCCGGTGTCGGGCGACGGCCACTCGTTCGACGCGGCGACACACAGCTTGAGCGGTACCGACCGGGCCACGCCGTCGCCGCGGTCGAACGTGCCCTCGTTCAAAACCCGCAGCAGGGTGTTGAGGATCGCCGAGCTACCTTTGAACACCTCGTCGAGGAAGCAGGCGTCGGCCTCGGGCAGCCGGCCGGCGGTGACGCGGACGTACCGGTCTTCCTTGAGCGCGGTCAGGCTGAGCGGGCCGAACACCTCCTCCGGCGTGGTGAACCTGGTCAACAGGAGCGAGAACTTCGTCCCGCCGGTCCACCGCAAGACCGAGTCGAGCAGCAGGCTCTTGCCGCACCCCGGCGGGCCGACGAGCAGCACATGCTCGCCGGCGATCAGGGCGGTGAGCACCAGGTCGATCTCCTCGTCCCGCTCGATGAGCGCGGCCGACAACTCCTTCCGGGCCAGGGCGAACTTCTCGCGGACGGCGTCCGGGACGTGGGCGTCTTCCATCAGGGTCTCCGTGGTGAAGGGGAATGGGTTGGGAAATGGCGGCAATCCAGGCGCTAACCATTCCTCTCTTATTGTGACGCATCTGAGATCGATATTTAGCGTCGCCCGGCGGCGTGCAGGGCGGCGCGAACCAGGTGGTGGACGTCGGGCAGGAACGGGCGGGTGAGGACCCACTCCAGGTAGCCCGCGTCGGTCCTCGCCACGTCGTCCAGTCGCCGACCGACGTGCTTGCCGAAGGCGAACACCACCGCCCCGCTCTCGATCCGGAACTTCCCGCCCACGTCCACCGGGTGCAGTAGGGCGTGCAGTTCGTCCGGAGAAGGCGGCAGGCGGTAGCGTTCCACCTGCGCGTCGAGCACGCCCGCCGCCACGACCGCGTCGCCGACGGCCGCGTGGGCCGAAGTGTGTTCGCGGCCGAGGTAGAATCGCACGGCCGCGGACAGGGTGCGGGCCTCATACCGGCGGTATACGGCCAAAGCGTCCAGCACCGCACGGCCGTCCAGGTCGAACGGCACGCCGGCGCGGGCGAACTCGCCGCACAGGACGGGCAGGTCGAACGACGCGATGCCGAACCCGGCCAGGTCACAGCCAACCAGCCGGCGGATCAGATCCGGGGCGACGGCCGCGAACGTCGGGGCACCCCGCACGTCGGCGTCGCGGATGCCGTGGATCGCCGTCGCCGCACGCGGGATGGGCACGCCGGGGTTCAGCCGAGTGTGAAAGAGGTCGTTGGTTCTGGCGGGGTGCAGGGTGAGGAGGGCGATTTCGACGACCCGGTCGCGGGCGGGGTCGGTGCCGGTGGTCTCCACGTCGACGACGGTGAGCGGACGGGACAGGGTGAGGTGCCGCAGGTCAAGTAGGGTCATGGGCCTCCGTGGGGTTGGGGACGACCGGGAGCGGCACTCGGCCGACGGGTTCGTGCCGCCAACAGATCCCGCACCGCTCGCAGGTGATCGCCGGCGTCCGCGGCACCCCGTCCTCCCCCGGGCAGACGAACGACCCGCCAGACGGGAATGGAGCAGACCGTAACGAGCGGACGCGGAAGACGAGGTGGGCCGCGGACGGCGGGAGGTCGGCGGGGGCGGTCTGGAGCCAGGCCACCCGCACGCCCGCCGGCACGTCGGCGGGCACGCCGGTGTCGCGGTCGACCGAGTACCACGCCCGGCAGTTGGGCAGTGCCGCCATCCGGTCGATCACCGCTTTGATGGCCGGCACCCGCCACGAGCGGGTGTAGAAGTAGAAGCGGGTGCGGCGGCTTAGGCCAATAACGTGCAGCCACTTGGAAGCGTAATCATCCGAGTAGAAGTCACCCCCGACATGCACGCGCACCACCTTCACGGCATGGGCAATCAGGAACGCTCGTACGCGGCGGGCGAAGTCCCGCCGACGGGACAGGGCCAGGTTCCGGCGGTAGCGTTCGACCGCGGCCGGCCGGTACCGCTCGAACGCCCGCGCGTAGCAGTGGGCGAGACAGGCGGGCGACGCGCCCGGACAGGCGGCGGTCAACCCGGACGGTAGGGAGAAACTCCAGATGAGCCGGCCGCCGAGCTTGCGGTTACCGACGGTGAGCATGAACACCTCCGCGAAAATGTGACTGGGAAAAACGAAGAGGCCCGGCGACACCGCCGGGCCTCGGGCCAGATGAGTTCGTCCGCTGTCAGTCCGTCGCCTCAAGCTTCGAGTTGTTTCCGTCCGCACTGTGTCCTTCGCGCCGTATTCGAACCTCCTTTCGCCGGCTCCGGCCGTCCGGCACCGGCAGCCCGCGCGTGGTGAACCAGTGGCCGATGGCCGCCGTCACCGTGTTCCGGTCACACTTCAACTCAGCCGCGATGTGCTGCAACGAGTGGTCCCGATCCCACATCTCCTTGGCCCGGTCGGCCAGCGACTCTGCTAGCGTCGGGCGGGTCGTCAGTCGGCTTCGCTCCGACCGGACGGCAGGTTTCGGCAGTCCCCGGGTCGTGTGCCACCAGGCCAGCGCCTTGGCCACCCACGGGAATGGGCAGCCGAGTTTCGCCGCGATGCCGCGACCGTCGATGCCGGCGTCGTACTCCGACTTCACCGCGTCCGCCACCGCCGCCCACGGCGGGTCGGCGTTGAACGCCACTCTCACCACTTCACCGGACGCCGGACGAACCGGTGTGCCGGCTGAGTTCTGAGCCAGCGCGTCGGCCTTGGCGAGAGTGAAGGTGCCGACCAGATGTTTCCGCTTGCGGTAAGCGCTGGTGGCCTCGGCCACGCTGATCTGTCCGCCGACCAACCCGCGGAGGGCACCGGCGGCGGCGGCTCCGCCGCTGCGGAGGGCGTCACCCAGTTCGGCCACCCGTTCTGCCACCCACTCACGAGTCGGCACCACCTCATGGGCCGAAGCGTTCAGGCGAGCCAGCTTGACCTCCAACTCCGCCCGAACCCGCCGCCGCTCGGCCAGCCGTGCGGTCAGATCAGCACTCTCACCCTTCCCGTCTTCGACGGCATCCAAGAGCCGGCCGATCTTCGCCTTCAGGGCGGCCAACTCGGCCTCGACCGAAGCCCGCTCGTCCGGGTTCTGCCGGCGGACCTCCTCCCAGGCCGTACGGGTCTCTTGAACCACGGCCTCCAGCCACGCCGGGTTGTCGAGCACGTGCTCACCGATGACCGCCAGCAGCTTGTGTTCGGCCGCGTGTCGGGGGAGGCGGGTTTTCACCGAGCAGACGCCCTTCTGGTAGCCCGCGCACCCGAGGTACTTGCCGTTCGCCCCGCCCACCTGGAACGTGTTCCCGCAGGCGGCGCACTTGATCAATCCCTGGAGCAGGTGCCGCGGGGCGGCGGTCCCCGCCCGCGACCCGCGCAACCACCCCTCCGTCGTGCGGTGGGCCGCACACTTCGCCTCCTCCTGGTCGAGTTTCGCTTGCGCGGCCGCGAACGTCGAGTCGTCCACCAGCCGGAGGTGCGGGCGGTGCCGCGCCCACTTGGCCACCTCCTCAGCAGGCCGCCCCTCCTGGCTGATCTGGCCGGTGAGCGGGTTGCGAACGTTGGTCGCCCGCCCCCACCACCACAGGCCCACATACTTCTCGTTCCGCAGCGCCCGCCGCACCGCCTGGGGGTGCCATCCGGCAGTGGTCGAGCGGTGATCTTTCGGGGCAGCGGACCGCGTCAACTCCTTCGCGATGCGGCTGATCGACCACCCCTCGACCACGAACCAGTGGAAGATCCGCCCCACCCACTCGGATTCGACCGCATTCACCACCACCCGCTTTCGCGGCTTCGGGTGCCTGCCCCGCCGGCTGGTTTCGCTCCCCGGCACCGGCTCGGACCCGTACCCGAAGCACCAGTCGCCGACCGAGAAGTCGTTCAGCACCCCCTCCTCCTGACCGCGGAGGACGGCCGCCCGCAACCCCTTCAGGTACTGCTCGTGCACCCACGCCATGAAGTTGGCGATCAGGTCCCAGTTCGCCTGGGCGGAGTCGACGCCCTCGCTCACCGACACCACCCGAACGCGGTGGACGTGAACCAACTCCTTCAGCATCGGCATGGTGAGCACCGACTCACGCGCCAAACGCGACAGGCTCTCGAAGTACAGCACACCGAACCGCCCCTCGCGGGCGGCGGCCAACATGGCCGCCAGACCGTCGCGGTCTCGCTTGGTGCCGCTCACCGCCTTGTCGACGAACTCGTACTCGGCTTGGATTTGCACGCCGTCGGCCGTCGCCCGGTCCCGGCACTTCCGCTGCTGCTGGTCGATGCTTGACTCGTCCTGCAAGTCCGAGCTGTACCGGGTGTAACTCGCTCCGACGCTCGCATCGGGCAGGTCTGTTTGACGACCACGCGACCGACGAAAGGCGAATGACGGCGCGGAGAGGGCGGGGTTCGTCGCGTCGGAGTGTGCTAACTCTGTGCTGATCTGGACGCCAAAACACCCCAATCGACCGTAAATGACCGCGACCAACAAAAAGGTCGCGACAGCCTGAAATCTCAGCGATTTCGGCTGAAAGTGTGTTCGAGTTTGGGGTTGCGGCGAGGCGGCCGGGAGTTTCCCTTCCTCTCCGCATCCGAACCCCCTGACCCTGTCAGGGGGTTCGTTCATTTCATGCACAGTTTTCACGGGGATAGCGACCCGGGCGCGGTCGATCCGTCGCGGGGCCAGTCGGCCGGAGTGTGCGTCGAGACCTGGCACCCCGGCAGACGGCTCGTTTCCAACACCCCGCGGTGGGCGTGGGGTACCGGAAAGTCACCGGCGGGTTGGGCGGGCAGTACCTGCTGCGGGAGCAGATCGGGTGCAGTGTCGCCGCCCGAGCCGCCATCCGCCACCTTCCCCGGTCGTACCCGGCCGACCCGGAGTCCCTGGAGGCGCTCACCCGCGTGACCGAATGGGTTGACCGCGACTCGGATGAGGTCGCCCGCAAGTACCGTGACGAACTGCGGGAGCTGACGGCGCCGCCCGCCAGAAGACGGCGTCTGTTGCCCCAGTGGGCTTGGTGAATGGCACACGACCGCCGGGTGCTCCCAGCGGTCGTGCGGTTCGTCCTGGTTGTCTCCGTCGGCTGGTCACTTCTGCACGGCGAACCCGGACAGCTCGTAGGAGTGCTTCACGTCCCCGTTCTTCACCTTCTTGAACGTCATCTTCGTCTTGGCCCCGCCGTTCTCGGCGACCACGCTGCCGTCCGGCCGGATGACGATGCTGTCGGTGCCGAGCGGCTGCACCACGATCTTCTCCAGCTTGCCGATGGCCGACTTCATCGCCGCGTCAACCGCGATCTTGATGAGCGTCTTTTCCACCTCGCTCAGCTTCTTGTCCTCGCCGTTCAGGGCCTCGACGGCCAGCACCACCCCCACCTGGATGAGCGGCTTGATCAGGTTGAGGAAGGCGGCCAGGCCGACCCCGTCGTCCTCGTACAGGGTGGTGACGACGAACACTTCCGCCCCGTCGGTCGGCGACTGGCCGGTGAGCGGGAAGACGGTGGCGTCGGCGTCGGCGAAGTTCTTCGACTCGCCGTCGTCGAACTCGGTGAGCAGGCCGGTCCGCTTCACCTGCGGCTGGCCGTTGCCAACGATCACCGTGTGGATGGCGAAGATCTCGTCCGACCCGATCGCCTCAGGGTTGGTCTCGTCCACGCACTTGACGGTCGGGATGCTCACCTTCTTGATGGTGCCGGCCGGTGCGGCCGCCGCCGGCCCGGCCGCCTTCAGCGCCTTGACCGCCGGCATGTTCGCCCCCAGGCTGCGGGCGACGGCCGAGTCCAGCCCCTTGTTCACGTCCAACTGCTTCCCCGCCGACCCGAGGATGGCATCGCGGGTGGCCTTGGGCGTGGCCTGCCACTCCTTCAGGTAGGCCCCGAGGGCGTCCTTGTCGGCCGACTTCAGGATGGCGAACGTCTTCTCCTCCAGTTTCGTCTCGGCCTTCTTCCCGGCCAGGAACCGCTCCACCTGGTTCACCAGCATCGCCTGCATGGCGTTCCCGTCCGTCCCCTTCGCCTGGTCGGCCAGGTCTTTCAGGATCTCCGCCTTGTTCGCCGCGTCCAGCTTCTTGCCCTTCGGGCTGGCGTTCGCCCCGGTGCCGGCGCCGCTCACCTTGCCAGGGTCGAGCACCGTCCCCTTGTCCTCGCCCGGCTTCCGCACCTGCCCCTGCAGGTTGCCGCCCGGCTTCGGCGGGTTGAGCGTCTGGATGGTCCCGCCCCGCTTGCCGCCCGTGCCCACCACGTTCTCCTTGTCGTCCACGATCCAGCCGATGACGTAGTCGTCGTCGCCGAACGCCTCGCCGGCGCGGAACAGGCCGGCGTTCGAGTCGCCCGCCACGGCCGCGGCGGTGAACTCGTGCGTCTTGCCGTCCCGGCTGACGCTGCCGGTCACGGTGCCGCCCTTCGCGCTCGCCTTCAGTTCCACCTTGTCGGCGGTGGCGGTCATCACCCCGCCTTTCACGTCCCCGCGGAGCCAGCGGGAGTAGCTGTCGTTAAACTTCTGGTCGCCGCTGCACACGTAGGCGACGAACTTGTCGCCGTCGAGCACCACCGCGACGCGGGCCGACTCGGGCGCGCCCTTCAGCTCGCCGATGAAGGTGGTCGCGGCGGTGGTCGTCTCGGCGGGCTTCTCCGTCGTGCCGGACGGCGGTTGGGCGACCAGCAGGCTCGGGGCGACGACCCCGGCGGCGGTGGCGGCGACGACGGCCGCTCCGGTCCAGGTCCACACGCGGGCTTTCAGCGTGGCGATCATCTCAGGTCTCCGGGAAAAACGGGTGAGGAGGAACGGGGGAAACGGAACACGGGCGTACGGGGCTCGGGTCACTTCTTCGCGGCGCGGATCACCTTGCCGCCGGGCGGGTTGACGGCCGATTTCACCTTCTCGCCTTGCACCGACACGCCGGGGTCGGCATCCACCTGCTCGACGATCAACTCCTCCGCCTGCCGCACCTGCTCGGCCGGCGGCGGCTCGTCGCCCGGCGGTGGGGGCGGGAGTGGGGTGGCCGGCTGGAGGGCGATCGCCTTCCGCTTCTTCCCCTGGCACCCGCCGGCCACCTGGTGCTTGGCGTCCACGATCCAGCCGAGCACCAGCGTGTCGCCGCCCACCTCCCGCGTCGCCCGGTACAGGCCGGCGATGGCGGAGGTGGGCACCGGCTTGGCGGCGAACTCCTTCGCCCGCCCGTCGGTGGCGAGCGACCCGCGGACGGCGCCTTTGTCCACGCTGGCGGTGAACGTCTTGTCGCCGGCCGTCGCTTCCATCCGGCCGTTCGACACCTTGCCCTTGAACCAGGCTGAGTGCGCCTGGTTGAACTCGTCCGTCTTGCCGCAGGCGTAGGCGAGGAAGGTGTCCCCCTCGACCACCACGGCGATGCGGGCGGGCGGCTCGGCGGCGAGCACGCCGATGTAGGTGGTGGCGTCGGCGGCGACCGCGACCGGCGCGGCGAGCAGCAACGCCAGTGGGAGCAGACGGGGGATCATGGCGGACCTCCGTGGGGTGAATGCGGCACCCGCTCGCACGGTGTGCGGGGGGGACGCGGGCGTGTGGGGGTGGTTGCTGATGGGCCGCCTGAGCGGGCGGCTCGTCCGAGATGGCGTTGACTGTCGGACACCCACAGATGCGGAATCGGGGAGCGATACCCCTCAGCGGAATCAGCGATTTCTCCATCACCACGGTGTGTGCCCAGAACGCCGCGAGCGGCACGAGTCACCTCGTACCGCTCGCGTGAGGGCGGGTCCGTTGACGCGACTCAGCCCACGAAGGCCCCGCCGAGGAAGGCCGGGTCGAAGGCGAAGAAGCTGCTGCGGAGGGTGCTGCTGGTGCCGTCGATGATCTTCACGTGAGGGGCGACCTCGCCCACCGCTCCGATGAGGATGGCGATGATGCCGTCGTCCAGGCGGACGGCCGCCGGCACCGCCTTCACCCCGGACGCGAACGCGACGAAGCTGTCCTGCTCGATGTACGGCCGTCCGGCCGCGGACGACCCGAACACCCGCACCACCCCGTTCACGCTGGACACGATCTCCGGCAGGGCTGTCGCCGGCCGGAAGTTGCCGATGCCGACGAACACCCCGCCGGTCGAAGTCGGGTCGCCGGCGAAGAAGCTCTGCAACTCGCTCCCGTCCTTCCCGCTGACCACCCGCACGTGCGGCCCGCCGCCCGGGCCGGCCCCGGTGACGACGTCGGCGAACCCGTCCGCGTTCGTGTCCCCGGCCCGCACCGACACCCCGCCTGCGAACCCGGGGTCGTACGCGAAGAAGCTCATCCGCTCGGTCCAGGTGCGGCCGTCGAACACCTTCACGTGCGGCCCGCCGCCCGCCCCCGCGCCCGTCACCACGTCCGCCCGACCGTCCGCCGAGGTGTCCCCGACGCCGACGAACACGCCGCCGTGGAAGCCCACGTCGTAGGCGAAGAAGCTCTGGATTTCAGCACCGCTCGCCCCGTCGAACACCTTCACGTGCGGCCCGCCGCCCGCCCCGGCCCCGACGGCGATGTCGTCGATCCCGTCGCCGGTCACGTCCCCGGTGGCCACACTCGCCCCGCCGGCGAACCCGCCGAACGGGGTGAGGGCGAGCCGCAGCTTGCCGTTGGCGTTGAACACGTTCACCTGCACCGGCACGCCCGGACCGGTGGCCGCCGCGAACAGATCGACCGCGACCGGCGGCAGGGGAGGGGGCGGCGGTACTGGGGGTAGGGTGACGGTGGTGGTGTCGGTCGCCGTGTCGTCGGCCGGCGTGTCGTCCGTCAGCCCGGCTGGCACCGCCGCGGAAGCCGTGTTGGTGAGGCTGCCGGCGAACGCCGGGGAGATCGTCGCCACGATCGAGTACGTCACACTCCCGCCGGCTGCCAGGTTCACCTGTTGGTTGATGTTCCCGCTGCCGCCGGGGATGCCGGTCGAACCGGCGGTGAACACTGCCGCCCATGTGACGCCGGTCAAGGCCGCCGGAAGCACGTCCGTGACGCTGATGCCGTTCACCCCCAGGGCGGAGCTGTTGGTCACCGTCAGTGTGTACAGGATCGACGTACCGGTGATGGCGGTCGTCAGTCCGTCGGTCACGGTGACGGTGACAAAGTTGGCTGGGGCCGAGGGGTTCTCGGTCTGGGTGAAGTTGACCGGCCCGCGGTTGCCGAACGCGAACCCGCCGAACCGCCCGCCGGCCGGGTCGGCCGCGGTGGTGACGAACGGGTTGGTGGTGCCCGCGGTCGTCGCCGTAAGGGTGTCTTGGCCGACGCCCCCGCGGACGGCGGTCGTCCCGGCGAACGGGGTGACGGTGAAGGTGTCGGTCCCGGCCAACCCGTTCAGCCCGACGGCGGTCAGGTCGGCCACCCCGGCGAGGCTGTTCAAGGTGAACGAGTCATCACCGACGATACCGTTCACCTGCAACGACTCGACGGTGCCAACGTCCAGGGTGAACGGCCCCGGCGAGACGCGGGCGAAGGCCACACGGGAGCCGTTCGCCCCGACGGTGAACACGTCGTTCGCCGTCAGGCTGCCGTTCACCGCTACGGTGTCGGTACCCGTGGAGCCGTCCATCACGTCCGACCCGTCGCCGTTGCTCCAGATCATCACGTCGTCGTTCGCCCCGCCGACGAACGTGTCCGCCCCCGGCCCGCCCAGAATGGTGTCGTTCCCGCCCAAGCCGCTCAGAGTGTTCGCGGCGAAACTGCCGACCAGGCTGTCGGCCCCCGACCCGCCGATCGCGTTCTCGATGTCGCTGATGCCGGAGGTGCCGGTGGCGGTGCCGGCCACCAGGTTCACGTTCGCCGAGGCGAAGATCTGCCCGCGGATCTCCCCGCCGGGGAAGGCCGCCGTGTGGAAGTTCAGGTATGTTTGCCCGCCGAGGAAGGCTGCCTCGTTCGCCGCCCCGCCGAGCAGCGACGCGGCCAGTGACACCCCGGTCGCGTTGAACGTGAACCCGGTGCCGGACGGGATCAGGGCGCCGAGGCCGAACAGGGTGTCGAGGGGGATGATGATCGGCCCGTTCGTCCCGACCCCGGCGCGGTGGATGTGGTAGCCGGTCACGAGCGCCGGGTTCAGGTTCGTAACCGTCACCGAAATGTCGAACGTCTTGGTGATCGCGTTGTAGTTCGAGAACGTCGCCGTGCCGATTCCGGGCTGGCCGTTGCCGGGGTTCTCCTGCCCGCCGTCGAGGGTCGCCGTCAGGCCGGTCACGCCGAGGCCCAGGTTCACGGCGACCGCGGTGGTGGACGCCGTGTGGTCGATGGTGTCGGTCCCCGCCCCGGCGTCGATCGTCCCGCCGCTCAGGCTGCCGCCGTTCGCCATGACGATCGTGTCGTTCCCGCTCCCGGTGTTCAGCGAGACGCTCACCCCGGTGCCGGTGTGGTTGATGACCACGTCGTTCGCCCCGTCCTCCCGCTGCACGTCAGTGGCGTTCACCCGGTACGTGTCACCGCCGGCGTCCCCGGAGTCGTTCACCACCACGGCGGTGGTGCCGGCGCTGCCAGTCACGGTGATCGACTGGCCGGCGAACCCGTCCAGGCTGCCGCCGGCCGACCCGACGGTGATATTGTCGTTCCCGCCGGCGTTGAGAACGCTTCGCGGCTCGGCCCCGCCGCCGATGGCGAGCACGCTGGTGAGGTTGACCGTATCGTTCCCTGTGCCGGTCCGGAGGCTGATCCCCGCGCCGAATGCGGGGCCGGCGAACGACACGCTGACCCCGGTAGCGGCGACCACGTTGCTCGCGTAGGTGAAGGTGTTGCCGGTGGTGCTAGCCCCGTCGTTGACGATCACGGCGGCGTTTGCGGCCCCGCCGTTCGTCAGGTTGAACTGGGCGAGGAGGGTGCTGGCGGCCGCGGTGTAGCTCGAGAAACTGCCGCCCACCTGGATCTGGTCCGGTCCGGTGCCGGTGGTCAGGTTGATGACGCTGGCGGCGGAGGCGACGAGGGTCTGGTCACCGGCGACGGTGGAATCGAAGTCGAACTCGCTGTTGAACCCGGCGTCGAACAGCCCGCGGCTTTGCACCAGAAGCCCGCCGCTCTGGGAGAAGACGATGACATCTCCGGACCCGCCAGAACTGCCGCCGACGAACGTGGCGGTGGTGCCGCTGAAGGTGGCGGAGTACGCCGGGGTGACGCGGTCTTCGAGCGGTTCCAACCGCGGGCGGAGCGAGCGGGTCGGCATGTCGTTCTCCAGTCGAAGGAGGTGGTTGCGGAGCGAGTCGTCTGAAGGGAGGTGCGAGAATCGGCCCGAAAACCCCGCAGGCAAAATGGGCAGTCTGAGCACAGATCGCGTGCGGGGGGTTGTCGGGTGGCGGTCTTGGCGGGTGCGAGGTGCTACAGTTTCGCCGTGGTCAGGTCGGTGGTGCCGTTCACCTTGTACTTGATCGTCGAGTACCCGTTCTTCCGGAGGAGGCGGTTCGCCCCGCTGTACTCCAACTGTCGGGTGAGCCAGTCGGCGAACGGGGCGTAGTGCCGCTCCCGCACCTCCTCCCCGGAGTGCAGTACGCTGTCCGCGTCCCAGGTGTAGTGCGGGTTGTGCCAGCCGCCCGAGGTGACGTACTCGTCGTTCAGCCCGAGGCAGTGCCCGAACTCGTGCGCCGCCGGCCGTTGGGAGACGGCGGGCGTCGTCGGGGTGGCGCCGATCTTCACCGTCATGTCCACGTCTTGATTGTCCATCACCCCGGAGTTCTTGGTCTGCGCGATGAAGCTGACGGAGAACTGGTCCACCTTCTTCACCTGCAGCTCCCAGTGCCGGGTCGAGACCACGCTGTCGATCCAGTAGTCCATGTCGAACACCACCGCGATCTCCTTCCACTGGGCGTTGCCGGACGTGTCTTTGATGACGTGCCGGTTGTTCCAGACGGCGAGCACGGCGTCGCAGAACTTCCGCGCGTACACCTTCTTCTCGGCCGGCATCCATGTTAGGGTGCTCCCGTCCGTGGCCGTGCCGTTCACGTAGGTGAACTGAAGGCGGGTGTACACCTCCAGCACCGCCGCGTCCGAGTTGCCCACCTGGGGGTAGAGGGTCAGGTCGTACGCCCGCGCCACCTTGTCGGCCGTCGGGGTGGTAATGCAATCCTCGGCGAAAAGGACGCGGCCTTTGTCGGGGATGGGCAGGGGCATGACGGCCGTCCGGGAGGGTGTGGGTGTTTGTCCGAGCCGCCGCGGCCGGCGACCCCACCCCAGGTGCGGAATTCGTGGCCGGAACCCCTCACCCGCCCGCATCATTTTTTCGGGAGCGGAGAGTGGCGGCCTCCCCCGGAGTGACGGATAATCCCCCCATGAGCGATGTGACACGGCTGCTGGAACTCGCCGCCCAGGGGCACGGGCACGCCACCGAGCAGTTGCTGCCGCTGGTGTACGACGACCTGCGGCGGCTGGCGGCCAGCAAGATGTCCCACGAGGCCCGCGGGCAGACACTCACCCCCACCTCGCTCGTACACGAGGCGTACCTGCGGCTGGTCGGCCCGCCGGGGAGCGCGGCGTGGGCCAACCGCAAGCACTTCTTCGTGGCCGCCGCGGAGGCCATGCGCCGCATCCTGGTGGACAACGCCCGGCGGAAGAAGGCGGCCAAGCACGGCGGGGACATGCACCGGGTGGACGCCGACACCCTGCCGATCGAATCCGGCGAGCCGGACGAGACGGTGCTGGCCGTCCACGAGTCGATCGACGCGCTGGCGGCGGTCGAGCCGGCGAAGGCCGAGTTGGTGAAACTGCGATTCTTCGGCGGGTTCACCACCCAGGAGGCGGCCGAACTGATCGGGGTGTCGGTGGCCACCGCCGAGCGGTACTGGCAGTTCGCCCGCGCCTGGCTGTTCGCCCACCTGTCCGACGACGGCGAAAAAACGACCGCCGGCTGAGGGGTCCGCCGCCCGGATTTCGCATTTCTGTTGACCGAGCCGCCCCGAACCGGGTGCCCGTATGAACCTGGACACCCTATTCGCCGAAGCCCTCGCCCGGCCCGACGCCGACCGCGAGGCGTTCGTGGACGCGCACGCCCCCGATGAAGTCACCCGCAAACAGCTCCGTCGCCTGCTCGGGGCGCACCTGAAAGCCGGGAAGTTCCTCGCCGGCCTGCCCGACACACCCGTCGCGGCCGACACCCACCCGCCCGACCGACCGCCCGATGGCGACGCCCTGCCGCCCGACCTGCTCGGCGGGCGGTACCGGGTGACGTGTGTCCTCGGCCGCGGGGGAATGGGCATCGTCTACCGGGCGGAACAGGTGGAACCGATCCGCCGGGCGGTGGCGGTGAAGGTGGTGCGGCCGGGGGCGGCGTCGGAGGTGGTGCTCAGCCGGTTCGAGGCCGAGCGTCAGACGGTGGCGGCCATGAGCCACCCGCACATCGCCGCCGTGTACGACGGCGGGACCACCGCCGACGGGCGGCCGTATTTCGTCATGGAACTGGTGGACGGCGGGGTCGCCATCACCCAATACTGTGTCGAGCACGCGCTCACCTTCGCCGACCGGCTGGCCCTGTTCCTGGACGTGTGCGACGCGGTGCAGCACGCCCACCAGCGGGGGGTGCTCCACCGCGACCTGAAGCCGAGCAACGTGCTCGTCGCGCGGGTCGAAGGGCGGTCGACGGCGAAGGTGATCGACTTCGGGGTGGCGAAGGCCATCGACGCCGGCCCGGAGCCGGGGACGCACACCCGGCCGGGCACGCTCATCGGCACCCCGGAGTACATGTCGCCGGAGCAGGCCGACCTGTCATCCCGCGACATCGACGTCCGCTCGGACGTGTACGCCCTGGCCGTCCTGCTGTACGAACTGGTGGTCGGCGACACCCCCATCCCGCGGGAGCGGGTGAAGGCGTCGGCGCTGCTGGACGTCCTGCAAGCGGTGCGGTGCGAAGAGCCGCCGCCGGTCGGGGGGAAGCGGCGCGGGCTGCCGGCCGAACTCGACTGGGTCGTGGCGAAGGGGCTGCAGAAGAACCGCGATCACCGCTACCCGTCGGTGGCCGCGTTCGCCGACGACCTCCGCCGCATGGTCCGACACGAGGCGGTGACGGCCGCCCCGACCGGCGGGTGGTATCGGGTCCGCAAGTTCGCCCGGCGGAACTGGGTGGCGGTGTCGGCGGTGGCGGCCGTGTTCACCGCACTGGCGGCCGGCACGGTCGGCACCACCCTGGGCATGTGGCGGGCGCAGGAGTCCGAGCGGTTGGCCGAAGCCCGTCGGGTGGAGGCCGAGGTGAACGCCTTCAAGGCGGCGGCGGCCGAGACGGACGCGAAGGCGCATGCGACCGCCGCCGAGGCCGCCGGTGCGACCGCGACCGAGGCGGCGACGAAGGCGAGGCGGTCCGAGGAGGTGGCCGTCCGCGAGCGGGATTCGGCCACCGCCATGCTGCGGTTCTTTACCGACGACGTGCTCTCGCTGGGCACGGTGAAGCAGCAGGCGATGAGCAACATGCCGCTCGACGCGAACGTCCGCCTGATGACGGTGATCGACGCCGCGACCCCGAAGATCGGCACCCAGTTCGCCGGCCGGCCGGACCTGGAGCTGCGGCTGCGGACGATGGTCGGCGACTACTACGCCAAGAGCGGCCACCCGGGGAGGGCGAGGCCGCAGTTGAACCGGGCGGCCGAGCTGCTGGACACGGTGCAGGGCCTTTCGGACTCCGCCCGGCTCGAATTGCACTACTGGCTCGGAATCGGCTACGGTGGGTGTCGGGAGTACCAGCTGGCGCACGACCACTTCACGAAAGGGTGCAAGCTGGCCGAATCGATGGCCTCACCGTCGCCCCGCATGACCGCCGCGGTGGAGTTGGGACGGATCGGGGCGGCCGTCGAACTGGGCCCGCCGGAGCCACTCCTGCCCGCCACCGAGGGGCTGATCGGGACGGCCACCGCCGCCCTCGGCGCGGAGGACGATCTGGTCGCCGAGGCGCAGTTGGTGAAAGGCGTTCTGCTGGTACGGGTGAAGAAGTACCCCGACGCCATCACCCACCTGAAAGTGGTGCTGGCGGCGTCCGAGAAGCGGGCGAGCGTGCTGCACGCCTACAAGGCGCGGATGCTCCTCGCCTGTGCGCACACCCAGGTGAACGACTTCAAAACGGCCGAGCCGATGTTCGTCCAGCTCGTCAAGGAAGAGGAGACCATCTTCGGCCGGACCGACCGCGAGACCGTCCGCACCAAGTACCTGCTGGCCAACACCAGGCTCAACCTGAACGACATCCCCGGGGCGACCAAAGGGTTTACCGAGTGCCGCGCGTGGTACCAGGCGGACAAGCAGCGGCAGGACGCCACGTACGCGACCCTGCTGTACGAGTTGGCCTTCTGCTACACGCGGGTGGGCGAGTACACCAAAGCGGCCGACTGTTTCGCCGAATCCGCCGACGTGTCCCAGGCCGTCTCCCCTTCGCAGACGCTGGTCATCGCCGAGAAACGGTACAACGCGGCCAGGGCGTACCACCTCGTCGGTGACACCGATAAGGCCGAGCAGTTGGTCGGTCAGGCCGTCGCGGGGATGCGTGCCGGGAAAGAGCCGAGCGACCTGTTCCTGCTCGCCCTGGAGTTGAACAGCACCATCCTGTGTGCGCGGAAGAAGTACACGGAGGCGGAGAAGTTGGCCGCCGAGTGTGTCGAACTCGGCGGGAAGCAGGCACAGGGCAGCGAGATCCTCTTTCGGGCGAAGAGTTGCCTCGGGGCGGCGCTCACCGGGCAGGGCAAGTTCGCCGACGCCGAACCGCACCACCTGATGGCGATCAAGGGGATGGTCGCGTGCCGCGAGGCGGCCAAACAGCCGCTCACCGACCCGAACTACCTGACCGTGTTGCGACGGGTGATCGACCTGTACGACCGGTGGGAAAAACCGGACGAGTTGGCCAGGTGGAAGGCGCGGCTGCCGAAGGGCGGGAAGTGAAGCTGGTCACTCCCCGGCTGACCACCGACGGAGTGTCCGCCCGCTGGCGAACAGGTCCTTCCCGTCGGCCGTCCACGCCACCCCGAACAGGTCCGCCCCGCCGTTCAGGGTGAGCACCTCCTTGCCGGAGGCGGTGTCCCACACCCGCCCCGTCCCGCCGACCCCGACCGACGCCAGCCGGGTGCCGGTCGGGTCGAACGCCAGCCCGTTCACCACCGCCGGGTTGCCGATGAATGTGGTGGTGCGGTACGAGTCCAGTTCGAACAGCTCGAGTGACCGCCCGCGACCGGCCACCGCCAGCGACTTCCCGTCCGGTGAGAACGCGCACACCAGAGGCACCCCAGCCGGCCGCAGTTTCGCCCCGACCTCGCCGGCGGTCGGATCCCACATCACCACCTCCTCGCCGACGGCGACCGCCAACCGGGTTCCGTCAGGCGACCAGGCCAGCGCCCGTATGAACTGGTCTGCCGGCGGGTTGTAGTCCGTAGCCGCCCAGGTGGTCGTGTCCCACACCCGCACCGGCCCGGCCAACCCGCTGGCTGCCAACTTGCCCCCGTCCCGGCTGAACCTGACCTGGATGGGGGCGTGCGGGCCGGCGGGCAGCACGCGGAATTCGGCCCCGTCGGCCGGGTCGCGCAGGACCAGCCCCCCGCCCGCCCGGCCGACGGCCAGCCACCTCCCCTTCGGGTCGAAGTCGCCGTCCCCCGACCCTTTCGTTCGGTAGAGTTCCCGCCCACTGGTCGCGTCGAGAACCGGCAGCGGGTTGTCGCGGGTGTTGTGAACGTTACGGGAGACGAGGGCCACCCGCCGCCCGTCCGCGGAGAGCACCGGGGCGGCGGTGCGAATCGGCGCGGTGGCCAGTTCGGCGTACTCCGGGCTGACGGACAGGTCCCACACCCGTGCGGTGTTGTCCTCCCCGCCGGTGACCGCCCGCCGGCCGTCCCGGCTGACGCACACCGAGTGGATCACCCCCGTGTGCCCGCGGTACACCCGCGCCGGCTCGGCCGCATCGGCTGTGCGGAGGACGACCTCCCCAGACGGGTTGGTGGTCAGGAACAGGCTGGGGTCGGACGTGGGTAGGAACGGCGGGCGGCCTCCGTTCACGTCGGACAGCCGACGGCTGCCACCACCGGTCGTTTCGGTCGCCCACAGTTGTGACGGGTGGGTCTCGAACAGCGTCTTTCCGTCGGCCGAGAGGGAGAGGGCGAGTACGGCCAAGTCCCGCTTCCACCGCGCTCGCAACTTCCTCTCCTTGCAGTCCCAAACGCCGACGGACTGATCGCTCGACCCGGTGAAGAGGGTGTTCCCGTCCGCCGAGAAGACCCCGCACCAGATCGTGTCCTTGTGGCCGGTCAGCGCACCCGCCGGCCGCCAGTCGGCGGTGTTGTACAGCCGCACCACCGGCCCGTCGGCGGCCACCAGGGTCGTACCGTCGGGGGAGAAGTCGATCCACCCGTCTGCGGGCGGATCGAGCAGCACAGTCCCGTTGTCCGGATCGACCACGACACACCTGCTTTCGCCCAGGACGGCGAGAACCGGTCGGGTGGGGTGTGCCCGCACCACCGTGCCGCGGACTCCGAGCGTCAGCGGCCGGTCGTCCTGCCAGACGGTCACGGTCTGGCTGCGGTCGGCCGTGACCGCCCGGCCGTCGGCCAGGAACGCCACCGACGTCACCGCTTCGGGGTGGCGGAGCAAGCGCCCGCCGCTCGCCTGCCGCAGGCGGTCGAGGTAGCGCCACTCCCACCCCCGCAGTTCGGGCGGGCACAAGCCGAGGGTGGACCACGCCTGTTCCAGGTGGTTCGACTGGTACAGCCGGTTGGCCGCGGCCACCCGCTCCAGGTAGAGGGCTTGCGTCTCCCGCGCCAGTGCCGCCGCCGTCTCCGCCTCCTTCTCGCGGATCCGCTTCAGACTGACCGACAGGGTGGCGATGGCCACCACCACCGCCGCGACCGTCGCCAGGCTGAGGGCGGTCACGAACGGGTGCCGGCGGACCGCCCGCCACGCGCGTTCCCCCACCCCCGGCCGGCGGGCGGTGATCGACTCCCCGTTCCGCCAGCGGGCCAGGTCGGCGGCGACCGCGTTGGCGCTCGGGTAGCGGTTCCGCGGATCGGCCTCCAGGCACTTCAGGCAGATGGTTTCGAGGTCGCGGGGGACGGCCGGGTTGGCGGCCGACGGGCGTTCGGGCCGGCCGCCGAGTTGGGCGAGAGCCGCCATCGCGGTCGGGGCGCTCACCGGCGGGCGGGCGGTCAGGGTGAAGTAAAGGATCGCCCCGAGGCCGTACACGTCGGTGGCGGTGGTGACGCCGGACGGGTCGCGGGCCTGCTCCGGTGCCATGAACGCCGGGGTGCCGACGATCGACTCGGACAGTGGGGCCGGGTCGTCCGGGTCGAACCAGCCGGCCAGCCCGAAGTCACAGACAGCGGGCTGGTCGTCGGCGTCGAGCAGGATGTTGGCCGGTTTCAGGTCGCGGTGCAGAACGCCCCGCTGGTGGGCGTGGTGGACCGCCCGGGCGATCGTCTCGACGGTGACGGCGTGCGCCTTCGGGTCGGTGCCGGGGCCGCACGGGGCGGTGTCCAGGCTGCCGCCGGCGTACCACTTCATGGCCAGGTACGGCAGGCGGTGCTCGCCGGTCGTCCACTCGCCCACCTGGTACACCGGCACGATGTTCGGGTGGTCGAGCCGGGCCATCGCCTCGGCCTCGCGGCGGAACCGAGCGGCGGTCCGCTCGTTCGGCACCGCAAGCAGCGTCTTCACCGCCACCGTCCTGCCGGGCGAAGTCTGCTCGGCCTGGTACACCACACCCATCCCGCCGCGGCCCAGTTGCTCGCCGATCTTGAACCCAGGCAGGTCCGGTTTGGCCGTCACCCACTTGCCCCCCCGGCCGGCACGGGTGCGGGTCCGTGCGCGGTGCGACCCGGACACGAACAGCGTCTCCAGGTGGTCGGCCAGTTGCGGGAATCGCTCGCGGAGTTCGTCGTGCGAGTACGGCGGGCCGTGGCGATCCCGCAGGGCCAACTCGCTCCCCACCAGCTCGGCGAGTACGGTGGCGTTGGCCACTTCCGGGAAATGAGTCAGGTACTCTTCCACCCGCGGCCGCTCGCCCGCCCGGAAGCGGAACTCGAGGTCGATCTGAATCAGCTCGGTGACCAGAACGCCGCGGTCGCGGACGCCGGCCGGCAGGTGGGCGGCCAGGTCCGGTCGGCCGCCCGCCCAGGCGTCCTCGAACTGGCGAATCACCGACTCGTGTTCCGCCCACACGCTCTCGCGGGCGTCGGACGTGGGCGTCATCGGGTGGGGTCTCGGGTGGCGACACCGGGAGTTCGATTCTCGGTTTTCGACCCCAACGGGGTCGTTCCGACAGCCCAGGGTTGAGGTGCGCAGCACCGACACCCTGGGGACGCTTGAACGACTCCGTTGGGGTCGGTCGGTTTCTGGGACGGGTTCCCTGGGGTGTCGCCTGCTCCGCTCGCTCAACCCCAGGCTGTGCGAACAACCCCTTCGGGGTTGAACTCACTCCTCCTGCATCCGTTCCAGCCGCTTCTTCGTCCGCTCGCGGAGCCGCCGCACCGACCGCTCGGCCCGGCCGGTCTGGTCGCAGATCTCCGCCGCCGTGTACCCCTGCAGGCACAACTCCAGGATGGCCCGCTCGTCGGCGTCGTTCATCGCCAGGAACAGCGACTCGACCGTCTCCACCAGCAGAGCCGCCTCTTCCGGTTGCGGCTCTCGGTCGAGGGCGAAGCTGTCCACCGCCCCGCTGATCGAGTCGTGCGCGGGCGGCAGTTCCCGTTTCACGTCCCGCTTCTCGGCCGAGTAGTACTCCGCCCGCCCGGCGCACTTCCGCAGGGTGATGAGGGTGAGCATCCCCCACAACCCGTCCCACCCGCCGAACTCCCACCCGCCGTCCCGTTGGCCGAGGAAGAAGCTCTTGTACGCCGACTGTACCACGTCTTCCGGGTCCACCTTCTGAAGCAGTCGGCCGTCGAGCGACTTGCGGGCCAGCCCGATGAGCCGGTGGGCGAACCGCTCGAACACCACCCGGGCGGCGTCGTCCTCACCGGCCTTCAGCCGGTCCATTAATGCGGCGAACGAGTCGAGCGGGGACATCGCCGGTCCGAGAAAGTGTGCGAAAAGTTGGCCGGGCCGGACGGGCGTCCGGATTGGCCTGGTAGAGGGGCGATCCGCGGGCCGGGTGATTGTATACCCCGGCCCGCGGATCGCTCAGCGTTCACGCCCGTCCTTCCCCCGAGGTGATCCGATGCTCCGCTCGATGTTCCAGGCCCTGCTCCGCGGCGTTCGCTCCCGGCAGATGCGGCAGCGCGTTTCCACCCCCGCCGCCCGCCCGGCGCTCGGCCTGACGTCGCTCGAAGCCCGCGAGGTGCCGGCCGTCATCGCCACCTTCGCCTTCGGCCAACTGAGCGTGTTCGGCGACAATGCCAACAACGCCATCGACATCAGCCGCAACGCCGCCGGGCAACTCCTGGTGAACGGCGGGGCGGTGAGCGTGATCGGCGGCACCCCGACCGTTGCGAACACCGCCGCCATCCAGGTGTTCGGCCTGGGTGGAAACGACACCATCACCTTGAGCGAGACGAACGGCGCGCTCCCGCGGGCCAACCTGTTCGGCGGGGCCGGGAACGACGTGCTGACCGGCGGCAGTGGGGCCGACATGCTGTTCGGCCAGGCCGGGAACGACACCCTGCTCGGCAAGGGCGGCACCGACTTCTTGTTCGGCGGCACCGAGAACGACACCCTGACCGGCGGTGACGCCGACGACCAGGTGTTCGGCGAGAGCGGCGACGACCGCATGATCTGGAACCCCGGCGACGACACCGACCTGAACGAGGGCGGGGCGGGCACCGACACCGTCGAGGTGAACGGCGGCAACGGCGACGAGCAGTTCACCACCACGGCCAACGGCACCCGCGTGCGGTTCGACCGGCTGAACCCGGCCCCGTTCAGCATCGACATCGGCACCTCCGAGAACCTGACCGTCAACATGAACGGCGGGAACGACACGTTCAGCGCCACCGGCAACCTGGCCGCACTCATCAAGCTGACGGTGGACGGCGGGACGGGCAACGACACCATCCTCGGCAGTAACGGGGTGGACCTGCTGATCGGCGGCGACGGCGACGACTTCATCGACGGCCAGCAGGGGAACGACGTGGCGTTCATGGGGGCCGGGAACGACACCTTCCAGTGGGACCCGGGGGACGGCTCGGACGTGGTGGAAGGGCAGGGCGGGAACGACCGCATGCTGTTCAACGGGAGCGCCGGGAACGAGATCTTCACCGCCAGTGCGAACGGCGGGCGGGTCATCTTCACCCGCAACCTGGGCAACATCGTCATGGACCTGGACGACGTCGAGGTGATCGACCTGAACACCCTCGGCGGCACCGACACGACGACCATCAACGACCTGGCCGGCACCGACCTGGTGACGGTGAACGTGAACCAGTCGGGCACCATCGGCGGGACCGCCGGCGACGCCGCCGCCGACGTGGTCATCGTCAACGGCACCAACGGGAACGACATCATCGACGTGTTCGGCAGCGGCAGCTCGGTGGCCGTCCTCGGGCTGGCGGCGCGGGTGAACGTCACCGGCAGTGAGGGGGCGAACGATTCGCTCGTCATCAACGCCCTCGGGGGGAACGACGGCGTGACCGCCACCACCATGCCGGCGGGTGTGACCAAACTGACCATCGACGGCGGCACCGGGAACGACACCCTGCTCGGCAGCCAGGGGGCGGACACGTTCTTCGCCGGCGACGGCAACGACTTCGTGTTCGGCGACAACGGCAACGACGTGGCCTTCCTCGGGGCCGGCGACGACGTCTTCCAGTGGGATCCGGGCGACGGCAACGACACCATCGAGGGGCAGGACGGCACCGACAAGATGCTCTTCTTCGGCAGCAACGCGGCGGAAAACATCAACATCGTCGCCAACGGCGGGCGGGTGCTCTTCCTCCGCGACGTGGCCAGCGTGACGATGGACCTGAACGACACCGAGGCGATCGAATTCCGCGCGCTCGGCGGGGCGGACAACATCACCGTCGGCGACCTGTCGGGCACCGACGTGACGAGTGTCGAACTCGACCTCCGCGGGCCGAACGGCGGCGGGGACGGGGCGGTGGACAGTGTGACGGTGAACGGCACCAACGGGGCCGACGTGTTCGGCGCGTTCGGCGACAGCGGCGGGGTGACGGTGTTCGGCCTTCAGGCCCGCGTGAACGTGTTTCAGATCGACGGGGCGAGTGACAAGCTCACCCTGAACGGCCTGGGCGGGGACGACGTCATCAACGCCCAGTCGCTGGAGGCCGACGGGACGGTGCTGACCATGAACGGTGGGCTGGGGGCCGACGTGTTCATCGGCAGCGAGGGGAACGACCTGATCAACGGCGGGGACGGGAACGACACCGCCCTGATGGGGGCCGGGGACGACGTGTTCGTGTGGAACCCCGGCGACGACAACGACACCATCGAAGGTCAGGACGGCCGCGACGAGATGCTGTTCAACGGGGCGAACATCGCCGAGCAGGTCACCATCAGTGCGAACGGCGGGCGGGTGCTGTTCTTCCGCGACATCGCCAACGTGCTGATGGACATGAACGACACGGAAGTGATCACCTTCAACGCCCTCGGCGGGGCCGACAAGGTGACGGTGAACGACCTGTCCGGCACCGACTTGACCGACGTCAACCTGAACCTCGGGACGGACGGGGCGGCCGACACGGTGATCGTGAACGGCACCAGCGGGGACGACGTGGCCCTCGTGGCCGGTGACGCCAGCGGGGTGAGCGTGTTCGGGCTGGCGGCTCAGGTGAACATCACAGGGGCCGAAGCCGCGAACGACCGGCTGGTGGTCAACGCCCTCGCCGGTGACGACGTGGTCGAGGCGAGCGGATTGTCGGCGGCCGGCATTCAGTTGACGGCCGACGGCGGGGCCGGCGACGACGTGCTCGTCGGCGGCGAGGGGAACGATGTGTTGCTCGGCGGCTTCGGGGACGACGTGTTGGTCGGCGGCCTCGGCCTTGACATCCTCGACGGCGGGGAGGGTGACGACGTCGAGATTCAATGACCACGACCGTCGATTCGGCGGGCCGACGCACAGGGCGTCGGCCCGCCCCATTCCACTCGCCCGTTCGGAGACCCGACATGTTTCGCACTCTGGTTCTCGGTCTGTTGTTCGCGCCGGCGGCATTGGCCGACCCGTCCCTCCTCCCGCCGCCGAAATTCGACGGGCTGGGCAGCCACACCCGAGCGGTGTCGAAGAACAAGGACGCTCAGGCGTACTTCGACCAGGGGTTGGCGTTCCTGTACGCCTTCAACCACGACGAGGCGATCCGCTCGTTCGAGCACGCCGCCAAGCTCGACCCGGATTGCGCGATGGCCCACTGGGGCGTGGCCCTGGCGTGCGGCGGGCACATCAACAAGCCGGTCATGGACCCGGCGACGATGAAGAGAGCGGTGGCCGCCAAGACCCGGTCCGAGCGACTGTCGAAGACCGTGGGCGAGGCCGACGCGGCGCTCATCGCGGCCGTCGCGGTGCGGTACACGGAGAAGGATGGCGAGGACCAGGAGAAGCGGAACAAAGCCTACTCCCAGGCCATGAAAGCGGCGTGGGAGAAGTTCCCGAAGGACGCCGACGTCGGGGCGATCTACGCCGAATCGCTGATGAACCTCCGCCCGTGGGACCTGTGGACGCTCGACGGCAAGCCGCAGGCCGGCACCGAGGAACTGGTGGCGACCCTGGAGGCGGTGTTGAAGCTGGCCCCCAAGCACCCGTTCGCCTTGCACCTCTACATCCACGCGGTCGAAGCGTCCCCCGAACCGGGTAAGGCGTCTGACGCCGCCGACCGCCTCCGCGACCTGACCCCCGGCCTCGGGCACATGGTCCACATGCCGTCGCACATCGACGTGCGGTGCGGGAGGTGGGCGGAGGCGATCGACGCGAACGCGAAGGCCATCAAGGCCGACGCGGAGTACCGCGAGAAGTCACCGAAGCAGGGGTTCTACCACCTGTACATGGCGCACAACCACCACATGCTGGCATTCGCGGCGATGCAGATGGGACAGTCGAAGAAGGCGCTCGGGGCGGTTCGGGAGATGCTCGCCGGGGTGCCGAAGGAGTGGGTGGCGGTGCCGGAGAACGCCGCCATCGCGGACGGCTTCCTGGCCGCCCCGCTGGAGGTGATGATCCGGTTCGGCATGTGGGACGACATCTTGAAGGAGCCGGCGTTCCCGGAGGTGTTCCCCATCGCCACCGGGTTGCGGCACCATGCCCGCGGGATTGCCTACGCCGCGAAGGGCAAGCCGAAGGAGGCCCGCGAGGAACTGGACGCCCTGCGGGTCGCGACCAAGAAGCTGCCGAAGGAAGCCGTGTTCGGCAACAACACCGGGGCCGACCTGTTCGCCGTCGCGGACGCGATGCTCGAAGGCGAAATCCTGGCGGCGGAAGGGAAGATGCCCGACGCCCTGAAGAAACTGGCCGACGCGGTCGCGAAGGAAGACCAACTGAAGTACATGGAGCCGCCGGACTGGATCGTGCCGGTGCGGCACGCGCTCGGGGCGTTCCTGCTGAAGGACGGGCAGGCGGCCGAGGCGGAGAAGGTGTACCGGGCCGACCTGAAGAAGTGGCCGAACAACGGGTGGGCGCTGTAAGGGCTGGCGGAATGCCTGGACGCGCAAGGGAAGAAGGCAGACGCCGAGAAGGTGCGGGGCGAGTGGAAGAAGGTGTGGGCGAAGGCCGACATCAGCATCGGCTCGTCGTGCCTTTGCGTCCCGAAGTCCCGGTGATCGGGTGTCCAGAACCGCCGGGCGGTGGCGCTGCCTCCCCCGCCCGGCGGTCTTCACGTCAGCCGACGAACACCCCGCCGGACAATTTCGGGAAGGCGTCGAACGCGGCGAGGGCGACGCCGGTCGGGCTGAAAAGTTTGACGGTCGCCGCCCCGCCGGCCGGAGTCGTCAGCACTGCCAGTTTGCCGTCGCCGTCGCTGTCGGCCGTCGCCACCCTCACCCCGCCAGTGAACTCAAGTTCGTAGGCGAAGAACCCGCCCACCTCGGTCGGTTGCGACCCGCCCCACACTTTCACGTGCGGACCGCCGCCCACACCGGCCGCGGTGATGATCTCCCCTTTGCCGTCGCCGGTCAGGTCACCGACCGCCACGTTCACACCGCCGTTGAACGCGGCATCGTAGGCGAAGAAACTCCGCACTTCCGCTCCCGTCACCCCGTCGAACGCCTTGACGTGCGGCCCGCCGCTCGAAGCGGCACCGACCACGACGTCCGCCCGCCCGTCGCCGTCCAGGTCGCCGGCGGCCACGTTCACCCCGCCAGTGAATCCCGCGTCATAGGCGAAGAAGCTGCGGACCACGGCCCCGGTCGCCCCGTCGAATGCTTTCACGTGCGGACCGCCGCCCGCCCCCGCCCCGGTGACGACCTCAGCGAACCCGTCCCCGTTCAGGTCGCCGACCGCGACGTTCACCCCGCCGGTGAACCCCGCCCCGTAGGCGAAGAAACTGCGGACCTCGGCCCCGGTGGTGCCGTCGAACACCTTGACGTGTGGCCCGCCGCCCGCCCCGGCCGCCGTCACGATGTCGTCGACCCCGTCGCCGGTCACGTCTCCGGTGGCCACCCGCACCCCGCCGGTGAACCCCGGCGCGTAGGCGTAGAAGCTGAACCTCTCGCTGCCGTCGGCGTTGAACACGCGGACGTGCGGGCTGCCGCCGGCCCCGGCCCCGACGGCGTACAGATCGACGTGAGGCGTTGCCGGCGGGACGACCGGCGGGGAAGGGGGCGACGGCGGGACTGGTGGGACGACGGGCGGGAGTGCCACCTCGACCGCGCCCACAGTGGTGGCGCCGTCGGTCCGGACGACACCCCGCTGGTCGTGCGTGCCGGCGAGTGCGAGCGGGGCGCCGGTGCCGATGAGCGGGCTGCCCACAGCGGGCAGTTGGGTCGTGGTGAACCCGCCGTTCGTCGCCAGCGGCAGGAGCATCGGGTCGAACGGGGCCGCGTTCGTACCCACGCGGTTGTTGTTCGCCCCGTTCGTGATCCCGGTCAAAGCGGTGTTCACGCCGATCACGTTGAACTGCCCGCTCGCCGTTCCGGACACGTCGTCCTTGACCGTCATCTTGTTCCGCGTGTTCTGGGCGACGACCGTGTTGTTGACGGTGAGCACGGCCCCGTCGTTCGAGATGCCCCCGCCGGTCTCGAACGTGGTGCCGTCGCTGTCGGCGTCGTTCCCGACGATGGTGCAACTGGTGATCGTGGCCGTGCCTCCGGTGACCCGCATCCCGCCGCCGAAGTTCGCCGCGTGGTTGTTCACCATCGTGACGTTCGTCAGGGTCAGTGTGCCGTCACTCCAGATGGCCCCGCCGTTGTTCCCCGCCGTGTTGTCGGCGAGCGTGCTGTTGGTGATCGTGGCCGTCGCGTTGTTGTCGATCGCCCCACCCACTTTCGCAGCCGCGTTGCCCTGGAACTGGCAGCGATCGACCGTGAGGGTGCCGTTGTTCTCGACCACCCCGCCGTGCTTGTCGGAGCTGTTGGCCTCGAACCGCACCTGGGTAAACGTCGCCTTCCCGCCGTTCAGCACCGCCCCGCCTTCGGTGGCGGAGTGCCCGCGGGTCACCCCCAGTCCGGTCACGCTCAGGTCGCCCGCCGCCCCGACTGTAAACGGCCGGTACAGGGCGTTGCCGTCGATCACCAGCGACCCGGCCCCAGGCCCGGCGATGGTCAGCTTCTTGTTCACCGTCGGCAGGTTGCCGGACAGGACGATCGTGCCGACGGTTCCGAAATCGACCTGATCGTTCACCCCGATCGTGCCTGCCACGCGGCCCTTCTCGTAGACCGAGAGCTGGTTGAAGGTGAGGCTGCCGGCGTTCAGGCTGATCGCCTCTCGGAGGGTCAGCTCGCCGTCCGGAGTGATGGCGTCGGCCAGTCCGTTGACGCTGAACACCGCCGGCACCTCGCGGGCTTCCAGCGACTCCACCCGTAAGGGCGAGGCTTTCGACAGGGTCGGCAGAGACATCTCCGGGCACTCCACAATGGGAACAGGGAACCGCGGCGCGAGGCAACCGCCGGCGCGTGCGGAGTTCACGACTCGGTGTGAGGGGGGGCGGAACCAGCATCGCCGCGACGACCGTCTCCCGTGCCGATGCCGCGAACCGGCGAATGTGTTTCAGAAATCGTTCGCCGTCAGCCGCCCGATTGTGATTTCCGTTCGGCCCCGTTCACCCACATCCGCTTGTCGAGCGACACCTTGATCCGGTCGCCCTTCTTGACCACGCCGAACGGCGCGCGGTTGAGTGTGATGTTTCCGTCCAGGATCATCACGCTGTAGTGCCCCTGGACGACGACCCCAACGTACTCCTGGCCCGCCCGGTCGGGGTTCGACTGGTGAATGTGCAGGGTGTCCGGGTCGAACTCGTAATCCACGAAATAGCCCAACTCCTGCGCCGTCTCGACGTTCCCCGGCATCGGCTTCGGCCAGAACACCAGGAGGAGTACGGCCGCGACCGCCAGAAACACGCCGCCTGTGCCCACTAGCCACCATCGCTTCCGCATGGGTTGCCCTCGCTTGGCGTGCCGTCGCGCCTCACCAATTCGGACCGACGCTCGGCCACACCTGGCGGATGCCGCGAGGGAAGCCCACTGTTACCGGGAATCAGTCGGCCAGTGCGGCGGGTTCCGGTAACACCCGGAGGGGGTCGGGGCATCCGGAAGCAGGTTCTCCCGTCACAACCACCCCAGGTGCTCTCATGGCTCTGAACTCCGCCTGGTTCGCCACCGACCTGCAACTCCAAACGGCGGCCAACAACGCCCCGCCCCTCCGTGTCGGCTCGAACGGCGGGGGCGTGGCACGGCTCCAGCAGGCCCTCGTCGAACTCGGCCACAAGCTGCCAGTTTCGGTGAAGCCGGACGGCACCGCGGACGGCAAGTTCGGCCCGGAGACGGACAAGGCCATCCGCCAGTACCAGGAGAAGAACGCCCTGACGGCCGACGGGGTGGCCGGCCGCGACACCTTGCACACGATGGACGAGGAACTGGCCGGCACCTTCCCCGGAGGGCACATGACGCTGGCCGAGAAGAAACTGGTGGCGGCCGACCTGGATCGCGCCCGGCTGATCGCCCGCCGGTGTACCGTCATGCTGGTGGTGCCGATGACCTTCCCGGCGGGGCCGAAGGCGGCCCCGCCCCGACCCGGCAGCCTCCAACAGAAGGTGTCCGAACTTCTGATGGACACGTTCGCCATCGACGGCTCCGACCGCCATCAGGTGGCCCAGATTCAGCAGCGGTTCATGTCCTTCGAGGGGCGGTCGCGGGTGTTCGAGTTCGAGAAGACTGACCGGCACGCCCCGAAGGACCAGAGCACCTTGGGGCACGTGGCGTTCGTCGAGTACCCGGTGGGCGCGACCGCCCTGACCAATAACACCGTCTTCCTCACCCCGGCCTACTTCCGGGAGAAGGACCCGGGCGAGCGGGCGCGGACGCTCATCCACGAGTTCATTCACATGTTCAACGCCGGGCCGGGCCACCCGGACGACACCGGCAACTTGGAAAACGGGCAGTTCGACCTCGAGATCCGGGCGACGATGGGCATCCGCTTCGAGCACGCCTTGTTCAACCCGTACTGTTACGAGTACTTCGCCAAGTGGTCCGAATGAGCCGTCGGCGGGCGGGCTCCCGCGGTTCAATCCGGGTTCCGCCCGCCGCCGCGAGTCGATAGAACATCGGCATGCAACAGATCCTCTTCCACATCCCGTTCACCCAGAACTGGCTGCCGCCGGACGGCATCCCCCTGCACGGGTTCGGGGTGATGCTGTTCCTGTGCTTCGTCCTCACCGCGATGGTGTGGGGGCCGCGGCGGGCGGTGCAGGTGGGACTGCCGAAGGAACGCCTCCAGGACATGGCCATCCTGGTGTTCGTGGCCGGCATCGGCGGGGCACGGGTCGTGTACATGATCCAGTACGCCGACCAGTTCAAGGGTAAGAACCTGTTCTTCGAGTTCTTCAAAATCTGGGAGGGGGGGATCGTCTTCTACGGGTCGGTCATCGGCGGGGTGATCGCGTTCCTTGCGTTCCGCCACTTCGTGCTGAAGAAGCTGGGCGTGTCGGTTTGGAAGTTGGGCGACGCCGTCGCCCCACTGGTGGCTTTCGGACTGGCCCTCGGGCGGATCGGCTGCTACCTGAACGGCTGCTGCTGGGGGCAGGTGGCCATCCCCGAAGTTCAACCGGTGCCCCTCCCGGCCGAGACGGGTCAGTTCCCGTTGTTGAGCGGACACGGGGTGCGGGAGCAGGTGACCACCCCGGCCGACACCAGCAAACAACTGCCACAGGTGTGGGGCGTCCAGACGCTCACCGGGTTCACCTACGCCGTCAACTTCGAGCCGCCGGGCGGGGTGATCGTCGATCGCATCGAGCCGGGGTCGGACGCCAGCACCAGGCTCAAGGAAGGGGACCGCATCCTGAAAGTGAACGGTGAGGTGGTGGACTGGAAGGCCGAGCCGCTCGACCCCGCCCGCTGGCCGCGGACCGGTAAGTCGCTCACCCTGGAAGTGCAGCGGGCGGGGGAATCGGCCCCGAAGGTGGTCGAACTCACCCCGCGGACGGTCACGGTCTTCCCGACGCAACTGTACGAGGTGGTGAGCATGGCCCTGCTCACCGTGCTGCTGCTGGCGTACCAGCCGTTCCGCCGGCACGACGGGCAGGTGCTGGTCGTCCTGATGCTCGGGTACGGCCTGCACCGCTGGCTGAACGAGGCCATTCGCATCGAGCCGACCTACGCCTTGGGCATGACCTTCTCGCAGTGGACGAGCGTGGTCATCATCGCCGCCGGGGTGGTGTTGGAAGTCGTTTTGCGACGGACCCAACCGAAGCTGCCGCGAGGCCCGGTGCCGCTCAGCCATGGTGCGCCGGCGGTGCCGGTCCCGACCGCCGCCCCGGCGGCCGCGTAACTGTGGTCCGCTCGCTCCGCGAGCGGTCTTGAATGCACCGCCCGCGGTGCGAGCAGACCACGCCCGACCTCTCCCCGCGTAACACCCGCGCATCAAGTCGTTTGTCCGCGGGCATTTCCGACGGTATCATCCGTATCAGCCGCAACGCGGATCGGAGTTGCCATGCCGATCGTCTTACGCCCGCTGGCCGAACGCTCGTCGCTGCCCACCCGACTCTCCGACCTCGGCTCCGCGCGGAAGACCGCTCGCGTGCTGGCCGGCGGGTTCGGCGTGCTGACCATCTTGGTCGCCGGCTTCACGGCCGGGGTTGTGCTTGATGCCACCCTCGGGATGCCGGTACTGGTCCGTGTCGCCGTCCTACTCGGCACCCTCGTCGCCGCCGGCGTGTTGTTCCTGCGGGACGTGTGGAAGCCGCTCCGCCAGCCCGTTCGCCCGCTCCACGTCGCACACCTGCTCGAAGCCCGCTTCCCCAAGCTGAACGACAGCCTCGCCAGCGCGGTCGATTTCCTCACCTCGGCCGAGACGGCGAACACCTCTGCCCGGTTCCAGCGGATCGCGGTGGTGCGCGCCCAGCGGGCGCTCGAGAAGTGCGACACCAGCCGGCTGGTCCCTAGCGGGCGGGCGTGGCAGCGGTTCTGGCTGGCGGCGGTGATCGTGGGTGTTGCGGCCGGGTTGGGCGTGTGGAGGCCGGCTCACGCCGCGGCCGGGCTGGTGCGTCTGGCCGACCCGTTCGGCAGCCACCCGTGGCCGACCAAGACGCGGGTCGACGTCACCAGTCCGAAGACCTCCCCCGTGCGGGCGGCCATCGGTGACCCGTTCGAGGTGCGGTTCACGCTGAAGGGGGTCATCCCCGATCACGCGACGGTGGCCGTACAACTGGACAACGGCGTGCGGTTCGAGGAGCCGATCGCGATCGAAGAGGGCGAGCCGAATCGCAAGTCCGTCGACTTGGCGGCGGTGCTGGAGCCGCACCGCATCCCGTCGAGCTTCAAGTTCCAGATCCGGGCGAATGACGACGCCACGGTGTGGCACACGGTCGTCCTCGCGCCGCCGCCGCGGTTGGTGCCGCTCGACGGCCGCCCGTCCCCGCAGATGCACGTCGCCCCCCCGGCGTACACCGACCTGCCGGCAGGGCCACTGCCCGACGGTGCGGGGGCGGTCCGCGGCGTCCACGGGACGCGGGTGAAAATGACGGCCGCCACCGACCGGCCGGTCGTGTCGGCCGTGCTCATCCCGCAGGCCGACCGGACCACCGCCCGGCTCGTCTCCTCGGTCGTCCTGCCGACCGCCGCCAACCCGCTCGCCGCGTTCGCCGCCCAGCCGCTCGCCGACCTGTCGCACGCCGACATCCCGGTGACCGTCACCCACGGCACGCGGCTGTCGGTCGAGTTCACCCCGCGTGTCACCGGCCAGTACCTGCTCAAGTTCACCGACGAAACCGGCCTGACCGGCAGCCGCTCGCTCAACTTCGACATCGCACCCGACCCGGCCCCGGAGGTGGTGATGTCCCGCCCCGCCGTGGGCAAGGACCCGCTCATCCTTCTGCCGACCGCCCGCACCATCGTCCACGCATCTGCCACCGACCGGGTGTTCGCGCTGAAGGGGATCGCCGTCGAGTACCGCGTCGGCGGGACCGAGGCACCGTTCCGCACCCTGCCGGTCATGTCCCTCGACGGGCTGGGGGTACCGCTGTCCGGGCTGACCGGCGGGGGGGCGGCGGTGTTGCACGCCAAGCAGACGTCCGCCGACGCCACCGTCACGCTGCCTGTCAGCGCGTTCGTGAAACCGGACGGCTCGCGGCCGGCCGACGGAGACCGCATCACCCTCCGCGCCGCCGCCTTCGACTACGACGACGTGACGGTGCTCAAGGAGCCGGGCCGTAGCCGCGAGGAGGTGACCATACTGGTGGTCAGCCGCCCGGCACTCGACACCACCCTCCAACAGGAACTGGCGCAGCTGCGGCCGACGCTCCTGAAACTCCGCGAGCAGCAGCGGCAGGTGCGGGAGCGGACCGAGGAGGTGCAGAAGGCGGCGACCGACGGCAAGTTGAACGCCGATGACGGCATCAAGTTGACCCAGGCGGAGCGGGATCAGCGGGGCGTGCGGGGCGAAGTGACCGACCCCAACGAGGGGCTGCAACAGGCCGCCGACCTGCTCCTCCAAACGATCCGTTCCAACGACGTGCCGCGGTCCACCACCACCGAGCGGGTGGAGACGCTGGCGTCCGATTTGAAACGGCTGGCCGAGCGGGAACTCGATCCGATCGAACCGCTCATCGCGTCGGCCAACAGCCAACCGGCCGACGTGAAGAAGGCGGCCGACGACCTGCGAAAGGCCGTCGGTCGGCAGAAGGCGGCCGAGGCGAACCTCGACGGCATGCTCAAACTGCTGGAACAGTGGGGCGGGGCGGGGGAGGTGAAGGCCGAGGCGCGGGCGATTAAGGACTTGCTCAACAAGGCCGGGGAGAAGGCGAAAGACGCGGCCGGTCAAGTGGACCCTGGTAAGCCGGCGACCCAGTTGTCGCCGAAGGAGAAGGCGGAACTGGACAAGGCGGCCGAGCAGTTCGAGCAGCTCTCCGGCCGTGCGGATGCCACCATCCAGAAGGCACAGCGGCTGGCCGACGAGAAGGCGGCGAAGGCGGCTGACCTGAAGGTTCAGGCGGACGCCAAGGCCGCCGAGGCGAACGCCGCCAGAGGGGAAGCCGGCAAGCAGCCGCCGGGGTCGCCCGCCGCCGACGCGGCGAAGGCGAAGGCCGACAAGCTGGCCGCCGACGCCGCCGACCTGAGATCCCAGGCCGATCAGGCCCAGGCCGAGGCCGACGCCCTCCGCAACGCGGTGAAGGACGCCGGCAACCAGGGGTTGAAAGAAGACCTCCAGACGGCCGGGGACAAGCTGCGGCAGAACAACCCGGCCGAATCGGCGGCGGCGCAGAAGTCCGCCGCCGACCGGTTGGATGCGGTCGCCAACGCCCTCTCGGAGAAACAGCCCGACCCGATGGAGGAGTTGAAGAAGCGCGGGCAGACCGCCAACGACGCCTTCAAGCTGGAACAGCAGCAGGACGAACTCCGCCAGAAGGTGAAGGAGGCGGAGACTATCGCCGACCCGAAGCAGCGGGAGGAGGAACTGAAGAAGCTGGCCAACCAGCAGGAAGACCTCCAGAAGAAGGCCGAGGATTTGTTGGAGCGGCTGACCCGCGAGCGGGAGGACGCGGCCGCCGACAAGCTCCGCGAGGCCATCGAGAAGATGGAAGCGGCGAAGGAACAACTCGAACAGGGGAAGGCACCGAAGCAGGAAGAACAGGAGGCGCTGGACAAGTTGAAGGAGACGACCGACAAGCTCGACCAGAAGAAGGACATGGAGGAGCAGAAACTCGGGCGGGAGAAACAGCGGGAACTGGCCGAGCAACTGAAAGGTCTTCGCGACCGTCTGAAAGCGGCCGACGACGAGGCCGGCCGCATCCAGGGCGAGGCCATCAAGAGGAAGGAGTGGCCGCTGTCGCTGGAAAAGAGCCTCCGCGACCTGGGTGAAACGGCGTCCGCCATCGGCGAGGAGGTGCAGACGTTCGCCGACAAGGAACTCGACCAGTTGCCGGTGTACAAGCGGCTGGCGACCCAGGCGGCCACCCAGTCCGCCGCCGCCGCCAAGCGGATCGGCGAGCGGCAGGAGTTGATCAAAGACGCGTCGGGCGACCCGTTCGACCCGGTGGCCGAAGCGGCGGCCGACGATCGCACCCGTCGTCCACTCAAGACCGCCATCCGCCGGCTGAACCACATCCTCGACTCGCTCGCCGAGGATCCGAAGAAGGAGCCGCAACCGCCGAAGCCGATGGACCCGAACGGCGGTGCGGGCGGGGACATGCCCGGCGGCATGGGGCAGGGGGGGGCCCCGCCGAACGGCGTGCCCCCGCTCGCCCAACTGAAGGCCCTGCGGAGCATTCAGGCCGAGCTGAACACCCGCACCCGAGACTTCGAGGCCGCCCACCCGGAGAAGGCCAAACTGACCGAGGCCGACCGCGAGGAGTTGGAAGAGCTGGAGCGGTCGCAGCGGGAGGTGGCCGAGCTGTTCGACAAGCTGAAGAAAGAGTTCGAGAAGCTGAAATCCCAGCAGGAGCCGAAGCTGCCATGAAGCGACTGCTAATCGTGTGCGGGCTGTTCACCCCGGCTGCGGCGTCGGCGGTGGGCATCGTCCCGCCCGTCATCATCGTCGAGCCGAAGCCGGAGGCGAAGGGCGATCAGCCGCCCACCGACGAGGACCCGCTCAAGACGATCGAGCGGATCACTATGAACGCTCGCGCCGTCGGCGACCGCCTTCAGAACGAAGACAGCGGCACCGACACGCAGAAGGTGCAGGAACAACTGCTCAAGGACATCGACTCCCTCATCAAGCCCCCCCCGCCGATGGGTGGAGGCGGAGGGGGAGGGGGCGGCGGCGGGAGTCCGCCTCCGCCGATGGGCGGAGGTGGCGGTGGTGCTGGGAATCCGCCGCCGATGGGTGGAGGTGGGGGAGGGGGTCGCGGAAGCCCCCCGCCGATGGGCGGTGGTGGCGGCGGTCAGTCCAAGCGGCCGCGTGGTGGCGACCATAAGAAGGAGCCGATGGGCGGCGGACAGCAGCAGCCGATGGGGGGCGGACAGTCGGACAAGAAGGAGCCGATGGGAGGCGGCACCCCCGAGCCGATGAAGCCGATGGACATGGGCGGCGGAGAGGGCGGGAAGGACAACCAGGGTGGTGGCGGTGTTCCGGGGAAAGAAGGGTTGGCCAAGCCAAACCTGCCACTCGACGACCCGTTCACCCGCCGCGTCTGGGGCCACCTGCCGGAGAAACTGCGGCAACAGGCCATGCAGTCGTACCGCGAGCAGTTCATGCCCCAGTACTCCGAGCTGCTGAAGCAATACTACTCGACCCTCAACGAGATGCCCCCCCCGCCCACGTCGCCCGTTGTGTGGTCGCGGGCCGGGGGGCGGCCGCACCCGCCGCCGCACGCTCCGCGGGCGGTCCACGCTTTCGCCCGCGGAGCGTGCGGCGACTTTCAGCCGGTCCGGACCGGCCTCACAGAGGCCGGCTCCAGCCACGAGGTGGTCATGGGCATTCTGTCCCGTCGGGCGTTCCTGCGGTCGTCTGCCGTCGTCGGCGCCGGGGCCGGTGTCGCCCTGCTCACCCACGCCGCCGATCCCGGCCCGAAGTCGTCCGACGACATGGTCACCGCCGACACCCAGTCGGCCATCGACCAGGCGCTGCACTTCCTGGCCACCCGCCTGCAAGCGGCGGACGGGTCGTTCACCGACGGGCGGAACTCCGGGAACACCGGCATCACCGCGCTCGCCGCCCTCGCCCTCATGTGCGGCGGGCACCACCCCGGCCGGGGCAGGTACGGGCGGGCGGTGGCCAAGGCGGCGGAGTTCGTCATCGCCCGCGGCCGGTCGAACAAGACGACCGGCTACCTGGCCAACTCGGACGTGAACGGCGGCGACCACTCCGCCATGTACCAGCACGGGTTCTCCACCCTGTTCCTGGCCGAAGTCCACGGCACATTCCCCGACGCCGACCGCCGCGCTAAAGCTCGCGACATGCTCGAGAAGAGCATCGCCATGACGGTCAAGGCGCAGAACCAACAGGGCGGGTGGCGGTACACCCCGTACCCCGGCCAGGATGACGTGTCCGTCACCGTCGCCCAACTGATGGCCCTGCGGGCGGCCAAGAACGCCGGCGTGTACGTGGACAAGGCGGTGGTGGACAAGGCGGTGAAGTACATCAAGGAGTGCCGTCAACAGGACGGCGGGTACGCGTACATCCGCCAGCAGCAGGGGTCGCTCTTCCCGCGGTCGGCGGCGGCCGTGGTCGGCCTGTACTCGGCCGGCATCTACGACGGCGAGTACATCGAGAAGGGGTTGACCTACCTGCAGAAGTTCCGCCCGCGGGGGCAGCGGAACGGCCCTGCCGACATCCGCCAGGAGCACTACTACTACGGCCACTACTACGCCGCCCTGGCCATGTGGACGGCCGGCGGGAACTACTGGAACGACTGGTTCCCGGCCGTCCGCAACGAGTTGCTCCTGCGGCGGGAGGCGATCACCGGCGTGTGGGACGACCGAATCTTCGGCACCGCCTACGCCACAGCCATGGCGTGTATCATCTTGCAGTTGCCGAACAACTACCTGCCGATCATGCAGAAGTGAGCCGCGGTGTGGACGGGTCAACCCGTCCGCCCCACAGTCCCCCTCACCGCCGCTCGGTGAAGTCGACCAGTACGCCCTTCCCGCCGGTCACCACCACCTCCCGTGACTCGGACACCTCCGCCCCGTTCCGTTTCCACCTCGCCACCAACTCGTACCGGAACTCCTTCCCGTCGGCCAATTCCGGCGACTCGAACGTCCGGTCGGTGCCGGTGCTGGTCGTCTTCGCCCGGTTCACCCACAACTCGGCGTCGGGCTGCGGCAGGCGGACGTCCACCCGGCAGCACGCGGCCGACGCGGTGGCAGGGGAGGGGTGGGTGCTCACGTTCGGGCTGGCGAGCCGGGGCGACACCGACAGGTACCCGAAGGCGTGCAGGCCGTACCCGAACCGGGGAGGGGTGACGAAGCACTTGCGACCGTCGCACGCGGGGGCGACCGCGGCGAGCGGCAGGTAGGTGGCGGTCGGCGGGCCGTAGCAGTTCAGGATTCGGCTCCACACGCCTGGCAGGTGGCTCGGCGTCCCTTCCCAACCCCAGTTCCACCGCCCGACACGGGCATCGATCACGGCGGTGGTGGGACCGTTCGGCAACCCGTAATAGCTCCACCCAGTGGTGGCACCGGCCTTCCCAAACGCCGGAGCGGGGCCGACCAGACTCGGGAAAGAGACGAGCGGCGCCCCGCGTGGTCCGATCGGCTGCGACATTATCGGACCCACTGTGACCAGCACAACGACGACAACCGGCCAAGTCGGGACACACGGCGCACGCATAGCCCGTCCTCCGTGATGGGTTCGCGTGGTTCTTTTCGGCAGCGGGGTAGCTGTGGGACGGCTCGCAATTCAGGCGGAACGGGTCGTGGCAATCCAGCGGCATGGCAGAAGCGGCAGATCAGGAATGGCTTCAAGGCAGCCATGTTATCGGACGCGACCGATAACGCTGAAATTCGACCAAGACATGGTCATGGTGAAGCCACGGCGCAGAAAGAATCTTTTAAGAACATTATCAGACGCGACGAATAGGTGGTAAGCAACTTTCCAAATACAGGCCAAATGCTCGCCACGATAGCGGCTCGAGGGTTTGCTTCCCGTAAGTGCTTGGTGAGTATGGGATCTTCCACGAATCGGACATTGTTCCGCGAATGGGGGGGAAGGTCGAAAGACACCTTCCGCCGGGAGGTGCGCCGGAAAAGCCGCACGCCCGTGGGTGGTGCCCACGGGCGTGCGGAGGGGTTAGAACCGTCGAGTCGGGCCGGCGGGATTTGAACCCACGACCTCTTGCACCCCAAGCAAGCGCGCTAGCCAAGCTGCGCTACGGCCCGATGAACTTGTTCTACCGGGGGAACCCCCGACTGACAACCACAACTTCCGCCCACCCACCAGGACACGGCGGGGCGGGGGAGGGTTCGCCCGTCCGAATGGGCCGACGCGGACGCCCGCCATTCCCACCCCGGCAGCGGTTGCCCGCTTGCCCCGGCGTGCGGCGGCTGGTAGCCTCAGCAGGGAAGGGCACCAACGTTCCGCGGCGTCTGCCGTTAGATTGGTTGTGCCCGATCGCACCCACATCCCGCCCCCAGGTGAACGACCGATGGCCTTCCGCCTCTGGCTCGCCCCCGTCTTCGCCCTGTCGCTCGTCGCTTCCGCGGTCGTCGCCCAGCCGCCCAAACCCCGCAACCCGGTGGAGGAGCGGCTGAAGGCCGGGCGGCTGGAGGTGCCGGACGGGGTCGATTCCGGCAAGTTCAACCAGATGCGGCTGGGCACCATCTCGCTGGAGAACCCGACCGACGCCGAGCGGGCAGTGCTGGAAGGGAAGGCCAAGCAACTCGTTTACCCGGTGACGCACTTCGAGTACCACACCAACAACGAGGCGCCGACCGCCGAACTCACCCCGCGGCCGGAGGAGCGGACGGTCAACCGGCTGATCGCCGACCTGGAAAACCAGCTCGTCATCATCACCCCCGGTGACCAGGGCATCCCGGCCCCGAAGGTGGACTTCGCCCGCGAGTTCGGCAAGGCGGCGGTGAAGGCGATCGACGACGTGCTCGCCAAGGGTCCGCAGCCGATCGTGCGGATGAACGCCGTCCGCATGCTGGCGGCGGTGGCCAAGAGCGGGGCGCCGGCCGCCACCGAGCGGCTGGCCAAGCTGCTCGCCGAGAAGGACAAGACGCTGCCGGTCGAGTCGTTGTACTTCGCCCTGAAGGGGGCAGAGAACGCCATCGCCGCGTTCGACCCGGCCCGCGCCGCCGCCAACCAGAAGTGGGTGAGCAAGGACACCTACCACCAACTCGTGACGCTCGTCGATGAAGTGGTGCGGAAGGTGCCGCAGTCGGTGATCGACAAGACGTACCTGCCCGACCAGCCGAACACCGGCACCCTGACGACCGATCCGAAAGCGGCGCCCAAACCGGCCGCGCTGACCCCCGAGCAGGTGGACACCGTGCAGGCGTTCCGTCTTCAAGCCATCCGGGCACTCGGCAAGGTGAAGACGGACGTGGTGACGGACGCGAAGGGGGGTGGCACCGTCCGCACGCTGCTCACCCTGGCCCGCGTGGCGGCGAACGACGCCGGCGTGGTGCCCGCGCCCAGCCAGCGGGAGGTCGCCGAGTCGCTGATCGGCATGGCTAACGCCACCCCGGTGGACCGCGAACTCGATCTGGACGCCCAGGTGCTGGCCGTGGCGATGGCCCGCGGGGTGAGCCTGTTCGTGTCGGACAAGGCGGCCGGCGGGGCAGGGGAGGGCGGCCCGGCGAGCAGCCACTGGAAGCTGTACGGGACGAAGTTGAAGTCGGCCTTCGAGGCGTGGGACAGGGCAATTCCCAAGTCCCGGCTGGATCAGGGGTCGAAGTCGCTCCTCACCGAGTTCTCCAAACTGGCCGTCACCCAGGTGTTCGACCCGCTCAGCAAAATGAACGAGAGCGGGGTGGCGAACGGTCTGAAAAAAGAAGCGGTCGACGAGTGGCTGGCCAAGAAGCAGGGCGAGCTGAAGGCGAACGCGCTCTACAAGAACAGCGACGCCACCAAACTGACCCCCCGCTGACGGACGCCGGCGGTGGTAACAGCCGCCCGGTTTGCGGTTGCGGTCTCCGCCGCCGGCCCTGACAATTATCTCACCCTTCTGATCTCGCACCCCCCTCTCGGAGTCGCCGGATGAAGCGCTGGCTCTTCTCGGCCGCCGCACTCGCCACGGTCACGGCGTCCGCGGTCGCACAAAACGTCAAATCGGGCTACGTGGTTATCCGCGTCAAGCTGGGTGGCGACGGAGGTGCCGCACCGGCGGGACCGGGGCAAGGGGAGGGGTCCGGTCCCGGCGTCCCCGGCCCCGGTGGTGGCCCCGGTTACCCCGGACCGGGTGGCCCAGGCAACCCTGGCCCCTCGCCGGGCGGCGGTCCGGGACTGCCGGGTGGTCCCGGCTTCCCCGGCGGCGGTCCGGGTCTCCCCGGCGGGCCTGGCTTCCCCGGTGGCGGTGGTGGCGGTGGTAGCGGGGCGGCGACGACCCAGACCGAGCGGTCGGTCCACGTGCTCATCCCCTTCGACCGCATCAAATACAACCAGAAGCTGGACGAGAACAAGGGGCAGTCGGCCAACAACCCGGCCGAGTTCACCACCATCCACCACCCGTACGGGAACAGCGTTCTGTACTGGAACAAGGTGAACCTGCAGGTGCAGTTGCTGGCGAACACCGTGACCGAGGAGACCCGGCTGAAGGAGGCGTTCGGCAAGTGGAACGCCGACACTAACCGCAAGCCGGCCGTCCTGCTGGCGTACATCGGCGACGCCCTGAAGGCCGAACTGCTGCCCCTGGCGGAACAGTTCTCCGACTCGCTGGTCAAGCAGTTCGAGAAGGCGACCGACCTGCCGGCGGACGTGACCGCGTACATGAAGGGGTACAACGAGCTGAAGGCCAAGTGGAACGACGCGGCGGCCAACAATCCGGCCGCGGACATCTGGAAGGCCAAGTTCGGCAGCGAAGCGTACGTGCACACCGACGCCCCGCACTACGCCGTCGTCCACTTCAGTGGGGATTCGCTCTCCGGCCAGGCGGGTGACACCGTCGCGCGGGCGGCCGAACTGCTGGAGAAGAACCTGAAGAGCTTCTACCTGTGGAACCTGCGGGAGGGGTTCGCCCTGCCGCTGCCCGAGAAGCGGCTGGTGGTGGTGGTCACCAAGAACGGGTCGCAACTGTCCAAACTGCGGGCCGGGCTGGACGGCATGGAGATGGGGTCCGACTCGTTCTACTCGCCCGTCCACAACATGGTCGTCCTCTCCCCCGAGCGGACGGACGAGTTGGGCAAATCGTTCAACGCCGTCGCCGCCACCAAACTCGACGGGTTCGACCGGAACGAACTGATCCAGGGCAAGAACCCGAAGCTGAAGAAGGACCAGAAGCCGGAGGACGTCGCCCAGGCGAGCACTTTCGCCCTCGTCCGCCGGGCGATCGAGGACGAGGCCCTGCGGTCGGCCATCTCCCGTGAAGGGTCGCGACAACTGTTCGTCACCCTCGGCATCCTGCCCCAGCACGTGCGGATGCCGAAGTGGGTGGAGAGTGGAATGGGGAGCGTCCTCCAGCACCCGAAGGGCGGCGGGGTGGTGGAACTGAGCAAGGACACCCCCGGCATCATCGTCGCGACGAACACCGGCCACGGGGCTGCCAACGCCGAGCAACTGTTCAACTTCCAGCAGTACTTCCCGGCCAAGAAAGACGGGAAGGAGAACAAGGCCCTCGACCCGGCGGCGGTGCTCACCAACGTCCTCACCGACAAGTATTTCGGCACCGTCGATCCCGACCGGCCGGCCACCCTGAGCGACATCCTCCCGGTGCGGCCGGGCGGAGGCGGTCCGATGGGCGGCCCGTCGGCTCCCGGCGGCGGGCCGGGTGTGCCGAGTGCACCCGGTGGTCCGGGGGTTCCCGGTCCGGCCGCGCCGGGCGGTCCTGGTGCCGGTCCTGGTGCCGGTCCTGGTGCGCCGCCCGCCCCCCCGCGGGGCGGAAAGGATCCGGAGATCCAGGGTCCGCGTGGCGGCGGCAGCGCCGGGTTGCCCCAACCTCCAGGCGGCGGCGGACCCGGCGGTCCCGGTCTGCCGGGTGGACCCGGTTTCCCCGGTGGGGAAGGGCCTGGATTCCCGTCCGGTGACGGCAGCGGCATCCTCGACGGCAACGTCACCAACCCTCTGCTCACCCCCTCCCAACTGGACCAGAAGGCGAAGGCGTCCGCGTGGGCGCTCACCTTCTACCTGACCAAGAACGGGAAACTGGCCAAGCTGCAAACCTACCTGGCCCGGCTGAACGAGCTTCCGCGTGACCTTCGGGTCGATAAAGATGTGTCCCTGAAACTGTTCTGCGAGACGTTCGGGTTGATGAAGCCGAACAGCCAGGAGATCGACAAGTCGGCGTTCGCCACCTTCGCCAAAGACTGGATGGCGTTCATGCACCAGCAGTCGCCGACCTTCCAGACGGTTTCACTGAAGAAGCTGAACGGCGAGAACCAGAACGGCAACCAACCGGGTGGCCCCGGCGGCCCTCCGGGTGGGCCGGGCGTCCCAGGCGGTCCCGGTGGCGGTCCCGGCGGTCCCGGGTTCCCTGGTGGTCCCGGTGGCCCGGGCGGCGGGCCGGGCGGTCCTGGGTTCCCCGGCGGGCCTGGCGGGGGCAGTCCGCGCGGCGGCGGCTGACCGTCGTCGTCGGGTGAGGTGAAAACCAACCAACGGGGCGGGAACGGATCGACCGTTCCCGCCCCGTCTCCTTGACGACTGGCCGCGAGCGACTAAACTACTCTCACATGCGGAAGTGGCGGAACTGGCAGACGCGCTAGATTCAGGTTCTAGTTCCCGCAAGGGAGTGGAGGTTCAAGTCCTCTCTTCCGCACTC
>CAYMHO010000004.1:43499-73963 GCA_964390195.1 uncultured Fimbriiglobus sp. | reverse complement strand
CAGTACACCGAGCGGGCGGTGAAGTTCATCGGCGAGAACAAGGCGAAGCCGTTCTTCCTGTACCTCGCCCACTCGATGCCACACGTCCCGCTGTTCGTGTCCGAGAAGCACAAGGGGAAGAGCGAGCAGGGGCTGTACGGCGACGTGATCCAGGAGATCGACTGGAGCGTCGGGCAGGTGCTGGCGGAGTTGAAGAAGCACGACCTGGAGGCGAACACGCTCGTCGTCTTCACTTCGGACAACGGCCCGTGGCTGGGGTACGGCAACCACGCCGGTACGCGGGGGAAGTTGCGGGAGGGCAAAGGCACGGTGTTCGAAGGGGGCGTGCGGGTACCGTGCGTCGCCCGATGGCCGGGCAAGATTCCGGCGGGGAGCGTGCAAACGGAACCGCTCATGACGATTGATGTGTTCCCCACGCTGGCGAAGCTGATCGGGGCGGAGTTGCCGAAGCTGCCGATTGATGGCAAGGAGGCGTGGGGACTGTTCACATCCGAGAAGGGGGCGAAGTGCCCGCACGCGGCGTACTTCCATTACTACGGCACGAACGAGCTGCAAGCCGTGCGTAGCAGCAAGTGGAAGCTGATCCTGCCGCACAACGCGACCCAGATGTTGGAAGACCGCACGCCGGGGGCGGACGGCAGGCCCGGCGGGTACAAGCCGATGAAGATCGAGAAGGCGATGCTGTTCGACCTGGAGGCGGACATTGGAGAAACGAAGGACGTGGCGGACGCGAACCCGGACGTGGTGAAGAAGTTGAACGCGCTGGCCGACGCCATGCGGGCGGAGTTGGGCGACTCGCTGACCAAGACGGTAGGCAAGGGAAACCGCGAACCGGGGCGGGAGAAGTGACGTCTTCGCGGCGAGCGGGAGCGAGCCTCGGTGCCCGGCTCGCTCCCGCTCGCCGCGAAGTCGTCACTTCTTCTTCAACTCCGCCACCTGCACCACGTCCACCGGATAGTCCTGCACCTGCCCTTTGCCGGTCTTCTCCTTCGCCGCCTTCGCCGAGGTGATCTCGAACCGCAGCACTTTCTCCTTCAACTCGTATCGGGCGGTCAGCACCGCCCCGCCCACCTCGAACGTGCTGTACATCACCCCGTCCACCAGCCGGGCGGCCAAGTCGATGCCGTTCTTCTCGTCCACGACGAACCGCCCCGGCTTCTCGCCGTCCGGCAGAAGAACGTAATCCTTCACCACCTTCTTGTCACCCTCGCCGTAGCTGGTCTTCCAGGTGAACCCCTTGCCGTCCTTCGCCGGGCCGATCTCCATCACCACCGGCACTTCGGTGCGTTTGTCGTCGGCGTTGGTCATCACCATCGTGCCGGCCCAGGTGCCGTGCCACCCTTCAGGCAGGGCGGGCTTGTCGGCGGCCAGGGTGAAGGCGGCGAGGACGGCGGTGAACATGGGACGGCTCCCGGAGTGCAAGGGATCATAGGCGAACACCCCCCACCCGGATACGCTGCACACTGCCGCCTGCTTCCCCTCCCCGGAGCCACGCATGTTCCGCCCGCTGTTCGCCCTGCTGGTCCTGGCTTCCCCGCTGCTCGCCGCCGACCCGTGGGTGACGCTCACCCCGCCGAAGGACGCGAAAGGCGTCGGCGTGGGCAAGCACGTCGTGCTGGTGTCCGGCGACGAGGAGTACCGCTCCGAAGAGATGATGCCGGCCCTGGCCAAGATCCTCACCACCCGCCACGGGTTCAAGACGACGACGCTGTTCGCCATCGACCCGAAGGACGGGAAGGTGCAGCCGAACGTCATCACCAACATCCCCGGCCTGGAGGTGCTGAAGGAGGCCGACCTGCTGGTGCTGTTCACGCGGATGCGGAACCTGCCGGACGAGCAGATGAAGCACGTCGTCGAGTACGCCGAGAGCGGCAAGCCGATCGTCGGCTTCCGCACCGCCACCCACGCCTTCGCGGTCACGAGCAAGACCTACGCCAAGTACCACTGGCAGAGCAAGGAGGCGGGGTACGAGAAGGGGTTCGGCAAACAGGTGTTCGGCGAGACGTGGGTGAGCCACCACGGGCAGCACAAGAAGGAGGGCACCCGCGGGCTGATCGCCAAGGGCGAGGAGAAGAACCCCATCCTGAAGGGGATCGAGGCCGGCAGCATCTTCGGCACGACGGACGTGTACGGCGTCAACCTGCCGCTCAAGGACTGCACCCACCTGGTGATGGGCGAAGTGACCGAGACGCTGAAGCCGGATTCCAAAGCGGTGAGCGGGAAGAAGAACGACCCCATGATGCCGGTCGCGTGGACGAAGACGTACACCGGCGAGGGCAAGAAGGCGGCCCGCGTGTTCGCCTCCACGATGGGCTGTGCCGAGGACTTCGCCTACGAGGGCACCCGCCGGCTGTTCGTGAACGGCTGCCTGTGGGCGCTCGGGCTGGAAGACAAAATCCCGGACAAGACGGACGTGGAACTGGTGGGCGAGTTCAAGCCGTCGGCTTACGGGTTCAAGAAGAACGAGGAGTGGAAGCCGGGCAAGACGCCGGACGAGTACTTCAAGTGAGGTGACGATCTCGCCCCCTCTCGTGGCGAAAGGGGGTGAGCGCTAGACATTTCCCCCGCTTCCTGCGACACTGCCTGTCCTGCCGGTTCTGCCCTTCCCCGAGGTGGTGTGATGCGTCCTCTCCGCGCTTTGCCGCTCCCGTTGCTGCTCGTTGCAACCCTCTTCGCCCAGGACAAGCCGCCGGTTGGCCCGCCCGCCCCGCAACCCAAGTTCGTCCTGAAGGGTCACACCGACCCGGTGTACAGCGTGGCGTTCTCCGCCGACGGCAGGCGGATCGCCACCGGCAGCTTCGACAAGAGCGTGAAGTTGTGGGACGCCAGCACGGGCAAAGAACTTCGCACGTTCGCCGGGAAAGCCGGGCACCAGAACCTGGTGACCGCCGTCGCCTTCTCGCCGGACGGCTCCAGCATCGCCTCGGCCGGCACCGACAACTTCGCCCGCATCTGGGACGTGCCCACCGGCAAGCCGCAACTGGAACTCGACCTGACCGCCAACGGGACGAAGGCGGCCGCGTCGCCGGACGGCAAACTGTACGCCGTGGGCGCGGCCGACGGCAGCGTGAAGGTGTTCAACGCCGCTGACAACAAGCTGTCGGTGACGCTGACCCCGGCGAACACGGGGGCCGTCCTCGGACTGGGGTTCAACGCGAACGGCCAGACGCTGTACACCCTTGCGGCCGACAAGGTGCTGCGGTACTGGAACACGGCCGACGGCAAGCCGCTCGGGGCCGTCGGGGCGACGGCCGGTACCGTCACCGCTTTCGCCGTGAACCCGGCGTCCGGTCAGCCGATCGTGGTCACGTCCGATGGCGTGGCCGCGTTCTTCCCCCCCGCTGCTCCGGCCACTCCGAAGGCGTTCCCGGCTCTGGGCGAAGCGGCCACGGCCTTCGCACTCTCCGGCGACGGTGTTCTGGCGGTCGTCGCCACGGCGGACAAGAAGCTGAAGGCGTTCCGTGCGGCGGAAGCAAGCCCCCTGTTCGACATCCCGATGTCGGCCGCCGTCACTCGGCTGTCGGTGAACGCGAACGGCACGCAGATCGCCGCCGTCGCGGGGACCCAGCTTCACCTGCTCGGGGCGGACGGCAAGCCGCGGGCGGTGCTGCCCGTCGATGCCCTCCTGGATGTGGCTTTCGTGCCGAACCAGCCACAGTTCGTCACCCTGAGCGCGACCGGCGTTGCCCGCACCTGGACCGTGCCCGCCGCCCCGCTCGCCCTCAAGCCGCTCGGTCACCCGGACGCCCCTCGGGGTGTCTCGCTGTCCGCCGACGGGAAAAAGGTGCTGACCGCCGGGGCCGACAAGGTCGCCCGCATCTGGAACAACGGGGCCGTCGAGCGAGAGTTCAAGGACCACACCGCCGCCGTGGTGGCCGTCGGGATTGCCGCTGACAACGTGGTGTCAGCGGACGCCGACGGTGGGGTGCTGTTCTGGAACCCGGCGGACGGCAAACAGACCGCCAAACTCGCCGGGCCGAAGAAGCCGCTCACGTCGCTGGCGGTGCTGCCGAACACCAAGACCGTCGCCGTGGGCTACTCCGACGAGGTGAAGCTGTACGCCGCCCCGACCACGGCCGAGAAGGACGCGAAGTCGTTCCCACACCCGAAGCCGGTCCTCGGGTTGGCGTTCCACCCGGACGGCAAGAAGGTGGTGTCGTTCTGTGCGGACGGCAAGGTTCGGATTCTGAACCCGGACACCGGCAAGGAAGATGCGAGCTACGACATGACCGCGAAGGACAAGACGGTCGCCGTGGCCCTGAGTGCCGACCGCGCCAGGTTCGCCGAGGTGGGCGGGGGGAACCTGACCGTCCGGCCCGTCGCGGCGGATGGAAAAGTGCTGTTCACCGTACCGGCGGGTGAGGGAACCGCGGTGGCCTGGAGTGCGGACGGCAAGCTGGTGGCCGTCGGCGGCAAAGGGGCGGTGAAGGTGTTCGACGTCGCGACGGGAACCGAACTGCAAACGGTCGCCGAACCGGCCGCCGTCGTGAAGGCGGTGACGTTCCTCCCCGACAACAAGACGCTCCTGTTCGGCGGCGATGACAAGGCACTGTCACCGGCCGAAGTGTGGGTGAGCGGGACGCGGGCGACCGCCGCCAAGCCGCTGCTCGGCGTGCTGCCGTCCAATCCCACCTCCGCCTTGCTCGCCACGGCCGACAAAACGGTACGGCTGTTCGAGGCCGCACCGGCCCCCGCGGCGAAAGAGACGAAGGCGTTCCCCGGCCTGCCGGCCGACGCGAAGCACGCCACGCTCTCGAAAGACGCACTGATGGTCGCGGCGGTGAGCGGCAAGACACTGAAGGCGTGGACGGCGGCGGACGGCAAGGAGTCCAGCCTCGCGGCACTGCCGGCCGACGGCACGCTGGTGGCGTTCAACGCCGACCGCACCAAGCTGGCGGTGGCGCTGGCGAACAACACGGCCGTGGTGGTGAACGTGGCGAGCGGGCGGGTGGAGCAGTTCGTTCAACACGCCGGGGCGGTGGTCGGGTTGGCGTTCCACCCGTCGCAGCCGGTACTGTACACGGCGAGCGCCGACAAGACGCTGCAAGCGACCCCGCTGTTCGCCCCGCGGATCGCCGCCGACTCCGGCCGGTTTGGGGTGGCGTTCGCCGTCTTGTCGAACGGGGCGAGCACCGTTTCGACCGGCAACGGCAAGGGCGTGGCCCTGGCGAACGCCACCACCAGCGCGGCCGAGCGGGCGGTCGGCGACCTGACCGGCGTGTCGCTCGTGGCGGTGAACAAGGCGAACACGCAACTCGCCGCATTCACCCCGGCGAACCAGACCATCACGCTGATGAACTACGCCGACGGCGCGATCGTCGGCACCTGGAAGACGCCGGCCGCGGTCGCCGAACTCGCCTTCCACCCGACCCTCCCGTCGCTCGTGGGGGTGCTGGCCGACAACCGGGTGGTGGCGTGGAGCACCCAGAACGAAGCCGGCCAGCCGCTGCCGCCGGAGTTCGGCAAGATCGGCATGGAGTTGCCGCACCCGGCCGCGGTCAAGTCGGCCGCGTTCGTCGGTGACAGTCTGGTGTCAGTGGACGACGACAAGAAGACCCGCGTGTGGAAGTTCGTCGCCGACGCCCCCAGCCGGAACTTGCAACACCCGAATCTGGTGAACGCGGTGGCGTTCGACAAGACGGGTACACTGCTGGCGACCGGCGGGCAGGACGGGGTCCTGCGGATCTGGGACGTGAGCAAGAAGGACAGTCAGCCGAAGGCGATCAACGCCCACGTTCCGCCGCAGCCGGCTCAGCCGCGGGCGATTTACGCGGTGGTCTGGACGCCCGACGCCAAACAGGTGATTACCGGGTCGGACGACAAGTCGATCAAGGTCTTCGACGCCGCCGACGGCAAGCTGGTGCGGGAGATCAAGCCGGGCAGCGAGAAGCCGCCGACCGCGGACGAGGTGAAGAAACTCGCCCCGGCCGTCGCCGGCGGTGCCCAAGTGCCGTCGCTGAACTCCCCCCCGCCGCCCGGCCACACCGACCAGGTGTACTCGCTCGCCATCACCCCGGACGGCAAGTTCCTGGCCAGCGGGTCGGCCGACAAGACGGTGAAACTGTGGAACGTGGCGACCGGCGAGCTGGTGCGGTCGTTCGTCACGCCGGGGCTGAAGCCGGACGGCTCCGCACACCCCGGCTTCGTGCAGGGGGTGCGGTTCACCACCGACGGCTCCAAACTGCTGAGCGTCGGCACCGCCCCGAAGGGCAAGGGCTACCTGGCCGTGTGGAACGTGGCCGACGGCAAACCGCTGGCCGGGTACGAACTGGCCGTCGGACCGATCTACAGCGTGGACATCGCCGCCGACGGCACGGCCGTACTCGGGTGCGGGCCGAAGGCGTCTCGCGGGCCGACGGATTCGGACGCGGTGGTGCTGCCGCTGCCGAAGTGACTCTTGCCCCCTCACCCCTAACCCCTCTCCCACCAGGGGAGAGGGGAACCAACACACATGCTCCTCTCCCCGCTCGGCAACACCCGCCTGTCGGTGTCCAAGCTGTCGCTCGGCGGGGCGCAGCTCGGCCAGCAGTACGGCCCCGTGTCGGTCGCCCAGGCCGCCGAGGTGGTCCACGCCGCCATCGACGCCGGGGTGAACCTGATCGACACCTCCGCCTACTACGGCCGCGGCACGTCGGAATCGATCCTGGGTGAAGTGCTCGCCGGCGGGTGGCGGGAGAAAGTCATCCTGTGCACGAAGGCCGGCCGGCTCGACCGCAACCAGTTCGACTTCAGCCCGGCCGGCATGCGGAAGTCGGTGGACGAATCACTCCGGCGGCTCCGCACCGACCGCGTCGAAATCCTGCTCGCCCACGACGTCGAGTTCGCCGACGACTTCGAGCGGGTGTTCGCCGACACCGCCGAGGTGCTTCACCGGCTGAAGGCCGAAGGGAAGGCGCGGTTCGTCGGCATGTCGTGCTACCCGCTCGGCCTGCTGAAGAAGGCCATCGAGCGGTGCCAGTTGGACGTGGTCATCTCGTACTGCCACTTCAACTTGCAGGACCGCACGCTGCTGGGGGAACTCCTCCCCACCGCGGCGGAATCCGGCGTCGGCGTGCTGAACGGCAGCCCGCTCGGGATGGGACTGCTGACCAACCAGGGGCCGCAGGCGTGGCACCCGGGCGGGGAGGACATCAAGGCGGCGTGCCGGGCGGCGGCCGGGCTGTGCGCCGCCCAGGGGGGGGACATCAGCTTCCTGGGCATGCAGTTCTGCCTGGCCGAGCCGCGCATCCCGAGCACCATCACCGGGGCGGCCAGCGTCGCCGAGCTGCGGACCAACCTGCGGGCGATGGCCGAGCCGATCGACAAGAGCCTGCTGCGGGACGTGGAGGCGGTGCTGGCCGGCGTGCGGGACCGGACGTGGCCGAACGGCAACTGGAAGGGTTGATGATCCGGCGGGACGCCCCCGCCCGTCGAACGTATCACAACGCCCAGACGCCGGACGCGACTGGGCGTTTCCGTTTCCCCCCGGATGGGCCATGTCGGACTCCCTGCCCGCACTGCTCGCCGCCGCCAAGCGGTCGCCGACCGACGACGCCCCGCGGCGGGCGGTGGCCGACCACCTGTCCGCCAACGGCGACCCCGACCGCGGGCAGTTCGTCCGCCTGCAACTGGCCCAGACGGATGACGAGTGGCACCCGAACCAGAGCGACGAGCAGGTGGCAGTCGGCCGGCTGCTCAAGCGGCACGTGCGGCGGTGGGCGGGGGTGCCCTACGCCGGGCCGTACTGGTTCCAGTTCGCCGACAAGCCGGCCGACGAGGACGACGACACCCCGCACGCGAGCGGCAAGTTCGACCGCGGGCTGCTGCGGTTGTCCGGCACCCCGGCGGCCGTGCGGGAGGCGTTCGCCCGTGTGCCCGCCGACCAGGGCGAGTGGGTGGAGACGCTCGACCTGAGCGAGGTGACGTCCGCCGCCGACCTGCGGAACCTGCTCACCCACCCGACCGGCCGGCCGGCCACCGCGTTCGACGTGTCGGCCGCCGACGGTGCCCCCGCCGACGTGTTCGACCCGTTGGACGTTGACGGCGTGCGTGAACTGCGACTGACCGGCACCGACGGGGCGAAGGTGCGGCGGGTGGCCGCGTTCAAGACCGCCCGCCCGCACAAGCTGAGCGTCGAGTTCGACGCCGACGACCCGGCCGCCGGCGAGGCCCTGCTCGGTTCGCCGCTCCTCTCGGAAGTGCGGGACGCCGAACTCGACCTGGACGACCAGGACCCGCGTCTGCTCTCCGCACTGGCCCGCTCCCCGCACCTGCGGAAGCTCACCCGCCTGTACCTGAGCGGCGACGACCTGCCGCCGGCGACGCTCCGCGAGCTGTTCGCCTCGGACGTGGTGAAGGGCCTCGGCCGGCTGAGCGTGAGCGGGTATTCCGGCAACCTGAAGGGGGTCATCGACGCCCTGGTCCGGGGCGGTGCCGCCCGCCGGCTCGAGCACCTCGACCTGGGGTTCAACGCGGTCGAAACGGCCGAGGCCGTCGCCTTCGCCAGGTCCGAACTGCTGGCGACGGTGCGGTCGCTCGACTTCGGCAGCGGCGAACTGACGCCCGAAGGGGCGGTCGCCCTGGTGCAGTCGCCGCACGCGGCCGGGTTGGAGCGGCTGAGTCTGTCCGGCACGAACGTGGGCGAGGACGCCGTCTTCGCCATCGCCCAGTCGCCTCACCTGAAGAACCTCCGCGAACTCGACCTGTGCCGGTGCGGGCTGACGGCCAAGTCGCTGCGGGCACTCTGCCAGTCGCCGCACCTGTCCAACCTGGAGCGGTTGGACCTGTCCATCAACCCGCTCCCGCCGTTCGCCCTGGACGCCCTGTGCGGGTCCCGCACCCTGGGCAAGCTGAAGCACCTGGGAGTGCGTCAACTGGTGATCGCCAACGACACCTTCGACCGCCTGTGCCGGTCACCGGTGGTCGCCCAACTGGAACAACTCGACCTGCAAGGGACGATGCTGAGCAAGGCCAAACTGCGGGGGCTGGTGGAAGCCACCTCGTTCGGCCACCTCCGCAAGCTGACCCTCGGCGAGAACATCCTGATGAAGGGGGAGATCGACGTGCTCGGCGAGGCGGGCTGGCTGCCCAACCTGGCCGACCTGTGCCTGTACAACACCAAGATGACCGACGCGGGCGTGCGGACCCTGACGGCCAAACTGACCGGCGGGCGACTCGGGCGGCTGGATCTGACCCGGAATTTCCTCACGGACGGGTCGGCCGAGGCGTTGATGAGTTGGAGCGGCCTGGGCGGGCTGACCGACATCTCCCTGTACCAGAGCGGGCTGTCGGACGCCGCCGCCGAGCGGGTCCGCCGGGCCGCCTGGGGCAGCTAGCGAGGGACTCCACCATGAGACGATTCGCCACACTCACCCTCCTCGGGCTGTCCGTCGGCGGGCTGGTCGGGTGCGACCAGAAGCCGCCGCCGGTGATCGGGGCCAAGCCGATCGAGCAGTCGAAGGCGGAGGAGGTCGAGTTCAAGCCGCCGGCCAGGCCGGACACCTCCGACAAGGCGGCGAGGCAACTGCTCGACGAGATGCTCGCCGCGCACACCGGCGGGAAGCCGGAGAAACTGGCCGCGCTGAAAGAGTGCTCGTTCACCCGCAAGGGGATCGCGGACACCCCGGTCGGGCGGCTGACGGCCGTCTGGAAGCGGGACGTGGTGTGGCCGGACAACTACCGCATCCGCCTGGAAACCAGCGACACGAGCGGGAACACGACGACACAGACGTACGCCCTGCGGGGGCCGGAGGCGTGGTACCAACTGGGCGACGGGAACAAGAAGGACAAGCTGCCCGCCGGCCTCGTCCCCAACCTGAAGAGCCAGTACCACGAGGACTGCGTGACCCTGCTGTTCGTGCTGGCCGACCCGAAGACGGTGGCGGCGGGCGGGCCGGCCGACAAACTGGGCGAGAAGGAACTGGCCACCGTGGACGTGTGGACGCCGACCGGCCAGCACGCCCGCCTGGGCATCGACACGAAGACCAAGCTGCTGACGAAGGTGGTGTACGTCGGCCAGGAGGCGGAGACGCAGCAGACGTCGTACACGGTGACGAAGGAGCTGACCTTCCAGGAGTACAAGGAGTTCGCCGGGGTGAAGCTGGGGTCGAAGATGTTCGCCCAGACGCGGGCCAAGCCGCTCGGCGAGTGGACCGACCTGACCGTCGAGACGACCAAACCGGACGCCAAGGTGTTCGACGGCCCGTGACGGCGGGTTCGTCGTGTGGAACCGGCCCGCGTGAGCGGGCCGGTTGACTACCATGCTTTCATGAGCACCGCCGCACCCGCCGCCGTCAAGCGGACCATCTTCTACGACGGCCTCTGCCACCTGTGCGCCACCGAGATCGGCCTGTTCCAGCGGCGGGTGAAGGACGGCTCGCTCGCCTACGTGGACATCTCGCTCCCTGAGTTCGACGCGGCGGCACACGGGGTCGATCCGGTACGGGTGCAGAAGCACATGCACGTCCGCGACGAGGCCACCGGGCGGATGCTGTTCGGCGTTGATGCCCTCGTCGGCATGTGGGAGTGTGTGCCGGGAATCCGCTGGCTGGCGTGGCTGACCCGATTGCCGCTGCTGAACTGGTTCGCCCGGCTGGGGTACGTCGTGTTCGCCTGGATTCGCCCGAAGTTGCCGAAGAAGAAGCGGCCCGCGTGCGATAACGGGCGGTGTGCCATCTAGGCGATCCCGCCCGCAAGGGCCACGGGTGTGGAGTGGGGGCCGATGGGCGAACGTGTCACCGCACTCGTGCCGCTGATCCTCTTGGTGGGGTGTTCGTCGCCCTCGTCTGCGCCGTCGGTCGCGGTCCCCGGTCCGCCCGTCGTGGCAAACGGCTTGGTGGCCATGGTTTCGCCCGGACCGCGGTTGAACACAGTGACCGTCGAATACCGCAACGACACGCATCAGGAAGTCACCATCAGCCGGCAGGTGGTGGAGAGCAACGTTCTTGCCTTGGAGGTGTCTGACAGTTCCGGCCGGCGAATGCCGCCCGTGCCGCCTTCGATACCGTGGTCCCGTGACGACGGTGTCCGCATCCCGGCCGGAGGCATTCATAGGGCGGAGTATTCCCTTGAGATGTTCAGCCCGTCCTTGCCGCCCGGCCGATACCGGGTGCGGGTGCAAATTAAGGGGTGGGCCTGCGAGCCACTGGAATACACGGTGGACGCAAGACGTTAGTCGAGGCGGTATTGGGTCTGGTGGGGCAGGTTAGGGCGCGGGTGCCGGTCAAATGGCTGCGCACCCACCGACCTTGCGGTCGTGGTTCACCAGAACTCGCAGCTTCCCCCGTCCGGTTCCCCGCATTCTCATAATTTCGCGGCTACACTAACCGTTGGCTCCCCGCCCGCCGGATTTTCGCACATGCAACTGATCGACACCCTGGCCGACCGCGGAATCCTGTCCGAAGGGGAGCGTGCCCGTGCCCTGGAAGCCATCAGCGCCGCCGGCGACCGCCCCCCGCACTTCACCCTGCTGGATAAAGGGTTCGTCAAGGAAGAGGCCCTGTTCCCCGCCCTCGCCGACGAGTTCGGGCTGCAGTTCGTCGATCTGACCCAGACCGAGGTCGATCCGGCCGCCCTCGCCGGCATCCCGCAGAAGTTGGTGCACAAGAAGAACCTGATGCCGCTCGCCCGGAGCAACGGCACCCTGGTGGTGGCCACCGGCGACCCGTTCGATAGCTACGCCCTGGACGAGTTGCAGACCATCACCGGCCTGCAAATCCACCCGGTGTTGGGCAGTCCGAAAGAGATCGCCCGGCTGCTGAAGATGCACTTCGGGATCGGGGGCGACAACGTCGCCCTGATCATGCAGGACAAGAAGAAGGACGACGACCTGGAACTGCTGGAGGACATCGAGGCGGACGACAGCGAGGCGGCGAAGGCGGCGCAAGAGGCGACGGTGGTGGGACTTGTGAACAAGATCCTGATCGAGGCGGCGTCCGAGCGGGCGAGTGACATCCACATCGAACACGAAGAGACGGGCATCAAGATCCGCTACCGCGTGGACGGCTTGCTGCAAGAGCAGCGGCTGCCGCCGGAGATCAACCGCCTGCAAGCCGCGATCGTCAGCCGCCTGAAGATCATGGCCCGCCTGAACATCGCCGAGAAGCGTCTGCCGCAAGACGGCCGCATCAAGATGAAGGTGCAGGGCCGCGAGGTGGACGTGCGGGTGAGCATCATCCCGATGATCCACGGGGAGGGCATCTGTATGCGGCTCCTGGACAAGGGCCGCATGGTGTTCAACCTGAAGAACATCGGCTTCCTGCCCGACTACGACAAGAAGTTCCGGCAGATGATCGACCGCCCGCACGGCATCGTCATCGTCACCGGGCCGACCGGGTCGGGCAAGTCCACCACCCTGTACTCGGCGCTCAACGAGGTGAAGGACGAGACGACCAAGATCATCACCGTCGAGGACCCGGTCGAGTACCAGCAGGCGGGCATCTGCCAGATCCAGACGCACAGCAAGATCGGGCTGACCTTCGCCAGCAGCCTGCGGAGCATCCTGCGGCACGACCCGGACGTCATCCTGATCGGCGAGATGCGGGACCTGGAGACGGCCGAAGCCGCCATCCAGGCGTCGCTCACCGGACACCTGGTGTTCAGCACCCTGCACACGAACGACGCGCCGAGCGCGTTCACCCGCCTGATCGACATGAAGGTGGAGCCGTTCCTGGTGGCCAGCACGGTGGAAGGCATCCTCGCCCAGCGGCTGGTGCGGACCATCTGCCCGGACTGCAAGGCGGTGTTCAAGCCGCTCCCGGACGAGGTGCCGATCGACTTCCCCAAGGCCCACCCCGGCACCGACCAGCCGTGGGAGCTGCTGTACAAGGGGAACGGCTGCCGCACCTGCCGCAACACCGGCTACCGCGGGCGGACCGGCATCCACGAGCTGCTGGTGAACACCGACGTCGTGAAGGACCTGATCGTCCAGCGGGTGAACGCCTCGGTCATCCGCATGGAGGCCCTGAAACAAGGGATGCGAACCCTCCGCCAGGACGGCTTCTGGAAGTGCCTGAACGGCACCACCACCCTGGACGAAGTGGGCCGCACGACGGCGGGAGACCTCAGCTAGTTCCGAGTTCCGAGTTCCGGGTTCCGAGTAGAGAACCCGCGGAGTCGGACGCGGTGGCTCTTCGGAACCGTTGACGGTGGCTCTGCTCTCAACCCGGAACTCGGAACTCGGAACTGACAGATGCCCGACTTCAGCTACACCGCCCTGTCCGGCGCCGGCGTCAAGAGCTACGGCACCGTCACCGCCGGCACCGAGCGGGAGGCCGCCGCCCTGCTCGACGCCAAGGGCCTGTTCCCCATCAACATCGCCATGGCCGCCGGCACCGGCGGCGGCGGGTTCACCCTGTTCGGCGGGGTGAGCGGGCGGGAACTGGCCACCATGTACGGCCAGTTGGCCGACCTGCTCGGGGCCGGGGTGCCCCTCCTGCGGTCGCTCGAACTGCTCGAGCGGGCGACCACCAACAAGCGGCTGCAGGCGGTCATGCGGGACGTGCGGATGAACGTGGCCGAGGGGACCGGGCTGGCCCAGGCGATGGCCAAGCACCCGATGGTGTTCAACGAGCTGGTGGTGAGCATGGTGCGGGCCGGGCAGGAGGGCGGGTTCCTGGAGGACGTCCTCTCCCGCACCGCCGCCTTCGTCGAGCACCAGGAGGAGATGAAGGGCAAGGTGATCGGGGCGATGGCCTACCCGGCCTTCCTGCTGGTCGCCGGCACCGCCGTCCTGTTCATCCTCATCACCGTCTTCGTCCCCAAGTTCGAGCCGGTGTTCGAGGGGCTGAAAAAGAAGAACCGCATGCCGGCCATCACCCAGGTGCTGCTCGACGTCAGCCACGTGCTCACCAGCCCCATCTGGCTGCCCGTCATCCTCGTCGGCGTCGTCGCCGCCGTCGTCGGCTTCCTGATGTGGGCGCGGACCGAGTCCGGGCGGTGGATCATGGACAACGTGAAGCTGCGGATCCCCATCGCCGGCAGCCTGTTCCGCGGGCTGGCCCTCGCCCGTTTCACCCGCATCCTGGGCACCATGCTGGCCAACGGCATCCCCATCCTGAAGGCCCTCGGCATCGCCAAGGACTCCGCCGGCAACCGGGTGATCGTCAAGGCCATCGAGCAGTCGGCCGAGAACATCACCGCCGGCCAGAAGCTGGCCGACCCGCTCCGCCGCAACCGCCACTTCCCGACCGACGTGGTCGAGATGATCGCCATCGCCGAGGAGTCGAACAACCTGGAAAAGGTGCTCCTCAAGGTGTCCGACAGCCTGGAGCGACGGACCACCCGCACCCTGGAACTGGTCGTCAAACTGATCGAACCGATGATGCTCTTCCTGATGGCCGGGGTGGTGCTGGTCGTCGTCCTCGGGCTGCTGCTGCCCATCTTCCGCATGGGTGAGACGGTGCGGGGTTGAGCCGCCCGCCTATCGGGTCAAACGCCGCGGCCCAGGGGATTCCCTGGGCCGTGCCGTTTTCACCCTGGGGGTTGTGGGGAAATCCGCCGCTTCGGCCCGTCCGATTGGGCGGCCTGTGTCGAAGAAGTCGTCAATTTTCGCGCGGAAAACCGAAAAAAAATCCGCCATTTGGTGACGGGAAGGCAATCATTCTTGCCCGGCGAGAGGCGCGCAACAGCTAGAAAGTGAGCAGTTTAGGACGCGGTTCCCGAATCGGGCGGGAAAACACACAAAACAACCGGCGACAATTGAGCCGAGACGGGGTTTTTTCACTTGCAGAGGGTAGTGGGAGCCATTAAACTCCCCACCACAGTAAAAATCGGCCCGCGGACGGAGATCGCTCGACGCCCGGACCCCTCTGCCTGAATGGACTCATGCAGCTCACAGTTCGGCGTCTTCTCGCGGACTCCCTCTCAACCCGATTTCCCGCTGCGATTCGCGCTGCGAGTGGTGAAAGATTTTTCAACCCGCAGCCGTAACAGAGTTGGACTCCACCGGCAACTGGGAGTACAAAGTTCCTGGTACGGGCTGACAGCTCGAAAGCGGAATCAAGGGAATCGCTGTCGATCTTCGCCCGACCCGCGGAACAACGAAACACCGCGAGTGTTCAGAACTCGGTGAGTGTGGCGAGTCAGGGTCCGGTGGAAATCTCGTGTGCGGGCGACGAACAGGTGAACTCGCGGATGAGGTCACTCGTAAAGCGAGAGACGACAAAAGAAACAAGGCGAAGTGGAGAGTAAAAGGACAGGCGGCACCGACCAGGAGGTTTTGGGGTAGTTAATCAGCACCGCCTGTCCTTAAAAGAAGAATAGATCGGGTTGACTGGGGTTGCAACCGAGTTTCGCGTGGTTTTTCGGAGTCGCTTACGGACTGTCGGAGAATCTGGCAAGTACAGCCGACTCTCGGACACCGGAATTGACCGAAAAACCTTCGCTTGAGACTGTGAGGCTGCAACTGCCCTCCCCGATGCACCGCACTCCGTCAGGAGTACCGTTCGGTTGTGGCCCCTGCTTCTGGCTTGTGGGGTAACGAGCCCAGGGTCGCCCAGACACCCGTCCGGTTTAGGAGGTTCTTCCATGCTGAAGAAACTGTGGAGCGATGAGCAAGGGATCGTGGCCCTCGAGTACCTGCTGGCCGCCACGATCGTCGGTCTCGGCCTGATCGTCGGCTTCGTGGCTGTGAAGAACAGCCTCGTCGCCGAGTACGCTGAACTGGGCAACGCCATCACCGGCCTGAGCCAAGCGTACAGCTTCGACGGGCTGACCTGGATGGGCTGCGCCAGCACCAACGGCAGCACCGTGACCGACGCCGACGAGAAGAACACCACCACCAGCCCGACCGACGCCGCTGTCAGCGACGCCAGCCTGGCCGCCTGCCCGTGATCGCGACGGGTCTGAACTGACCCAGGATCGGGTTCTGAGCCTCCGGCTCAGGACCCGATTTCATTAGGTAGACCTGTTCTGTACGCTCCGGCCACAAACCTGATTCCGCGGATTGACGACGAGGAGTGCCGTGACAACCAACCTGCTCGCCCCACTCCTGGTCAAGTATGAGTTCTTCCCGAATGTTGGTTTCGCCTGGACTTCGATGGGGCTGCTATCGGTGGCCGTGGGAATCGCGGCCTACACGGACACCAAGACGGGCAAGGTTCGAAATCCTCTCGTGGTTAGCATGTTGGCTGTCGGGTTGATCTTGAACGTGGTACGCGGGGCCTGGCAGGCCGGTGAGGGTCATTTGGGATGGGTGTTGGACATCACCGGGAACCCCTGGCTCGGTGGCCTCGACGGATTGCTGTTCGGGGTTGGTGGCTTTGTGCTCGGGTTCGGGGTGTTCTTCCTGCTGTGGATGATCGGGATGGTGGGAGGTGGGGATGTGAAGTTGTTCGCTGCCCTCGGCGGGTGGCTCGGTGTCCCTCACCTCATCGTTGCCTGGCTGGTTTCGGTCGGTGCCTTGCTCATCTGGACACTCGCGAAGTTGATTAGCAAGGGCCTCAGCCCAAGCCGTGTACATGCAGCAGCCAAACAGTTGAAACGGTCCAACCCGAACACCCGTACGGCCGACCCCTCGGGCAAACCGAATGCCAAGATGCGAGTCACTTACTCGCTGCCGATCGCTGTCGCAGTCATTCTGACCGCCGCCTTTTTCTACCGCTATGATCTGAACCTCCAACCACGCCCGGCACAGGTTCCGCCGGTGAACACTGGAGCCAAGACCAATGACTCGCCCACGCCCGAACCCGCGAAGTAACCGCCGCGGTTGGTCCACGCTGGAAACCCTGCTGGTCCTCCCCGTCCTCCTGACGGTGGTGATCGTGCTGGTCGAGTTCGCCATGATCATCGCCGCCGAGCAGCGGGTAGCCGAGGCGAGCGGGCTGGCCTGCCGCACCGCCGCCGTCGGCCGCTCGGACGACGACTGCAAGGAGGCCGTCAAGGCCGTCCTCGGCAAGCGGCAATTCGAGGCCTGCGAGATCAAGATCGACCGCCGCCACGACGCCCACCTGGGCGACGTGGTGGACGTGCGGGTCGACCTGCCGGTGAAGGCCGCCGCCCCGTGCGTCCTGCGGTCGTGCGGGGTGAAGTTGTGCGACGACACGCTCATCGGCCGCACCGTGATGAGGGCGGTGTGCGCCGCAGATTGGGGGGGGCCGCTATCGCCGAGTGCGGTTTGTGTTCCCGCTCTGGGAGTGCGCGCACCACCCTAACGAGCAGGTTCGGATCCCGCTCTCGGAGAGAGCGGACCACCCTTGAGGCCAGGGCACAAGCAAGAACGCCCCGGCAGCCCCCGTAAATCCGTCACCCGCGACCGTCGCCCCCATTCCGCCGGCCGCACCCCCAAACCCCCGACGACACCCCGCTCCGCCCAACCGCCCGCGAGCACCACCATGAGAGCCAGCACCCTGTTCGCCATCACCCTCTCCCTGCTGTTGGGGCTGGGGGCCGTCGCCGGCGCACGGTACGCCGGGTTGTTCGACAAGAAAGACCCTCCGGTGGTCGCCGAGAAGCCGGTCGTGATCAAGGTGCTCGTGTGCAAGGTGACACTGTATGAGGGTATCGCCACCTCTCCGGAAATGGTCCAGGTCAAAGAACGGCAACTGTCCGGCGAGGAGGAGCGGCGGTACAAGGAAGACTCCGGCAAGTTCATGGCGAAGTACATGCCCGCCTCGGCCGCAGCCGTCACCCTCCGCATTCCGAAGCGGAACATTTTCGCCGAGTCGATCCTACTGAATGACATGTTCGAAGACCCCGAACTGGCGCCTGGTCCGACCGACACCAAGCGCGTGGAAGCCGGATTCCGGGCGGTGAACGTGCTGATCAGCAAAGAAAACTCGATCGGCGGTACCATCCGCCTCGGCGATTACGTGGACGTGTGGCTGACCAGCAAGACGACCCTGGGGAACGGGAAGGACAAGACCGAGAACATTTCCTCCGCCTGCATCGCCAAGGGGTGCAAGGTGGTGATGAAGCGGAACACGATCTGGCCGGTCCTCAAGACCGACCCGGAAGGCAAGCCGATCAGCTTCACCCTCCAGGCCAACCCGTACCGGGCGGCGGTCATCGAGTACGCCGACAACCGCGGGGAACTGAGCCTGCGGCCGGCCCCCGCCCCCACCTTCAAGACGCCCAACGACTTCAGCATCCCCGGCAACAGCGAGTACGGGGAGGAGAACCAGCGGGTGGAGAAGATCAACGACGGCGTGTACACCGTCGGCGACCCGGACCTGATGCGGATCTTCAACCTGAAGCCGCCGGCCCCGGTGCCCCCGCCCCCGTCGCCGGTCATGACCCGCCGCATCTACGGCACCGACATGTACGCCCCCGCCCTGTACGACCCGAACGGCGGCGGCCCGCTCGTCCCCCTCAATAACCCGAACGGGACTGCCCCGCCGGCTCGGACCCCCGCCCCCACCGCCTACTCGTTCTCCTCGCCCAAGAGCAAAGGGGCCGACGCGGAGTGCGCCGACTGCGGTCATGACAAGTACGGGAAGTAGTAGCCCGCGTGAGCGGGCTGTTCACTCGGATCGGCCCCTGAACCGCCTCACGATCCCCTCCCATGCGCACCCGCCGCCCCGGTCAGGCCAGCCTGTTCGCCCTGCTCGCCCTGCCGGTGATGCTCGGCGCGGTGGTGCTGGTGCTGGTGTTCGTCCGCCAGCGGGACACCGCCACCGAGTTGCGGAACGCGGCCGTCGCTTCCGCCCTCGCCGCCGCCGGTGAGTTGGCCGACGACGCCCTGCTGACCGACGACCCCGACCGCATCCGCCCCGTCCTGGAGCGGGCGCGGGCCGTCGCCGACGGGGTCGGGCAGCGGAACCTGGTCGAGGGCAAGCGGCTGGCCATCCACCCGCCGAAGGGGGACCAGCCCGGCGACCTGCTGTTCGGGTCCCACGACCCGGCCGACGGGGTGGACGGGCAGTTCCGCCCGCTGCCGAAGGACCCGACCGGGCACGAGCTGGGCAAACTCGACGCCGTCCGGCTGACCGCCCGGCACCCGTTCCGCGGGGAGTGCGCGTTCACCCGCGTGACCGCCATCTTCGACCGGCACGTGTGCGGGTTCCGCCCCCTGCCCGACCGCCCCGCCCCCCTGATGCCGATCGCGCTCTACGATGGAGCACACGACACCGACCGCCCGGCCTGGGGGAAGGCGGTCGCCGCCGGCAAGGACAAGTGGGCGCGGGCCGACGGCCAGCCGGTGTGGGTGCCCGGCCGCGACGGCCTGCCCGAGGTGGTGGTGCGGGTCGGGTGGCAGAAGGAGAAGGGCGACGGGGCGGTGTGCGGGTTCCCGGTGCGGTTCGGCGACGCCGACCGTGCGGGGCTGCTGCGGCAGATCGCCACCGGGGTGTCGGCCGCCGACCTGCACAAGCACGGCGGGGAGGTCAGCCTGTGCGACGACAAGGGGCAGCACGCCCACGGGGATCCAGGCGGGTGCGACCGCCGGGACGACGACGAGGATGACAAGGGCAAGGGGAAAGGGAAGGACGACGAGGACGGGGGTGACGACGACGGGGATTTGCCCCTCGGCCGGTTCCGCCAGTTGGCCCGCACCGGGGAGGCCCGCGTGTGGCCGGTGTTCGCCGCGTTCGACGACGACGGGCGGGCGGTGCTGGTCGGGTTCACCGCCGCCCGCGTGGTGGCCGCCGAGCGGGAGAAGGGGACCGGGGCCGTCCTGCTCACCCTCCAGCCGGCGGTGGTGGCCACCCCGACGGCCGTCACCCGCCCGGACCGCCCGCCGTACGACCGCACCGTCGGCCGTGTGCGAATCGGCGGGTAGACGTGCGGCCATTGAGCTTTGACTTTGTTCGCCCGATTAGGATGACCCGATGCGTGTGATCGTAGCCGCCGACCGCCCGGCTGACCGCGAGAGGTGCCGGGTGGCGGCCCTGGCCGCCGGGCTGGAGTGCGACCAGTCCGACTGCGGGGAGATCGCCCACCTGCCCACCCGCCTGGCCCGCGAGCCGGCCGCCCGGGTGGTGCTGGTGGCGCTGGCCGACGACCCAACGGACGGGCTGGCCGCCCTCGGGCGGGCGGCGGCGGTGGCCGACACGGTGGCGGTGGCGGTCGGCCCGATGGCCGACGCCGAGCTGGTGCAGCGGGCGATGACCGCCGGCGCGCGGCGGTACCTGGACGTGGACCGGCTGGGCGACCAGTTGCCCGTCGCCGTCGCCACGCTGGGGAACGAGGGCACGGTCGCGCTGAAGCGGGGGAAGGTGATCGCCGTCGTGTCCGCCCAGCCGGGCAGCGGGGCGACCACCGTGTCCACCGCCCTGGCGTTCGCCCTGGCCGAGGAGAAGGCCGGGTCGGTGGCGCTGGCCGAACTGGGCACCGGGGTGCCCGAACTGGCGCTCGACCTGAACCTGACCCCGGCGAACGGGCTGGACGAGTTCATCGACCGGAACGAGGACGCCGACCCGCAGATGGCGCGGGCGGCGGCGACCGAGCACAAGGGCGGGGTGGCGGTGCTGGCGTACAAGCCGGAGACGCTCGCCCCGAAGGCGGTGTCGGCGGCCGCCGCCCGCCGGCTGGTGACGGTCCTGCGGGCGGGGTTCGACTGGGTGGTGCTCGACCTGGGGCACGGGGTCGGCGACGGGAACGGGGAGTTCCTGTCTCACGCCGACCGGGTGGTGGTGGTCACCCGGCAGGACGTGCCGGCCGTGCGGCTGACCCGCCGGCTGGTCGGCAAACTGGCCGTCGCCCCGGCGGACAAACTGGTGCTGGTGGCCAACCGCTACGGGCAGGCCGGGCACCTGAACTGGAAGAAGGTGGAGGAGGCGTTGAAGGTGCCGGTGAAGGAGTGGATCCCGGACGACCCGGCGGGGGTGAACGCCGCCCTGACCGCCGGCGAGCCGCTGGCCGTCGTCGCCCGCGGGTCCGGGGTGGCGAAGTCGGCCCGCACCCTGGCCCGCGAGCTGTGCAAGCAACTGGCCCCGCGCACGAAGTAGCGCGGCCGGCTACAATGACCGCCCCCGTCAGAACTCCCGGCACGGACGCCCGCACCCGCCGCCGCGGCCTCCCCACCCGCCCCGGCCGAACACTGGTGTCCCGGCTATGCCGCCCGACCAACCCGTCCAGCTCACCCGCGCGCCCCTCCCGCCGCGGTTCCACAAGCTGAAGGCGGACATCCACAAGCGGATCGTCGAGACCCTCGACCTGTCCAAGCTGAACCGGTGGAAGCAGGACCGGCTGCAGAAGGAGGTCCGCGGGCTGGCCATCCAACTGGCCGCCAGCGCGTCCGAGCTGATGAACGAGGTGGAGCGGGAGCGGCTGGTGGACGAGGTCATCTCCGAGGTGTTCGGCCTCGGCCCGCTCGACCCGCTCATGTTGGACCCGGCCATCTCGGACATCCTGGTGAACGGGCCGCACACGGTGTACATCGAGCGGAACGGGCGGCTCGAGCCGACGGCCGTCAAGTTCGCCGACGACGCCCACCTGATGGCCATCATCCAGCGGGTGGCGGCGCGGGTCGGGCGGCGGGTGGACGAGCTGTCCCCGATGGTGGACGCCCGCCTGGAAGACGGCTCGCGGGTGAACGCCATCGTCCCGCCCCTGTCCACCAAAGGGCCGGTCCTGTCCATCCGCCGGTTCGGGGTGCGGCTGCTCAGCCCGCAACTGCTGGCCAACAGCACCATGCCGCCGAACGTGCTGCAGTTCCTGAAGGCGGCGGTCGCCTGCCGGCTGAGCGTGCTGGTGAGCGGCGGCACCGGCAGCGGGAAGACGACCCTCCTGAACGCGCTGTCGCAGTTCATCCCGGCCGAGGAGCGGCTGGTGACCATCGAGGACGCGGCCGAACTGTCGCTCGCCCAGCGGCACGTGATCAGCCTGGAGACCCGCCCGCAGAACGTGGAGGGGGTGGGCGAGATCAAGCAGCGGGACCTGGTGCGGAACGCCCTGCGGATGCGGCCGGACCGCATCATCGTCGGCGAGTGCCGCGGGGCGGAAGCGCTGGACATGCTGCAGGCGATGAACACCGGGCACGAGGGGTCGCTCACCACCGTCCACGCGAACGACGCGCTCGACGCCCTCACCCGCCTGGAGATCATGGTGATGATGGCCGGGTTCGACCTGCCCGTCCCGGTCATCCGGTACTACGTGTCGTCCGCCCTGCGGCTGGTGGTGCACCTGTCCCGGCTGAAGGGCGGGGCGCGGAAGGTGGTGCGGGTGGTGGAGGTGCTGGGCAGCGACCCGGCCCCGTACCACACCCGCGAGATCTTCGGCTACCGCCAGAAAGGGGTGCGGGACGGGCGGGCGTACGGCGAGTTCTACACCACCGGCTACCGCCCGAAGTGCCTGGACGAGTTGCGGAGCATGGGCGTCGAGCTGCCCGACGAGACCTTCACCGAGAGCGTGACGCCGGATTCAAACCCCTGATGGTGGGGTTCAATCACCCCACCTCTCCCCGCGGGGGCGCGGGCGCGGGGTTCCCCCCCCCCCCCGGGGGGGTCGTGGGCCCGGAATACACCCCCTCCCCCGCCGCCCTCGCTCCGCTCGGTGCGGCGACCTCTCCCCGGCGGGGAGAGGTGGGTGTGATTGGCTTCCCGTGTTTGTCCTCGACCCGGATTGCTTGGAGGCTTCGCCCCGTGGAAATCACCCTCACCGAGATCATCTTCGCGGCGGTGGCCACGGCCGTCGTGTTCCTGGTGGTGCTGGTCATCCGCGCCGGCGCCGACCGCCAGAAGAAGGCCGAGCGGCAGCGGGTGTACGGGGACGACGACACCTCGCACAGCGGCATCCTGGTGCGGGGGAACGAGCCGGTCACCCTGACCAAGGCGCCCGAGTCGACCGGCCCGTTCGCCCGCCTGGACCGCTGGTTCGCCGGGGCCGTCGGCCGGTCCGGGCTGGACGCCAGCCCGTCCGGGGTGGTCGCCCTGATGGCCCTCACCGGGGTGCTCGTCGGCACCGCCCTGTACCTGTGGAAGGGGCGGCTCGGGCTGACCGCGTTCGGGGTGGCCGTCGGGGTGGCCGTCCCGTTCGTGGTCATCGCCCTGCTGCAGGGGCGGCACAAGAAGAGGCTGCAGGAGCAACTGCCCGACGCCCTGTACCTGATGGCCGGCAGCATGCGGGCCGGGCAGACGGTCGAGCAGGCGGTCGAGCTGGTCGGCGAGCGGGGGAACAAGCCGCTGAACGAGGAGTTCAAGCACGCCGCCGGGCTGATGAAACTGGGCATGACCCCGGCGGCCGCCCTCCGCTCGACCGCCGACCGCATGAACATGCTCGACTTCAACCTGCTGGCGTCCACCGTCGGCCTGTACACCCAGACGGGCGGCAACCTGGCCGTCCTGCTCGACCGCCTGGCGGCCAGCGTGCGGGACCGCAACCAGTTCCGCGGGCAGTTCCTGGCCACCACCGCCCAGGCCCGGGTCGTGTCCACCGTCATGGCAGCGGCCGTGCCCCTGTTCCTGCTGGCGTACATCCTGTTCGAGCCGGAACACGTGCAGGTGTTCTTCAACTCGGCCGGCGGGTGGGCCCTGCTCATCGGCTGCGGGGTGCTCGAGATCGTCGGCGTCATCTGGGTGTGGCGGCTGTTCCAGGTGCGGTACTGACCAGCGACTGGCGGGCGGGGGGGCGTCAGCCCCCTGGTCCCGTGAGATTGACTTGACTACCAGGGGGCTGACGCCCCCCGCTCGCCGAGAGCGTAACCCCCGCGGCCCGCGGAGGCGACCATGAACCTGACCGAGTTGATCCAGAACCCGTGGCTCCAGTACGGCGGGGTGTTCCTGGCCGTCACCGGGGTGCCGCTGTTGCTGTTCCTGCTGTTCCGCCCGCGGAAGAACCCGGTGCCCCCGCCGGCCGACGACGACGCCTCCCAGTCGGGCACCAAGCTGGTCATGGGCGACATGACTGACGCGTTCGCCAAGCAACTGCCCGGCCAGGACCGGGACAAGCAGCAGATCCTGCCGCTCATCCGCCAGGGGGGGAACTACCGCCCGCAGGCGCTGCTCGAGTTCCAGGCGGTGCGGGCGGTGCTGGTGCTGGTGCCGGTGGTGGCGGCGGTGGCCACCGCCCTGCTGGTGGACATCGGCCAGATCCCGTTCGTGCTGCTGGCCGGGCTGGTGCTGGCCATGCTCGGGTTCGCCCTGCCGCGGATCTTCGTCGCCTCCCGCGCCCGCCGGCGGGTGGCCGAGGTGGAGCGGGGGCTGCCGGTGTTCGCCGACCTGCTGGCCATCGCCCTGCTGGCCGGGCAGAGCCTGATGGGCGGGATGAAGCGGGTGGCCGACCAGCTCCGCGGGTCGTTCCCGTCGCTCACCGAGGAGCTGGACATCGTCATCCGCCAGGGGGAGTTGCTCAGCCTGGCGGGGGCGTTCGAGCAGTGGGCGGAGCGGAGCCAGGTGAACGAGATCCGCAACGTGGCGGTCATCATCACCCAGTCGCAGAAGCTGGGAAACGACCCGTCGGCGGTGCTCATGGAGTTCGCCAACAACATGCGGGTGACCCTCCGCCAGCGGGCCGACACCCAGGCCCAGAAGACCAGCTTCTACGCCCTCTTCCCGACCATCCTGTGCATGTGGGTGCCCGCCCTCGTCCTGCTCGTCGGACCGATCATCTTCGAGTTCGCCGAGCGGCGGAAGGAGACGCGGAAGGCGTTCGAGGACGGGAACGCGGAAATCCAGCGGCAGCAGCAGGCGCGGCAGCCGCAGACGCCGCCGGCCCTCCCCGGACAGTGAGAGCCTGCCCGGCGGGGTGGGGGTTAGGAGGTTCGCTTCCCCCGCCCCGTCCGGGCGCTGGTCATCTGGAACACGCTCCCGCGGAGGTCCATCAGGAACTTCCGCACCCGCAGCTCCACCCCCTTCGCCGCCGCCCACTTGCCGATCTCCGCTTCCAGCAGGGTGGCGTACTTCAGGTGGACGGCCTCCTCGTCCGCCTGCTCCTTCGCGCTGTCCCCGAACTCCGGGCACACCTTGAACACCCCGTGGTACGCCCCGCAGTGGCGGTGCTCCATCACGTACACGTCCTTCACCGCGTGCAGTTCGACCGCCGCCCCCAGGTGGTCGAAGAAGCACTGCCGCCAGTGCGGGTACTCGGTCGCCGCCCCCGGCGCCCCGAGCGCCCCGAGCGACGCCCCGGCGAACACCAGGTGGTCGTACCGGTTGGCCAGGTTGTCGTGGTCCATGAACTCTTCGATGTCGTCCAGCAGCCGCAGGTCCATGCAACTGAGCAGCAGGGCGTTCCCCCGCGGCGGCGGGTAGTCGCGGGCGTACTCGGCCGGCATGTGGAACAGGGACACGGGGAAGCTCCGAAGGAGGTCCGGCGAGCCGTACTGTTGTAGCCGGCCTCTGTGAGGCCGGTCGGACCGGGGTCACAGACCCCGGCTACAGTTCTGCGGTCACTGCCCGCCGCCGCCGATCCACCCGATGTAGAAGCTGAACATCTGGTCGATGTCGGTCCGCCCTTTCTTGATCGGGAAGCCGAAGTCGAGCGCGATGGGCAGCGGCCCCATGCCGGGGATCTTCAGCCGCAGGCCGACGCCGACCGACACCCGGTAGTCGTCGAGCGTGATGCGGTCGCTCACCGTCCCGTGGTCGCAGAAGGCGACCACACTGACCCGCTCGTTGGCCGTCAGCGGGAGCTGGTATTCGAGGGTGTTCAGGTAAGCGAACGTGCCCCCGGTGTGGTACCCGGCCAGGCCGAGCGGGCCGACGTTGAACGGCCCCACCCCGCGGAACTGGAACCCGCGGAGGCTGTTGAACCCGCCGGCGAACTGCCGCTCGAACACCGGCGCGTTGTCGGCCATGACGGTCAACTGGGTGCGGCTGGCCAGCACCCCCTTCCACCCGCCGTCCCGCGCCTGGTGCAGGGTCCAGAACTTGGTGAAGTTGGCCGTCCCGATGGGGACTGTGTAGCTGCCCAGCACCTGCTCGAACCCGACGTCCAGGATGCTCCCGGTGGTGGGCGTCAGGAAGCTGTCGCGGGTGTCGCGGTTGACGCCCGCCCGCAGGCCGAGGACGGTGTGGTTGCCGGCGTCGCGGGCGATCTGGGTCGGCGCGTCGAACGGGATGCCGTGGATCCTCACCCCCTCCACCCGGGTGGACAGGTTGGCCCCCCAGATGGGGTTGTTGTCGAACCGGTAGTCGAGGGTGAACCGCCCGCCGTACCGGTCCTCGTAGTACTCGTTGAACGCCCGGCTGGTGTAGTAGAAGTTGGTGGTCAGGCCGAACCGGCTGTCGAACAGGTACGGCTCCCGCCACGCCGCCTCGTACCGCTGGAACACCGTCCCCGGCATGGCGGTCAGGCGGAGTTCCTGACCGGCCCCGCGGAACGCCCGCCCGCTGAACAGGTCGTCGAAGCTCATCGGGATGCGGGTGATGTCGAAGTTCCGCTGGTTGACCGTCACCGTGCCCATCACCCCGGCGTTCGAGTTCACCCCCAGTTGCAGCCCGGCCTGCCCGGTCTGCGTCTCCCGCACCCGGATGATGATGTCCTTGAACTCGCTGTCCGGGCTGGAGTCGTCCACCTGAATGGTCGGCGGCTCTTCCATGTCGAACAGCCCGCGGCGGGCCAGGTTCATCTCCGCCTCTTTGATCCGCCCGTAGTCGAGCACCTGCCCCGGCTCCAGGATGCCGCGGATCTCGTTCATGATCACCCGCCGGCGGGTGTACAGGTTGCCCTCCACCTTGATCTCGCCGACCCGGTCCGGGCGGCGCGGGGCCTGCGCCCGCAGGTCGCCGCCGCCGCCCGCTTGGGCTTGCTGCACCACGTTCCGCTGGGCCTCGAACACCCGGTAGCACACGTCCACCTGGTTCGGCTTACCGGGCACCACGAACTGCTCGGGCACCACCTTCACCTGGTACCCGCCGCTGCCGTACCACTTGCTGATGCGGACGGCGTCCTGCTGCACCTTCACCTCGTCGTACAGCTTGCCCGCCTCCTGCTCGGTGAACTTCTTCAACTCCTTCTCGCCGTACACCGTGTTCCCCTCGACCCGCACCGCGTTCACCGTGTACGGCTGGCCCTCGCGGACGTGGTAGATGAGCTTGACGGTGCTCAGGTCGTAGCTGGTGGGCACCACCTCCACGTCGATCATCGCGTCCAGAAAGCCGAGCTGGTGGTAGTGCGCGAGCAGCGCCTTGCGGTCCATGTCGAGCAGTTGCGGGGTGAAGGTGGGCGTCAGCACGGTGGGGAAGCCGAACATCGGCCCGCGGGCCTTGGCCACCGTGTTCAGCCGCCCCGAACTGGTCTCGAACCGCACCGAGTTGCCGCGGTACTCCACCGCACCCACCCGCACCACCGGCCCCTCGACGATGCGGAACGTCACCACCTCGTCGCCGGGGTTGCCCCCGCTGGTGAGCGCGCAGGTGGCGTAGTACCGCCCGTCCTCCCGCATCTTCTGGGCGATGGCGGCGGCCGCCTGCCGGTTGCGGGCCGGGTTGAGCGGGGCGCCGCGGCGGAGCTGCGGGGACAGGTCGAGCAGGTTGGACTCGGTGTAGTGCTGGTGGCCGACGAAGTTGATCTCCCTGACGACGCTGCCCAACTCCTTCACGTACACGTACACGGTGACGGTGTCGTCGGTGCCGACGGCCGTCTTCATCTCCACCCCGTTCGGGGCGAACCAGCCGGTTTCGAGCAGCCGGGCCACGTCCGCGTTCGCCCCGTTCTGGTCGAACGTGCTCCCCTTCCGCACGCTCATCAGCTTGGCCAGGATGTGGGTGGTGGTGCGGACGGAGTTGTCCACCACCCGCACGTCGGCGATCTTCCGCCCGACCGGGGACGCGTACTGCTGGGCGGCGGCCGGGGGAGGGGCGACGGCCGCCAGCCCGACGGCGAGCAGCAGCCCGACAGCCCAACCCCTGTAGCCGACCTCACGGATGGCAGTCATCGACGGTCCCCCCGCCCGGCGCATCCCTGCACCGAAGCGGCGGGCGTGTACCCGGCGTGGCATTTTGTGTCAAGCCGACGGGCGACCCGCGCCGACACCGCGCCGCCCACCCTCGCCCGGCCCATCTTGACCCGCCCGCCGCCCTCACGGTATCCCCCGCCATCTGCCGCCCGGAGGGTTCCCCGATGCCGGTTCGTCTGGCCGTGTTCGCCGGCCTGTTCCTCGCCGCCCCGCTGTTCGCCCAGACCGCCAAACTGAGCGAGCAGTTGAAGCCGGGCGAGCACTTCCGCTACGACCTGTCGCTCAAGCTCGACGGCACCATGAAGCTGGACCGCGACGGCAAGGTGCAGAGCTTGCCCATGACCGGCGAGGCGGGCATCAAGTTCGTCGAGCGGGTGGAGTCGCCGGACGCGGCCGGCGGGGCGGGCAAAGTGGTGCGACACTACACCGAGGCGAAGGCGGCGAACAACGCCGGCGGTGAACTGCGGCGGGTGGAACTGTCCGCCGACCGGCGGCTGACCGTCGCCCTGCGGACCGAGGCCGAGACGCTGCACGTCTGCCCGAACGGGCCGTTCACCCGCGACGAGTTGGACCTGGTCGGCGACCACTTCGACACGCTCGCGCTGCCCCTGTTGCTGCCGAACAAGGAGCTGAAGGCGGGGGAGACGTGGGCGGTGTCGGACTCGGGGTGCCAGCACGCCTTGCTGTTCGACGGGCTGGTGAAGAACAAGCTGACCGGCACCCTGGCGAGCGTGAAGGACGGGGTGGCCACGTTCACCATCGGCGGCACGGCCGAGGGGGTGGAGATGGCCGCCGGGGTGAAGGTGAGCGTGACCGCGACCGGCACGTTCGACGTGGCGACCGGCCGCCTCACCGGGCTGGTGTGGGAGCAGGCCGACGAGCGGGAGGCCGGTCCGGTGTCACCGGCGACTGAAGTGAAGGTGAAGTGGACGATCAAGCGGGAGGCCGTCGCCGACGAGCCGAAGGAACTGTCCGCCGAAGCTCGGGCGAAGGTGCCGGCCGACAAGGTGCCGACCGAGATGACCCGCCTGCGGCACGCGGCGGCCAAGTACACCCTCACCTACCCCCGCGAGTGGATGACGGTGGGGGTGACGCCGGAGCACGTGGTCCTGCGGCTGATGGCCGGCGGGGAGCCGGTGGCCCAGGCGACGGCGAGCGTGTGGAAGAAGGCGGAGGCGGGCGGGCACTCGACGGCCGCCGAGTTCAAAGAACTGATCGCCCGCGTGCCGGGGTGGGAGGCGAGCGAGGCCATCGCCGACGGTGAGGTGAAGGCGGACGGCAAGTGGGTGTACCGCTGGAGCGGGAAGGGCAAGCAGGACGGCAACCCGGTGGTGCAGACGTTCTACCTGATCGCCGCCCCGAGCGGGGAGCAGGTGACGGTGGTGTTCCTGAGCAGCCCGGAGAAGGCGGCCAAGCTGGCCGACCGCGAGAAGGAAGTGATCGACGGGGTGAGCTTCCCGGAGAAGAAGTAGACCTGGAACCGGGAACGCAGTGACCGGGTGGGTGCTAGACTCACCCGGTCACTGCGTTCCCGGTTCCATTCATGACGTGGCTCCGCCTGCTGCCGTTCCCGCTCGTCGCCCTCGGGCTGGTCTTCGCCCTTCCCGGCATCTTCCCGCCGAAGGACTTCACCGAGTATTGGAGTGCCGCCCGCGTGCTAGCCACCGGCGGCGACCCGTACAACGGGGCCGACCTGCTGCCGGTGCAACGCGAAGCGGTGAACGAGCCGCACCTGAAGCAAGCCGTCAGCCTGTGGACCCCGCCGTGGACGCTCCCGCTGTACGCCCCGCTCGGGTGGCTACCCTACCACATCGCCCGGTGGATTTGGCTGTTCGCGCAACTGTCGCTGGTGTTCGTGTCGGTTGAACTGCTATGGCGAACCTACGGCGGGCCGGCGAAGTGGTGGTTCGTGCCACACCTCGTGGCGTTCACGTTCGCCCCCACGTTCTGGATGGCCCACTACGGGCAGAACACCGGGTTGCTGCTGCTCGGCCTGAGCGGCTTTCTGTACTTCCGCTGTTCCCGCCCGACGCTCGCCGGGTGCTTCGCCGCTCTCACGGCCATCAAGCCGCACCTGCTGGCGGTGGTCGGGGTGCTGATTGTGCTCGACGTGTTCCGCGACCGCGGCTGGCGGGTGCTGGTCGGCGGGGTGGCGATGCTGGCGGTCGGCTCGCTGATCGCGATCGCGCTGAACACACACATTTTTCAGCACTTCATCGAAGCCGCCAACCGCCCAGCGACGCCCGAAACGGTGCCGCTCAAGGACTGGGCGCTTCCGCTCATCAGCTACGACACCCGCCACGCCGTGGACCCGGAACGATTCTGGATTCAGTTCGTGCCGTGTGCGGTAGCGTGCGTCTTCATGGCGATTCACCGGTTGCTGCAGTGGAACAACTGGGACTGGCGTGAGCAGTTGCCCGCCGCCGTGCTGGTGAGCTGCCTGTTCGCCCCGTATGGCGGGTGGATGTTTGACTTGGTAGTGCTGCTGGTGCCGGCGGTGCAACTGGTGGCGCGGGCGAAGGGGATGATCGGCTGGGCGGCGGTGGTGGGAACGGTGCTGTTGAACCTGATTGCGATCCGCCCGCTCGATTTGCACCAGTTCGGCTGGTACGCGGTGATGACGGGGGTGTTGTGGGTGGCGGGGTTGGTCAGCCGGGAGGCGAGGGCCAGGGGGAACAGGTTGCGAGAGGCGGCGCCAACCCCCGAAAAGAAA